>DASVRX010000070.1:0-2597 GCA_036388375.1 Pedobacter sp. | reverse complement strand
TCTAATCATCTAAATGGTGTCGGGCTTTACCTTTCCAGAGAGGTGGCAAAGCATCAAATTGGCTGAAGTACAAATAAGAGATTAAAATTCGAATACCCCAAGTCACAACTTGGTTAACAAACTGATAATCAAATCATTAATTGGCAACAAACGTAGATAAATCGCAATATTATCAGACTGAATATCAGTTGATTATACCTCATCGTCATCAATTACCGATAACACTTGGGGCGCATTGCAGATTTAGCAGCTTACTAACGGATAAGCGATACGACTCGAAGTTTTGCAGGCTATTTACGATGGTAAGTCGTCTTATTAATATCCATTTTTACACTTTCGTCGAGGCTCCCTATTTTCAAATTCAGCATGTTAACCTGATTTGAATAAATGTCTACGAATAAGTCATTGTCAATCTGCAAAGCTGAACTTGCGCCTACTATTTCAGATTCAAAAAAACACCAGGCTACATCGCCAATTACCCTGTATCCTTTGTAGTTGAGCTGTATCCTTTTGAGATTTATATGAAGTTTAATGTGATTTTTAACATATGCTGCAACTGCATTATTCACCTGCACTCTATTTGCAGGATTCTCGACGTTTATGTGTATACCGCCCTCTTTTAGCACACCCTTTTCCAGATCGTCTAGAAATAATTTTGAGGTTATCTGGAAGGTCTGAGTTTTATCGCTATAATTAACGCTCGTAAAACTCAGGTACAAGGGGTGGGATAAGCCTAGTAATAAGAATAAAATATACTTCATATTAAATATACATTTTATAAAGATGCAAGACTTTTATCTATATTTTACTTTAGGAATTGAGCATTTAACAGACCTGGCTGGTTATGACCATATTTTATTTTTAACTGTATTGTGTGGGATATATGAACCCCGCGACTGGAGAAAAATAATATTCCTGATTACGGCATTTACTGTAGGACATTCTTTAACGCTTATTTTGAGCGTTTATGACAAAATTAATGTTCCAACCGCCTGGATTGAATTTCTCATCCCGGTAACTATAGTGATCGCGGCCTGCTACAACATCTTTCAAAAAAATAAAACTCAGGGAAAAATCTATTTCAGATATGTCTCGACGTTATTTTTCGGATTAATTCATGGAATGGGATTTTCAAATTACCTCCGAAATTTTTTGAGTCCGCAAGACGGTATAATTACCAAATTACTGGCTTTTAATTTAGGCCTTGAAGCGGGGCAGATTATCATCGTAACTATTTTACTTACAATTTCATTTCTGATATTGCATGTTTTCAAAGCGCCAAAAAAAGATTGGATCCTCTTTCTTTCGTCTGCGATTTTCGGAATCGCTTTAATAATGGCGATAGAACGATTTCCAGCAATTTAGGTTAATTTGAAAACCTGTATCATAGGGAGAAAATTCATACCTGTGGGGAGAACCTAAGAAGATGATAAACTCTGGGAGTTGAACTAAATAACATTAAATGTTATCTAGTTCAAAGCATTTTCAATATCGCAGGTCACTTTTAAAGCTCAACTCGTTCAAGATCACTCGCTGCAGGACCATTAATCACTTCCCCTTTGCAGGTAAAGCGCGAACCGTGGCAAGGGCAATCGAAAGATTTTTCGTCGGCATTCCACTGAACAACGCAACCTAAATGCGGACAAATCGCTGTATAAGAATGTAATTGTCCCACTTCATCGCGGTACACCGCAACTTTCTTTATACCAGATCTGATGATTGCACCTTCCCCATTCTTAATTTCATTAGCCGAGTCTACATCGCCGCCTGTTACCAGGTCGACATACTGAGCGGCCATATTTCCTGCTTCTTTCAAATAATCACCTGTCACTTTGAGTGTGATACGAGATGGATCATACAATTTAGCCCAAGGATTTTCCTTGCCATTGATCAAATCGCTGATAAGCATTCCGGCAATGGTACCGTGCGTCATCCCGTTACCGGAATCGCCTGTAGCAATATAGACGTGATCATTACCCGGATTTTTACCAATATACGCCATCGCGTCAAGCGGTTCTAAAACCTGCCCCGACCATTTATAAACTACCTCTTGCGAGGCGGGAAAATTGCTTTTTACAAACTCAATAAGCGCATTATAACGATCTTCTTCTAAAACACCTTCATCATCGGCCTGACCGGTTTTATGATCTTCACCTCCGCAAATAATCAGGTCGAACTCCTCATCCAGATTCTGCAAACGGGTGTATTTATAAGGCATATTATCCCATTTCGATTCATGATCGCCGGTATCCCACCATAACGCATGCTTAACAGCATCTTTTGGAATTTTTACACCCACCACATAAGTTCTGTAGGGATATTGCTTGGTATGCATGGTTACCCTGTCGTTAACCGGCGAGTTTGTTGCAACCACAATATGATTTGCGTTTACAACAAAACCGTTTGCTTTCAGCTCCTTTTCCTTAATGTCATTAACATGTGTCTCGGTATAAACTTTTCCGCCTAGCCTAATGAACGCTTCAGTTAAACCCTTCAAATACTTCATAGGATGGAACTGTCCCTGATTTGGGTAATGAAGTGATATACTTTCTACTTCAGCAAGTCCAGGTGTATCATCAAGAAGTTCTGTATTGATG
>DASVRX010000069.1:0-7458 GCA_036388375.1 Pedobacter sp. | reverse complement strand
GTGACATTATGGATTTAAAAATAAATTCACACGCCACTGTTTTAGATTACGAAGGTTTGCAATTAAGACGCGAATTCTATTCGCCAATGTACGATGGAGATAATGCAAAAAGTACCGTACCCGATCTGCGAAACACATTATACTGGTTGCCAAGTCAAACAACGGATCAAAAAGGGTTATCCTCTATTTCCTTTTACACTTCAGATCAGCCCGGGAAGTACAAAGTTTTAATTCAAGGATTGTCAGATAATTCAAGGCTTGGTTCTAAGGTGTTCACTATTGAGGTAAGGTAATAAGTTAAGAGGTCGTTATAGCATAGATGATTTACTATTCACCTAAATCCTCTTCCGGCCGCGCGACCAATTTAATCTCATAATCAGAAACCTCAATAAGCCTGTCTTTATACAGGCCTCCCACAGTTTTCTTAAAAGCTTTTTTGCTGATTTTTAGTCTCTTATAAATCTCCGGAGGCGAACTTTTATCGCCGAGATCTAAAACTCCATTGTTCTCTTTCAATTTATCTAAGAGAATAGCTTTGGAATCCAGGATATGAGTATAGCCAATTGGATTTAAACTTAAATCAATTTTATTCCCTTCCCTGATCTTCTTGATGTAACCTTTTCTTATTTCGCCATGAGTTAAATGCTCATAAAGCTCATTGTGGTAAAGAAGACCTATAAATTTTTTATTGATGATAGCATTATATCCCAAATCACTAGGATCGGCTATGTAAAGCTGTACTTCGTCTCCTTCGTCAAAGTCGAAGCCTTCTTCTGCTACAAATGGCGCAAGCCGGGAACTGGCCTCTAATCTGCTGTTCTGCTCATTTAAATAAACATAAACCACATAGCGCTCACCTTTACGCATAGGCCGCTTTTGTTCTCGCTCAGGCACGAAAACGTCTTTTTCAATGCCAAGATCTAAGAAGGCACCACTATCGTTTTGATCAATAACTTCCAGTACGGCAAATTCGTCAACACAAGCATATGGAGTTTTTAAGGTAGCGGTAAGTCGGCCGTCGCTGCTCATATATACAAAGGCATGAAGGGGGGCTTCCACATTTAAATTATCAACCGCAGTAGTGAATGGAAGAATTACTTCCTCATCCTCATCACCGAAAACTAATCCAGTGGCTGCTTTTCGTTTATAGGTAAGGTCGTTGTATGTTCCAATAGCAATCATGAAATAATATTAAGAAGATGTACAAATGCCAGAATTAAACCGGTCGTCTTTAATTTTGATTTTCTAATTTGAGTTATCACCTAGTGCTTTTTCTTCTTATTCATCTTAGCCTTTAACCCCGAGCTGTAATTATAATCCTTTGAATTGCTGGCTTTTTTTTCATGGAAGGCGGCGCCTCTCTCCTCTACAGGAGAACGGGATTTCGTTGTTTTAATCACCTTTCCTTCAGCAGGTTCAACATCAATTATTAAACCTTCCGGTAAACCGGCAACCGGTATCTTTTTACCAAGCGCTTGTTCGATTTTGCGAACCTGCGGCAATTCTAAATCTGTACTTAAAGTAATTGCAACAGCCTCTTCCGTGTTTTGAAGAACCCGATTAATGAATATTTCTTTCTCCTGCGGGATTTCTGCATGAACAATGAAGGGTATTTGAGATAAGTCAAGATTACCCTGAAGTTCGTCTGCAATGACTAACACCCTTAGATCTTCATTCTCCTGAAACTCTTTAATCGATTCTACTCCGGCAGATTCAAAGAAAATAGGATTTAAAATTGCTATCTGTGCTTTAAGACGTGGCTTTAGTTGGTTATATACCTTTTCTGCGGTTAAGCGAGTATTCACGAAAACGGTTGCTTTTGTAAAAACTTCTCCATCATCAAGCAATAAATTAAGTAAATTAAGCTTAGTGCGAAGGTTTGGCAACTGATACAATCGTTGCTCACAGGTTGATACTTCCGTTTCGCCAAGATCCTCAATTTCAATAACAAATGGTTGTTGAATGAAAGGATCAAGCATCTTATTTAAACGATCGTGTAACACTTCGGCAAACACCAAATGTTGACATTTCTGTATACTATTGGCCAATTCAACAACCGGCAGTTGCAGGCCCTGCTTAACAATCAGTTCTGCATCATCGATCACCATAATGGTAACCTTATTTAAATTAAGGGCTAGTTTTAAATAAATTGCCCGCGCTCTGTCTGGCGTAGCTACAACGATATCGCAGCCATCTGCTAAAGCATTCAACTGACTTTCCATCGCAGGGGCGGCATATAAGCCAACTATCCGGATCGTTTTGTTCTTATTGAGAAGTTCAAACTGTTCAATAACGGTAAGTACACTTTCTTTATCGGGAACCAAAATTAATGCCCTGGGGGCATCTTCAAAACCTTGTTTCAACTTGGTAAGAACACCAAGAATATAAGTACTTGTTTTACCACAACCTTGCGGGCCAATGGCAATAAGATCCTGACCGCCAATAATGCGGGTCATTGTTTTTAATTGTATCTCCTTCGGACTTATGAATCCTGCGTCGGTAATTGAACGAACTAAGGATTTATTAAGCTTTAACTTTTCTAACCACACACTGTCGAAATTAAATATTGCGCAAATTACGGGATTGATTCCGGTTTCCAGTCACCCGACTGCTTGTAAGCTTAGTTTTGTTAATTGAGATAACGAGATTTATAATTTATCCATTTCCCAGGCCCTGATAATTATTTCATCCTGGAGGAATAAATCTTCCAGTCGTTTGCGACAAGCTTGCCACCATGTTTTATCTAATTCATCTGCCATCACTTCATAAATAATGATATCATCCTTAACCGTTTTGTCTTCGGTATCTTTCCAGAAACCCGTTGCAGGAGAACGGGTATACGCTGTAATTCCGCCGAATTTTTCCGTCAACTCGTTTTTCAAATGGATGAACTGCTTGTTAGAGAACTCTTCTCCATTTTCATTAAATAACGGAAGTAGTATTTGAATTGAATGCATACAGGTATAACAAGTAGTCTTAAAATAAGTTAGCTAAACTTGAATTCCTGATTCTTCCGCTTCATTTCAACAAAAAAGCACCAGCGCTGGGCTGATGCTTTAAAGAATTTAAAAATAAAGTATTTAGTTATACAACTTTTACATTTACTGCATTTAAACCTTTTTTACCGCGTTCAACTTCATATTCTACAGTGTCATTCTCACGAATGTTATCCACTAAACCTGAAGAGTGCACAAAGATATCGCTATCTCCGTTTGATGGTACGATGAAACCAAAACCTTTAGTCTCATTAAAAAATTTTACTGTTCCTTTTTGCATTATAAAAAAAATTAATAAACAAATGTCGATAATATATTTCTAAACAAAAACATCTGGGAGATTTATTTTCTGGCTTAAAGAGGTTAGCTTTTCCAATGTGCTCCAACAACTTCCCATTACTCGTGTTTATTGAAAAAATGCTAATGGCCTGGAAAAAATGGTTTTCTGATTCAATCGATTTAATAGATGATAAATTCGATAACCTGGCGTTCGGTTTAAGAAGCCGATTACGTTTAAATGATCCGGTACAGATTATTCCTTATCGTAGTTATGGCACCGCCAACAGGCTTTATTTGAAAGGCAGGGTATTAGAAGATAAAAAAATCGCCTCTTCGGGCGATAAGGACACGATTCTGAATAACCTGGTGAATATGTATAAGCGCTTCGAAAGCGATGAGATTCCGAATGCTGTACTTAAGGTAACTTATCAGGATCAGCAACACCAGATGGTTACCGATGAAGAAGGTTATTTCATGATTAACATTGAACTCACCTCTCCTATAGTAACAGAAAACAGTTGGCACCAGGTTGAAATAGAGTTGACAGATTCACCAATTAAATTTGTAAAAGGATTAAAGGTTAATGCAGATGTTCTTGTACCGCCGGAAGATGCGGAATATGGAATTATAAGCGATATTGACGATACGATTATTGAAACGAGCGCGACGAATACTTTAGCCATGTCGCGCACAGTTTTTCTCCATAACGCAAAAACACGACTCCCCTTCGCTGGGGTCTCAGCCTTTTATAAATCTTTACAATTAGGCAGAAATGGTAAGCGTAATAATCCATTCTTCTATGTATCCAGCAGCCCATGGAATTTGTATGATTTATTAAAAGAGTTTATGGATTTAAATGAAATCCCTGCTGGTCCGCTTTTACTTCGGGATTTCGGTCTTAAAGAAAATAAGTTCTTTAGCAATGGCGGCCATATGGGGCATAAATTTAAAGAGATCGAAAACATCTTGTTAACCTACCCCAAACTTAACTTCGTTTTGATTGGCGATAGCGGTCAGGAAGATCCCAAAATTTACCGTGAAGTGGTTAAACAATATCCCGGCAGAATCTTAGCGATCTACATTCGCGATGTACAGTTACCCGACCGCGAGCAAATAGCCATTCAGATAAAAGAAGAACTGAGTAAGGATAAAGTGGATATGCTCATCCTTGATAATACCGTTGAAGCAGCCGAACATGCTGCAAAACTTGATTTGATTTACACCGAAACCATCCCGGAGATTGAAACAGAAAAAGAACTTGATAAAGGTCAAATCCCGGGAAAAGAGGAAGCAACTATAACCGAGTAAGCGGTTAGGCCGCCGTAAGGATAATTCATGAATTATCCCAACATACTCCGCTTTAAAACTTACTTCCCAAACTTCAACTTCAGCTGCTCTAACATATCATTTGTTACCGGCACAGCTTTCTCCTCTTTTTTTGGTTGCTGATGATGATCTTTCTTTACAAATGCAGGCCTTTGTTCCGACGGCTTTTGATTCTTATCCTGCACTTCAACCGTGATGGTTTTTTCCTGTTTAATGATGATCTTTTTGTTGTTATTCCAACGCACCCAGATTTTCTCAAGGCACCGCTTGGTGTAAAGCGGAAAATCACCTTGTTGCATCCAGGAGTAATAGCTTGGCTCGGCAGTAAAAACCTCCTCTACGCATTTTCCCTTATGTTTTCCGAAATTGAACACCTCAATTCCGTCTTCGTTGAATACCAATCTTCCGGCAAAATCAACCGGCCTGCTTAAATTGGTGAACTGATGAAGAGCGGCAACGTCATTCTGAACGGGCTTGGACTTATTACCTTTTCTGTCTTCCCATTCAGTGTCCTGATATTTTTCTAATTGAGAAAGCAAAACTTCATAAGTTGCCCTGATATCAGCTTCCGCCGAATGTGCATTCTCAATTTGCTTTCCACAATAAAACTGATAAGCAGCCTTCAAAGTGCGCTGCTCCATTTGATGGAAGATATTTTGGACATCCACAAAGCGTCTGTGTTCCAGATCGAATTCAACCTGAGATCGCAGGAACTCTTCCATTAATAATGGAATATCAAACTTATTTGAATTGTACCCGGCCAAGTCAGCATCGCCAATGAAGTCAGCGAGTTCCTGAGCTACTTCTTTGAAAGTGGGGGCATCTTTAACATCTTCATCAAAGATATTGTGAATCATAGATGTTTCCGCAGGAATGGGCTTCTCAGGATTTATTCGCATGCACTTAACCTCTTGGGTACCATCAACAAGCACTTTTAAAATAGCAATTTCAACTATTCTGTCAGAGCCCAGGTTTAAGCCGGTAGCTTCAAGATCAAAAAATGCAAGTGGACGAGTAAGATTAAGTTTCATATTGAACAAAGGTGGGAAAAAGCTTTTGAAACAAGTTTAAAATCTATCAGGAAAAGATCAATATTCCTAAAAGAATTCCGGTTATCATAACAAGGTATAATAAGATTTCAGTAGATGCAAAACGCTTATATTTTGTCCAGAAAGAATAATCGGGTTTGGATTTAGTCATAAACAATAAGCAAGTTCTAATCAACAAAATCATCAACGGGTTATCGGCTGGATATATTTGATAAACCCTTTACACTGCCGCAACGCGAAAAAAATTTATAATACCAAGGATCCTTCAAGTTGCTTACAATTACCCCTTTACTCGTAGATACATGAACAAAACGATTATTTAAAAGGTATACCCCAACGTGACTGAACCGCTTTCCATTAAAATCAAAAAACACCAGATCACCTTCTTTCATCTCCTCTTCAAATTTCCGTTTAACATTCTCGGCCATCTGCAGGGCTGTTCTGGGTAGATTGTAACCAAATATTTCCTTTTCAAGCAATGCAGTAAATCCCGAACAATCAATACCTCGTTTATCCTTTCCCCCGGTTACATGGTTTACACCCATCCATTCATCAATAAACTTATAAAGTTTTTCATTACTTATTTCCCGTTCCGGAACCTCAATCACAGCTGCATATCTTTCTTTGAGGCTGCCTCTAAATTCCTTATTTCTTGCCGAAGATGAGTCGGTAATCATTTTGCTGCTTTTGCAGGAAGCACCAAGCAAACCAACAAATACTATCAAATACAAAAAAATCGATTTCTTATTCCACAACCGCATATCACTCAATATCATCAAATACTTTAAGTGAAAATCGCTAAAGTTTCTAACATGGGTTAATAATGTCAAGCCTTTAGAACCCGTTGAATCTCATCAAGCTTCATCAAAGCCTCTACTGGCGTAAGCGTATTTACATCAAGGTTATTAAGTAGATCCCTGATCTTTACCAAAACCGGATCATCTATAGAAAACATTTGCAACTGATAAGCCTGCTGCTGCACTTTTTTAATACTGTCTTTAATATGCTCACCGCCCGTACGCTCCTGTTCAAGCCGTTTTAGTATTTCGTTCGCACGATTGATAAGCTTAGGAGGCATACCCGCCATCTTCGCAACATGAATTCCGAAACTATGCTCGCTTCCACCAGGCACCAGCTTTCTTAAAAAAATCACCTTGTTGCCAACTTCTTTAACAGTAACGTTAAAATTTTTGATGCGGCTAAAAGAATTGCTTAGCTCATTTAATTCATGGTAATGCGTTGCAAATAAGGTTTTCGCTTTCGCGGATGGATTTGTGTGCAAAAACTCGGCAATGGCCCAGGCTATCGAGATACCATCATAAGTGGACGTTCCACGCCCAATTTCATCCAACAGAATTAAGCTTTTATCGGATAAATTATTCAGGATACTGGCCGTTTCGTTCATCTCCACCATAAAGGTAGATTCACCAGACGATAAATTATCAGATGCTCCAACCCGGGTAAAAATCTTATCAACCAAACCAATCTTCGCTTCCTTAGCAGGAACAAAACAGCCCATTTGAGCCATCAACACAATCAAGCCGGTTTGTCTTAGCAAAGCCGATTTACCAGACATATTTGGCCCTGTAATGATAATTATTTGCTGACTATCGCTATCTAAAAATACATCGTTGGTAATGTATGCCTCTCCTACCGGCAGTTTTTGTTCTATTACAGGATGACGGCCGCCTTTAATGTCGATGATATTACCATTGTCTAAAACCGGTTTTACATAGTAGTTTTTTATCGCCAAGGAGGCAAAGCATAACAAAACGTCTAGCTGCGCAAAGAGCTGCGCATTTAGTTGA
>DASVRX010000068.1:0-5135 GCA_036388375.1 Pedobacter sp. | reverse complement strand
GGTCCTACTGCAGATGGCCGCATTCCGGTAATTATGGAGCAAAGGCTTACAGATATTGGTAAATGGCTTGCGGTAAATGGAGAGGGAATTTACGGAACAAAGGCATGGCACAATCCCGCCGAACATAAAAAGGCAGTAATAAAAGAAGCTCCTGCAGGCGAGAAAAAGGAAAAATCAGCGGCAGAGGCAGCATCTACAAAAACAGGTCGTACGGTATTTTACACAAGAAAAGGAAATGATCTTTATGTTTTAACAACTAAATGGCCAGAGAAGGGAATTTCAATTGAAGGATTAAATATCGCTAAAGGAAGCACTATTAAGCTTTTAGGAAGTAACAAGACGGCCAAATTTAGTGCCGCAAACAATATTCTTAACATACAGGCACCTGTTGTTTCCCCAACAGAATTAAAAAGCCAATATGCTTATGTTTTCAAGGTAGAAGGCGGGGCAAAATCATTAAAGTAGTTTTATTTAAGTTTGAAAGCCGCCATTTTGGGCGGCTTTTTTTTTGCCGTTTTTTGTCGATTTACCCTCAATCTTTTCAACCAAGCTTTCGACATTGCTTTCGGGCTGAAACTATTATATCTAATAGCCGTATTACCAGCCAAATCATTATACCCAAATGAAGCATCTGCTCTTAATCTTTGCATCCTTTGTGTTCAGCCCTCTTGGTGTTTTTTCGCAAAAAACTGAATATAAGTACACTCATTTCAATATGAATGCAGGCTTATCAAACAACTTTGTTAAGGTCATGATTCAAGACCATGAAGGATTTGTTTGGTTTGGCACCCAGGATGGTTTGAACAGGTTCGACGGAAAGAACTTCATTATATACCGGCATGAGCGGAAAAATCCGGCTTCCATAATTCAAAATTATGTCTCCGCCATGTGTGTTGATAAAAAGGGAAGGTTATGGATTGGTACCGGGGGAGGACTTTCCATGTTCGATCAGGAAACAAACAGGTTCGTTAATTATACACATGAGGATGCTGATCCCAATAGCATATCACAAAATAGTGTTAATGCAATCATTGAAGACCAAACCGACAACCTATGGGTAGGAACCGCAGATGGTTTAAACCATTTTGACGTAAAAACCCGTAGATTTAAGCAGTTCTATAGTAATCCTTCTAGACCTGGAGGCCTGATTAGTAATTCCATAAGGTGTTTAACAAAGACCTCGAACGGTACTTTATGGATTGGTACAAATAAGGGCTTAATCCGAATGGCACATCCTGGTGTATTTGAAAACTTCAGAGAGCAGGAAGATATCAATAGCCCTTTATTCAATAGTCCTATTTCCGAAATTAAAGCTGATAAATTTAATAATATTTGGATTGGCACCGAAAAAGATGGGCTCTATTGCTATGTTGCTCAATCGAAAACTTTTAAAAACTATAAAAAGAGTAATGAAGAAGGCTCTTTAAGCCATAATACAATTCTTTCAATCCAGCCAGATGCTAAAGGAGATGTTTGGGTCGGAACCGAGAACGGGGGGTTAAACATCCTTCGCAGAGGAACCAGGTTATTTGAAATTCATCAATTAGATTACACAAGGCCATCCGGATTAAACAGTAATTCAATTCACGACTTGTTTAGTGACCGTGAAGGGAACATTTGGATTGGGACTTTTAATGGAGGAGTGAACCTTTTGAACTATATACAGCCCAAGTTTACTCATTTGAATAACCATTTGTTTGATAAAGAGAGCCTGAGCGATAACAATGTGAGGTGTTTTGCGGCTTTAGAAAACGATAAAGTTTTAGTGGGTACAGATGGCGGTGGTATCAACCAGTACAATGCCACGACAAAGAAATTTGACAAGCTTTTGGTTAGGACTTCGGCGAATACCTCTCTCCCGAGCAACTATATAAATTGCTTATTAAAGGACAAAGATGGTGATGTTTGGGTAGGCACTTATGGGGCCGAGTTCAGTATGTACAATCCTAAAACAAAAACTTTCAGAAGGTTTCCGGCTGACGGTAGTTCGAAGGGTACCATGAATTTTTCGATCATGACCATTTGCCAGGATAAAATTGATGGAAGTTTATGGTTGGGATGCTTAGGAGGTTTTAGTCGGTTCGACAAAAAAACAAATTCATTTGAGCATTTTAAGGTTGATTTTAAGAATAAGCCGGCTTTAAATATTCAAAATGTAAGCTGTTTGTATGATGATGGTGAAGAGCTTTGGATTGGTACGGGCGGCGGCGGCTTATATGTATTAAATAAAAAAACACGAAAGGTTAAGATCTTTAAACCCATCCCAACTGTAAAGGGTAGTATAAGCTATAATATTATTAATGCCGTTTTCAAAGATTCTGCAGGGCGAATCTGGGTCGGGACATATGATGGCCTGAATTTATATAACCCAGTAAACCAATCTTTCAAAACCTATTACGTTACCGATGGCCTACCTCATAACTCTATTATGGCCATTACAGAAGATTCACACGGAAACTTGTGGATAAGTACTAATAAAGGTATTTCAAAATTTAACTTTAAATCCAATAAATTCAGAAATTATGGCTTGGCAGACGGCTTGCAGGGAGCGTCATTTAATAAAAATTCTTTTCTTAAAATGCCTGATGGCAGGATGTTATTCGGTGGCCAAAACGGCTTCAACGTTTTCCATCCGGATAGTGTAAAGCAAGAGTCTTCAACTCCCAAAGTATTCTTAACGGAGTTTAAGATATTCAATCGTCCGATCGTTGTTGCTGCCGCCGATTCTATTTTGACTACAAGTCCTTTAAAAATCAAAGAAATAGTCCTTAGTCACACGCAGTCTTCTTTCTCTTTTGACTTTGTAGCACTGAATTACGTGTCCTCAGATATGTTCTCCTTTGCTTATCAGCTCGAAGGGCTTGAAAACAACTGGACAACCAATAGCACCGGCACAGCAACCTATACCAATATTACTCCTGGCGAATATACGTTCAAAGTAAAGGCAGTAAATATGGATGGACTTTGGAGCAGTCCGATAATGATCAGAGTCACCGTTCAACCTCCATTTTGGCTTACCTGGTGGTTTAAACTGGGAACAATTCTTTTAGTTTCAGGAATAATAATCTTAATATTCAGAAGTAGGGTAAAAGCCATTCATTCACAAAAAAATGAACTTGAAAACCAGGTAAAAGTGCGAACTGCAGAAGTGCGTTATAACGCAGAAAAGCTTAGTGAACAAACCGAAGTGTTACAGATAGTGAATCAGGAGCTGATTGAAAAAAGTAAAGAAGCTGAAGCGGCGAAAAGCCGTGCAGATGAAGCGAATAGAGCGAAAAGCGATTTTCTGGCTACAATGAGTCATGAAATACGTACTCCAATGAACGGTGTTCTAGGAATGGCTGCTTTACTTGCAGAAACTCCCCTAACACAAGAACAGAAAGATTATGTAAGCATCATCACATCAAGCGGCGACAACCTCTTGAGCGTTATTAACGACATTCTTGATTTTTCAAAAATTGAAGGTGAGATGATGAAGATCGAAAAACACGAGTTCGAAATCACCCAGCTTGTTGAAAGCGTGTTAGATGTCTTTGCAACCAAAATCAACCAACAGGGTTTAAATCTTATTTATCAGATTGATCCGGCAGTGCCTTCGGGCTTGGTGGGCGATAGTCATAGATTGCGCCAGATTCTTTTAAATCTGATAAGCAATGCGGTGAAATTCACACATAAAGGCGAGGTAGTTATTTCTGTTTATAAAAAATTCCCGACCAGCCCTAATTTTGATCTTTGTTTTGATATTAAAGATACAGGCATTGGTGTTCCGGAAAGCCGGATCTCAGGGCTTTTTCAGCCTTTTACTCAGGTGGATTCTTCAACAACACGAAAATATGGCGGAACCGGTTTGGGGCTAACAATATGCCAGCGTTTAGTTAAATTGATGGGAGGCGACGTTACCGTAACAAGCACAGAAGGTGTAGGTACAACATTTAGCTTTTTCATCAATGTGGATGTAGCTGAAAATGTTCAATCTGCGACGTTTGAGGTTTCTAAACTTGATAGTCGTAAAGTTCTTTTAATAGACGAAAATCAGGCTTTCTTAAACGCACTCGAATTTCAGTTAAGGCGATGGAATTTGGAGCCAGTAGTAACAAGCTCGGGTGTAGAAGCAATTTCATTGCTACAGAAAGAACGTTTCGACCTTATAATATGTGATAAATCAATGCCCAACTGGGCTTGTATCGATGTCGGCTTAGAGGCAAAAAAAAATGTTCCGGAAATTCCGGTTTTATTACTGAGCTATGTCGGGGACAATAGTATAAACGGGCAGCCTCAATTGTTTTCCTCGGTTTTATGCAAGCCTGTTAAGTACTCTCAGCTATATAGTTCGATCATATCGTGCCTAAAGATCTCAACTGATGGTCCTGAAAATAAACAAATCTTTTCTACCGAACTAAATGCGGGCTTTTCCAGAAAACATCCATTAAAAATTTTGATAGCAGAAGATAACTTAATCAATCAAAAACTTGCAACTAAGGTTTTAACCAAACTGGGGTATGAGCCTGAAATTGCAAACAATGGAATTGAAGCCGTGAGGAAGCAGAGAGAAAATAGTTACGATGTAATCTTAATGGATGTGCTTATGCCCGAAATGGATGGTTTGCAGGCCACTCAAATGATTCGCAGCTCTGAATTTAAACAACCCACAATTGTAGCCATGACAGCTAATGCATTGCCAGAAGATGCTGATATTTGTATCAAAGCGGGAATGGACTATTACATCTCAAAGCCCTTCAACAGGGATGTGCTAATCGAAATTTTGATCAAAATATCAAACCATACAAAGCCTGTTTCAATAATTTAAGATATTGCCCACCTTTCTCGCTTTCATACCAAAATAGTTCAATAATTTGCCAATTGGCTAGTATTTGATTTGCTAGTTAATCTATAATTTCACAGCATTATAAACAAAGCCAGGTGCGCTTAGTTGCCTGTACTCCTCGGGTGTTCAAATCTTAGAATGATAACAAGTAAAAAGTATTTAGTACCATTTATATTAATTACTACTTTGTTCTTTCTTTGGGGTATTGCCCATAATTTAAATCCTTTTCTAATTCCTCATTTAAAAAAAGCCTGTCGATTATCCCATTTACAATCTGTTATAATCGATTCTGCTTTTTACATAGTTTATT
>DASVRX010000067.1:0-5832 GCA_036388375.1 Pedobacter sp. | reverse complement strand
TTCATCAGCACTTGAGGTCTCGGCTAACCTGACCCTGCCAGGGTGAATTTTATGATGGATAGCATTTACACCAAATCTAAGCGTATGCCTGTTGTTGGCGAAGTACTGGTAATCTTGCTTAAAGTTTATATCCCTAATAATTGATTTTACCTGTAAGTTATTATTATCCTGAACTTGCTTGACTGATAAATCCAGATTCTGAATGGTATAATTGTAATCACTATAAACTATTGTAGTGTTCGAAAATAACCTTTGGTTAAAGAGGTGATTCCAGCGCATTGTACCTGTTGTATTTCCCCAATTTAATTTAAAATTGTCGCCAAACCCTAAGTGGTCTTTACCGGAATAGCTTGAAATATAAAAAGTATTTTTTTCATTGACTTTATAGTTTGCCTTGGCGTTAAAATCAAAAAAATACAGGGCTGCATCAGTAAAATCTTCGCTCGGGAACAACCCAAAAATCGCATCAGCATAACTGCGCCTCCCGCTCAGCATAAACGATCCTTTTCCTTTTTTAATTGGGCCTTCAAGCTTCAATCGTGAAGAAATTAACCCGATGCCCCCTTCTACCGTATTTTTATTCTGGTCGCCTTCATTCATCCGGATATCGAGAGCAGAAGCTAAACGACCCCCATATTGCGCTGGCATACCGCCTTTATAGACGGTTACATCTTTAATCGCATCTGAATTAAATGTTGATAAGAAGCCAAGTAAATGAGAGGCATTGTATACAATCGCCTCATCCAAGACAATTAAATTCTGATCTGATGCACCGCCTCGTACATAAAACCCACTATTTCCCTCCCCAGCTGATTTAATCCCGGGCAATAGTTGAAGTGTTTTAAGAATATCTTTTTCTCCGAAAAGTATAGGAACGTCTTTAATGGTCTGCATATTAAGCTTTTCTACTCCCAAATGCGGGTTGGATACATTGCCTGAGGTCGAACGAGCTGTAACTACTACTTCTTGTAAAGTAGAATTCGAACGAAGATTTATGTTTAACACTAAATCTTTAACTAGACCAACAGTTATGCTTTGTGAAGCATAACCCGTATAGCTTACAACTAATTTATACTGGGCTGAAGGAGCAGAAATCGAATAGAAACCATACGTATTACTAGTTGATATGCTTGCAGGCAGTTCCTCCAACCTCACTGTTGCTCCTATAAGTGTTTCCCCGCTCAATGAATCCTTTATGGTACCACTTATGGTGAACTGAGAATGTGATACTTTCCGCAGGGCAATCTGATTTCCTATAACACTATACTGAATGCCTTTTTCTCTAAACGTCTTGTCCAATACTTCGTTTAAGGGTAGATCAACCGCTTGAACGGTAACTTCTTGTTGAAGAGCTACAAGGTCTTTGCTGTAAGAAAAATTAATTTGATAGTTAAATGCCAAGAAATTTAATACCTCCTGGATACTAGCAGACTTTTTACTCACCGACACTTTTTGTTGCGATACGTTCGTTTGAGCTTGTGCTGAAAAGGTAACAGACAGCAAAGCTATGATCAGGCTAAATAGAACTTTTCGCATCTTTAATATAGTTTTTTTGCAGCTCGGCTCAGTATGAATTAATATCGGTATTTTACAGTAATTTGAAATTCTCCGGTTTGAAATTACCACTTAGATGCTTGACCCAAATGATTTCATTTCCAATACCGTTTCGATATTAAGACCAGCAGAATGGACATCACCGCTATAAGGTTTTAAAAAAAATAAAGGTACGTTGTAAATGAAGGCACAAAACACGCATAGCGAAAAGGTCTTCAAGTAAACAGCTGACGCTTACATGATTGCCAGTTAAGGTTGGATATTACTGTGGATAGGCCGACTGCCCTCTTCTGAATTTAAAGGCAATGCTAAAGACAAAATGGCTAAATTAGGGAATCCGAACTACCTTATTTTGCTTTGTATGTGCGCTGAAATAACCTAAAGCGCCATTAGAGATATTGCTTACCGGATTTGCCGGAGTAGTTGAGGCACCTCCCCTGTTTTGGTTTTGATCTAAACCCTGCCAATAACGATAAATCACTGAATCAATACAATGCAACTCTATTTCTGCTAAGTCACCTTCCTCAATATCAAGGTCAAAATCAAAAAGTTCTTGACTTACTCTTTTGCCGTCAGTAAAATTGTCATCAAACAAGAAGCCTTGTTTGGATGGTGTTCCATTTACCTGTAATAAACACCGGTAATAATTTTTAACGCCTGAAGGATCTTGATATTCTACTGAGATGGTCCTTCGTATATTACCAAAAAAACTGCTGCTATTTAAGGCAACAGTATCAATTCGGACCTGATTAGGCATAGTTGAAGATGCAGTATATATTTTGCCATCTGCTTCAACCTTCAATGTGTAAGTATGCCCTGGAGTACCTCTAACTCGCCGTAATACATAAACTCCGGGCCTGCTTTCCAATAAGTCGGCTTTTCTTACTCCGTCTTCTGTTATTGAAACAACAGCTCCCCTAACAGCAGGGAAAACATTGGCCTGGCCGAATAGTGCAGAACGGGATACTCTTACCACTTGAGAATCAGCGCGATTAGTAACAACACCTTCTATAACAATGACAGGAGCAGCATCTTTTATATCCACGTCTATAACCTTTTCGCAAGATGATAATAAGGCGATTGACGTAAAGCAAATAATAAGCAATTTAAATTTAGTCATACTTAAAATTTAAAATTCCAGGTAACCGACGGAATGATGCCAAATAACGCAGTTTGCACGGCTTGAGTTTTTTGAGGATCATTCGGATCATCTCGAAAATCTATTGTGTAAGCATTATGGCGGTTATAAGCATTGTATACACCAAAAGTCCAGCTTGACTGATGCTTTTTTGTTACCTTATTTCCCAACGTAGCACTTAGATCTAAGCGATGATAGTCCGGCATTCGATAACCATTTCTTTCGGTGTAATAGAAGTTCGTTCTTCCATCGACCTGGTACTTTCCGCTCGGGAAAGTTATTGCATTTCCGGTATTATAAACGAAGGTTCCCGAAAAAGTCCACCTGCGTGATAATTTATAGATACCAACTAAAGATACATCGTGTGTCCGGTCTTGTTTGGAAGGAAAATACTCACCGTTTGAAATATCATTAAATCTTCTTTCGGTACGTGATAGAGTATAACCAACCCAGCCATTAAAATCACCCGAACGTTTTTTCATGAACAATTCAATTCCATACGCCCGCCCATCGCCATATAATAACTCAGACTCAACAGCTTCATTTCCTCTCAAATTGGCAGCGTTGCGGTACTCGATTTGGTTTTGCATATCTTTATAATATACCTCGGCTGAGAACTCGTATTTGTTATTTTTAAGATTTTGAAAATATCCTAACGCAATCTGATCTCCTATTTGAGATTTAATATTATTACTGCTCATCACCCACAAATCTGTCGGCAAAGCAGCTGTTGAGTTAGACAATAAATGTAAATTTTGTGTATTACGAGTATACGAGGCTTTTACAGAACGGTTCTCCCCCAGTCGGTAACTAGCTGAAATTCTAGGTTCGGCGAATAAATAACTTTTTACAATTTTACCAGAACTATAAGGTTTAGTATTAATTATTTGACCCTGAGAATTATAAGTATTGAAATTTCCCGGGCCTAATAAAGAAAAAGAACTTAAGCGAAGGCCATAAACCAGGCTTATATCATTTAACTTCATCTCATCAGAAATATAAGCAGCCACCTCATAGCCCTTCCTCTTTTCGAGTTGTTTATCATTAATACTGGACGTTTCTGACGAAGTAATATTACCCGGACGTATTTGATGACGAATGGCATTGAGGCCAAACCTTACCGTATGCCTGTTATTGGCGAAGTATTGGTAGTCCTGCTTTAAATTTAGATCTCTTATAAGCGATGTTACCTTAAAATCATTACCACTTTCAACATTCTGGATGGTATAATTATAGTCACTGTAAATCAATGTGGTATTTGAAAATAGCTTTTCGTTAAACAGATGGTTCCAGCGCACTGTAGCTGTAGTATTCCCCCAATCTAAACTAAATGTCTCTTTTAAACCCAAAGCATCCTGACCAAAGTATCCCGAAACGTAAAGGGTATTTTTAGAATCAAATTGATAATTGGCCTTCGCATTTAGGTCGTAGAAATATAATACAGTTTGTTTCAGATCTTCATTGGAAGACAGCTTCAGGAATAAATCCGCATAAGTGCGCCTTCCGCTTAACATAAATGAACCCTTACCCTTTTGTACCGGCCCTTCTAATTTTAAGCGCGAAGCAATCAAACCTATTCCTCCTTCTGCGGTATATTTATTCTTGTCTCCTTCGTTCATTCGAATGTCTAAAGCAGAAGCCAAACGACCGCCATACTGTGCCGGCATTCCACCCTTATAAATGGTTACATCCTTAATTGCATCAGAATTAAAGGTGGAAAAAAAGCCAAGGAGATGAGAAGCGTTATAAACGTTTGCTTCATCCAATAAGATTAGATTCTGATCCGATGAGCCACCCCGTACATAAAATCCGCTATTCCCTTCGCCCGCAGACTTTATTCCAGGTAACAACTGCAGCGTTTTTAAAATATCTTTTTCACCAAATAAAACAGGCACATTTTTAATGCTTTCCATATTCAGTTTCTCAATTCCCATTTGCGGATTGGAAACATTCTCAACTACCGATCGCCCGGTAACAACCACTTCCTGTAAAACAGAATTCGATTTGATCCCGATATTCAAAACTAAATTTCTATCAAGCGTAATTGTCCGGGTTACAGTTGCATAACCGGTATAACTCACCACAAGCTGATATTGGCCAGAAGGTGCCGTCACCGAGTAAAATCCATAAGTATTGCTCGAAGTTGCGCTGGCAGGTAATTCCTGAAGTTTAACCGAAGCACCAATAAGCGTCTCTCCGCTTAAGGAGTCTGTAATTGTACCATTTACGGTAAATCTGGACTGGGCCAAACTACTTAACGAAAAACTTAAAAAAAATAAAAGGAGATATTTAGTCAAACCAAGAGTTAGGATAAAATTCGCTCGCAATATAAAGGATATGGTGAGTAACGAGGTTGGCACCAGATTATTTTACAGAGAGGTGAAAATGCTAATAGTCTAAACAAAAATCGATTAATGGGAGTTTCCCCATATATAATCTATCAACAATGGAAACTTTACACGGCGCTACTGTGCAAGAGCAGTTACAAGAAATTGAACATATAAAAAAGGCAAGAGAGCTGGCCTCAAAGTTAAAAGACATTAAAATTGCCATGCTCACCACACTTACCAAAGAAGGTAAATCTCATAGCCGGCCTATGTATACCTTTGAGCTTAAAGACGATGGTATAATATGGCTTTTCATTTCTAAGGAGTCGACAAAGCTTGAAGAAATAAAGTCGAACCCAAACATACTGTTGAATTACAGTAACCCTCAAAGCAATTTATATGTGGCGGTAAATGGCAAAGCCGAAATAAGCGAAGACACAGCAAAAATTGAAGAGCTTTGGAGCGATCGATTCAAAATATGGTTCCCTTACGGCAAAGAAGACCCAAACCTTTGCCTGCTTAAAATCGAACCTCAGGAAGCTGAATATTGGGATACTCCAGACTTGCTGCTTACTCAGGTAATCAACTTGGTGAAAAATACAATGGGCGGAAATCCGTACGCCGAAGGCGAAAACAAAAAGCTTACATTTTAAGCCTGATCGATTTTGAAGACAGCCTTCGTCTCTGTATCGAATACAGTCCTGCTTTCCGCTTATACGCCTGCAGGCCTTCAACACGGGCCGGTATTCGCTGCAATCAGGTTTATTAGGAAAGTATAGTTCTTTGTGGGGAAAGCTTAGTGACGCGTTGACT
>DASVRX010000066.1:0-3823 GCA_036388375.1 Pedobacter sp. | reverse complement strand
AGAAGTTATAATTAGATTTGTGAGAGTATTCCTTGCAAGTAGATTTTTATGAAACACAGAGGGGACGATGTCCTTTTATTGAATTTATTGACGCACTTCCATCAAAGGCACAGGCGAAATGCTTGAAGTATGTCGAGGTGTTAGAAGAAAAAGGTTTTACTCTCCCTACAAGTTATATAAAAAAGATTTCCGGTACAGACAAAATATGGGAATTAAGGCCGGAATTCGGTGGGACTGAATACCGGCTTTTATTCTTTGAAATAAGTGAGGAAAAAGTGATTATAGTTCACGGAATTATAAAAAAGGATAAAAAACTACGCCAAAAAGACATACGTGTTGCTGAAGCACGGATAAAGGATTTTATAGAAAGAGAGAGTGAAAATTTATGAAATCGTTTCGAGATTACTTAAATGAAAAACTTCAAGATAAAAAGTTTGCCCTTGAATACCAAAAGGCCAGTGATGATATTGATTTCGCGCTTACTTTAATAAAAAGACGCGAAGAATTGAAATTAACGCAACAGGATTTAGCAGAAAGGACTGGCATCAAACAGCCGATGATTGCACGTATTGAAAGGGGGCAAATACCTACTGTTCCTACATTACACAGAATAGCGGATGCCCTTTTGGCACGGGTCGTTATTACGGGCAGTAGAATGCTTCTGGAGCAGGACGATACAATTGGCGAATCGCTGCAACAACTGGATGCAGATATTGAGCTTTATCAGGATACCGGCGTTTTGACCGAGTATTGTAAGGGTTCTTTTGAAAAACCGACAGCTATATTCTGGGGAGCGTATAACAGTGATTTAACTGTTTCCCATTGTTTAAATGCAAGCGATGTAAATGTTCAGGATTACCTAGACAGACTAGATAATGATGCCAAAAGCTGGCAGGCTTCCAGATTGGGAACAGAAACTTCCAGTAATGGAAATATGATGATTGTTATTGGAAACGAAGTCTATAACAAGGAAGTCGCAGAAGTCGCTGGAGGGCTGATCGAAAAATTTAAGCCGCGGGGACTGGAAACAAAACAAAGGGAGGAAGCAACCAATGCAGAGCTCGCCCTTGCAGCTTGAAGATTATTATCTAAAAAAGCTGGAATTCTCTTTGTTAAATGATTTGGCGGAGAAGCCGGTAAAGGGCGAAACTTACGAGCCGGTCGAGTTTAGCGTTAGTTATGACTCAAAGCCAATAGAGGCAAATAAACGCCGTTGGCGTTGCGAATTGACAGTTGAGTTTCTTGAGAAGGCGCAGGAAAAAGTGCCTTACAACTTTCAGGTAACGTTAGTCGGATTCTTCGGTATATCTGAAAAGTGGCCGGAAGAAAGAATAGATGACTTAGCTAAGGTTAATTGCCCGGCGGTTTTATATTCGGCTATACGGGAAATATTAGTTACGATAACGGGTCGTAATCTTTTCCCGACATTGGTTTTACCCTCAGTTACTTTTATCGGGGAAGCATTCGATAAAAAAACGGAGAAGGAAAAACCTGTTAAGAAGAGTAAGTCGGCGCCGAAAACGGCAAAGCCGGCCTTAAAAAGAAAAGGAGAAACTATAAAGAAAAAGTAGTTAGAAACATTACCGGGGAAAATTAAAGGTCAGTTGATTGGCTGATCAACTGACCAAATTCCCCTTAATGCAGTGTTGCTATAATGAGCGAAACTACATTTGGGTTGGTATTGCTTAAACCCATATTAAGGAACCGTGCTTCTACAGTCAAATTAAAGTAAGTAATATTTACTCTTGCTGTAGCGCTGTCAATTAATAGATATACCTTCGCTCTTCACTTCAACACTTCTACAAATAACATTCAACAAATTAAATATTTCAGAAACGACGTTCAATTTTTGGCGAGTTTGATTCCCGTGTATTGATGCTGACATCGGAACCAATAGCAGGAAAATAATTACGCTCAATAATGAGGCTTAAACAATGCGCTAGAGCATAGGAGGAATATACATGTCTAAAGAACCGGAAAACCACAATAAAGAGTGGACAAAACAGGAAGTAAAAGAGCTTAAGCAGCTCGCTAAGGAAAATACGCCGACCAGAGTAATAGGTTTGAAATTGGAAAGAACTGAAAACTCCGTTCGGTCGAAGGCGGGAGCGGAGAATATTTCGCTTAAGCCGACAAACCAGTCCCCGTACAACCGGCGTAAAAAATAATGATGCTGGCAGCGGTAGTATTTTATATCGCTGCCGGTATTTCAACCTAAAAGGAAGCAATAAATAAAAAGCAGTGCGCGAAGCGAGGTATGTTTATGGGTAATAAATCTAAAAAGCCGCCAAATAGAAATAGCTCGGTAAAAGTTTTTACCAGAGACCACCAGGCAAATTTTGATAGTGAAGCGTCATCAGGTTCAGCAGGCAGTCCAGCTAAAGATAAATGTTGGACGTTTGTATTAGTTGAGTTAGCTGTTTCGCTGGATATTTTACAAGTTGATGATCCGGTAAATGCTAATGTTGTCTCAACGGAAGTAATCGTTTATAACAGCGACGGCATAAGATTAGGCAAGGCGCCTTCTGATAAAGGGGCGCAAATATCGAAAGCCGGCGAGGCCGAAAGTAAATATGCGCTTAATGGAAAGATAACTAAAAAACTGGCAAATACAGTTGAAGTGAGGATTTGTTTTTAATGAATTCCGGCGCTAACAGTTTAAGCCAGATCAGCCGACAAATCCCTTTACCGCTTCAGACAGCAGGGTGTGCAGGTTGCCCGCTTTATCAAGATAAGCGTTGCGAAGGGGCTATTACTTTGGAATCTTTTGCTATGCAGGACGATTCTGTAATCGGCTGTCGCGATATCGAACGTATCGGTATTTATTATAAGGATGTTAAAAGAACGCAACGGGCGGTTCCCCCGCCGAACCGAAACGATCAACTTGTCTTACCTCCGTTTATTCCGATTTTAACGACCGGGGCTCCCAAAGACACAAGACTTGATTCTAATCTTCTTTATGGCGTTTCTTTTAGTTCTATTCTCAACAAAAACGGCAGCTTAAGGTATAAAACGCCGGAGAGCTTACGTCGGGCTTTGAGATTACCGACAAACGGCCGGCTTGCCCTTTTTTGTACCGTCGACGATATACGAATGGAGTATTTCTGGAAAATATCGGAATCGAAGAATTTATGGCAGCGAGTATCTGCTTTAAATTTCGAATTTGTTACCAGCGCAACCTTTTCGGTTTATAATAAACATCCGCGCAGCGATCAAATTATTAATCAAGCTAGGAACTTTCTAACGCTGGATGATTTAAGCGCGTTAAACGTTCCGGCAATCCCGTTTATATTTTTCTATCCGGAAAGCGAGCTCGATTACTTAAATTTGCTTAAAGAACTCAATAAAAGACCGGACGTCCGTAAGATAGCTATTTTAGCTCAACTTAGACGGTCAAAACATGAATTCGCATTGGTAATCGAGTATATGCAGGCAATAAAAAACGATATAAAAAGACCTCTTGAATTTGTTGTAGTTGGGGTTGCCGAAGCGAAAAGAATAGAACTCATCTTGTCTAAATTCCCCGGTTCGACGGTTGCCAGCAGCCAGCCCTTTTTTAAGGGTAATAAGTGCGGAGAAGAAACTCTATCGAGGTTAGGGCATAAAGGAAATGACAGATTAACCCGAGCTCAACTTATTGAAAACAATATTAGCGTTTTTACCAATTACTGTAAGAATGTTGTCGATATAAATGTGGATTAATAAATTAAGGCTTTGCCCGAAAAGTGCTTAAAAATTAAGCGGTTTTCGGGTAACAGATGGTTAAGTTCTTTATTATCAATACTGCCTTTTTGAAAATACTTGACTTTTCGGGCAAAGCCAT
>DASVRX010000065.1:0-9299 GCA_036388375.1 Pedobacter sp. | reverse complement strand
TTACAAATTACAACGGACTCGATCCAGAGTTAGAGGTGTCCTACAGAAGAGGGAATGATATAGTCTCAAACGCTTCACCTTTCCCAATTGCTCGTACTGTTGCATTTGGATTAAATGTTACGTTCTAACCTTTTAAATTATTAGAAATGAAAAAGTTAATATTTGGTGCAGTTGGATTGCTATTCCTTTGCACAAACTTTAGTGCTTGTAAAAAGGCACTAGAACCAGAATTTTACTCACAACTCACTAGTGAAAATTTTCCATCATCCCAGAAAGATGTGGATCTTATTCTCACAGGATTTTATTCAAACTTTAACCATGACTGGGAAGGGCTGTATTGCTCAATTACCCGTGGTAGTTGGTTGTACCAAAGTAATGCAGTTACCGACGAAGTAAAGGATAATTGGATGGCAGATGGACAAGGAAATACTTTTAATTGGGGATCAAATTCTTACGGAGGTGTTTTAAAGAAGCTTTCTCCGGTAGTTGCCAGAACCACGGAGTTTATTGAAACAATAAAAACCGCTCCGCTTTCTGATGACTTGAAAAAATCCGCGACAGCAGAAACAAAGTGCTTGCGCGCCTGGATGATGTTTTTGATGTATGACTTTTACGGTCCGATAAACGTCCGATTAGACGCTTCTAAGCTAGCTGATACAACTTATACGGCGCGTCCTAGCAAAGAAGAATATATAGGCTGGATGGTAAAGGATTTAACGGAAGCTATGCCGGATCTCATGGCAAAGACGAACGGTACACCGAGTTGGGGTAAAGTTAATAAGGGTTTAGCCACTATGCTGTTAATGAAAATTTATATGAATGACAAGCAGTGGGCGAAGGCAAAGCCATATGCTGAAACGGTTAGGGATATGCCATATGTACTGCTTCAATCGTACAAAAATGTATTTATAGAGGAGGGCAACAATGAAGTGATTTGGGCGTCTCCGAGTGGAAAGAACGTAGCTAGCCGTCACATACCCACCAGCACCCCTTGGGATATTAAGGCTATGCTCGGACAAACTGTAGATCAGGGCTGGGGCGGTCAATTTATTCCCTGGGACTTTATGGCAAAATATCAGCCTCAGGATAAGAGGTTAGAAACGATTGCAACAGAATATTTGTCGGTTGACGGCAAAACGAAAAGTATTAATTCGGCAGATAAAGGTGAATTGGTGCACGGTGCAATTGCTTTCAAAGGTGTTGTTCCCTATGAAAAAAACAAGTTAGGTGATTTTATGACTGTTGGCTTCAGGTATGCTGACGTGCTGTTATCTCTTGCTGAGATTGAAAATGAATTGAATGGCCCCACTCAGGCCGCGGTTAATTATGTTAAACAAGTTACAGACAGAGCAAACTTCGTTTTAGATGTTCCAGCTATCACAGCTAGTAAGAACGCTTTTAGATTATTCTTAAGTGATGAAAGAGGTAGAGAACTTTACTGGGAAGGATGGCGCAGACAAGACATGATCAGATTGGGCACCTGGATTCCGTGGGGTATTTCTAAGGGATATACTGCACAAGAAAAACACAAACTTTTCCCAATTCCACCAAGTGTTATTAATGAGTCCCGTAATATAATAAAACAGAATCCCGGATACGACAATTAATCCAGTTGATATGAAATTTTAACATATAATAATCCTGCATGAGCTTAAGAATTGCTTATGCAGGATTTTTCTTTTCTAACAAAATAGCTAACCAAATATGTCATTATGAAAAATTATTACAACAGGTATTCGCTAACTATAACTCTAATATTTTTGAGATAAATAATCGTTTCTTCTCTCGAAATTGAGTCTCAATTGACTTCGGATTTTATCCCCAATAAGTTTTAAATAGTTTAATTTGCCTGCTTAACAACTCGCTGGTAACAATACCACCAGCGGAGATATTTTGATGAAAAGACATTTTTTAATCTTGCTTACTTTATTGAATATTCTTCAGTGTTTGGCTCAACACAAAGTTAACAGGCGCCCCAATATTTTGCTCATAATGGCAGATGATATGGGCTTTTCCGATTTGGGTTCGATGGGTTCCAAAATTAATACTCCAACCTTAGATAAGCTTGCAGCCAATGGTTTCGCCTACACCAATTTTTATAATACAGGTCGCTGTTGCCCAAGCAGAGCCTCCTTATTAACGGGAAAATATGCCCATAAGGTTGGTATGGGCTGGATGACCGCTGCTGATTTGAAAAAATCTGGTTACACCGGGGATTTAGATACCAATTCTAAAACGATTGCAGAGGTTTTAAGTAACTCAAAGTATGAATGTTACCTGTCGGGAAAATGGCATGTTACTTCCAATAAATATATTAATGATACCGCCAGCAAGCATAACTGGCCATTGCAGAGAGGTTTTAAAAAATACTTTGGCATTTTGGGTGGCGGTGATAGTTATTATATACCCAACGATCTGGTGCATAATAATCACATTATACCGCCACCGCCAAATATGTATTTAACAGATGCTATTTCAGATTCGACGGTTGCGTTCTTACAGCAGCATAAAGCAGAACGCTCCAAAAATCCTTTTTTTTGCTACGTGGCCTATACAACACCTCATAGACCTTTACATGCATTTAAAAAAGATATAGAAAAATACAAAGGTAGATTTAAGGACGGGTGGGACGAGTTAAGAGCTGAAAAATCGAAATATTTAATGGCCTCTGGCTGGGTTAATAAAGGCACCGCCATTTCAAAAAAAGACGGGAATATTCCCGCATGGGCAAGTGTGTCAAAAGAGGAACAGCTAGCCTGGCAAGCCAGAATGGAAGTTTATGCTGCACAAATGGATGTTATGGATCAGGGTATTGGACGGATTATAAGCTTTTTGAAGAGCACCAACCAGTTAGATAATACCTTGATCATTTTCCTCTCTGATAATGGTGGAAACGAAGAATTAGAAGGAGGTGAGATGCCAATGAAACCCGGAGATATATTAAAAATTGGCGAAGAAACACCTCGATTTAGTTATCACCGCGAATGGGCTCAGGTGAGTAATACCCCTTTTCGTTCTTATAAATCTAATATGTACGAAGGCGGTATTGCCAGCCCTTTAATTCTTCACTGGCCGGATTATGCAAAGGCCGGGACATCAAAAACCAATGCTGTAAGCCATATAATAGATATAATGCCAACTATTTTAACTGCTGCCGGCGTCAAGTCTAAGACCACGGATGGGATAAATATCTTACCTGCCGCAAAAGGCAAAAATCTCGATAGAAAAGCTGTTTATTTTGAACATGAAACTGCTTGCGCTGTTCGCACTGGTGATTGGAAATTAGTGTCTCCAAAATCCAGCATTGCCCCATACACTCCAAAATGGGAACTTTACAATTTGAAAAAGGATAGGGGTGAAACTACGAATCTTGCTGACAAACACCCCGACCTGGTAAAGCGTCTAGCAGCGGATTGGGAGAAATGGGCTTTAAAAAGTAATGTCTATCCTTTAGACGGCCGCGGTTGGTTTCAGAAGATAGCGGAATAGGGTAATAGTTTTTGGCTAAAAAATCAATCGTTGCAGGTCTAAGATGGGTGAATTTGCTAGCCTATATATAGGAGCTACTATACTCCCCAAAAAAAAAGCGGTGAAACCTTTGGGAAGTTCCAGCCGCTAAACACACACTTAGATAATAATATTTTAAAAAGTTTACCTTAAATCAGACACGCAATGTTATCTGATACAATAGTACCCAACCCTGAGTGTAACTTATAATGTAATGAGTTATCGGTAGTACTTAATGAGTAAACGGTTAAATTGACAAAAGGATAGTCACTCGGGTACCGCCGAGACTGATTTGTTCGACATTCAATTCAATAGGAGCACCGAATTTATTAAGGAGGTTTATCCGTTCCTGGGTGAGTTCCATCCCGCGGCTAATATGATCGTTGTTTTTCAGCTTAGCTGAATTTTCGATGCCAATTCCATCGTCTTCAATGCAAATATGAAGAAGGTCTTCTTTTTTAAGTCTAATGTAAATAGCAATGTTTCCCTGCGTTTCTTTTGGCATTATACCATGCCAGATCGCATTCTCGACATACGGCTGTAGTAGCATGGATGGGATAAGAGTCTCTTCTTTATCTATTTCCTGGTCAACGTTGATGGTATACTTCAATTTATCTCCAAACCTCAATTTTTCCAACGAGAGATAGAGGTTTAAGTATGATAATTCTTCTTCAAGCGAGATATAGCTCTTGTTACAGATTTCAAGATTCTTCCTGATAAGGCGGGCAAAACCTGTAAGCAACTGGTTTGCCATCACGGTATCTTTAGTGTTGATAAAATGCTGGATCGAATTCATTACATTAAAGATGAAATGCGGATTCATCATGGCCTGTAATGCCTGTTGTTCTAACGCTATAATTTTAGTTTTGGCGGTTAATTCTTCCTGAACTTTTAGTCGCTTTCTTCTATAAATGCTATTTATCAGGAAGAATATTGCAGGTCCCAAAACCAGGCACATTAAAATAACAAACCAGGGAGTTTTCCAAAGCGGCGGGCTTATCACAAAGGTTAATTCTATTGGCTTACTCCAGTCGCTGTAAATTCCTTTTGCCTTGATCTGCAGATGATAGTTTCCAGGTTGCAGGGAAACAAGCTCGATGGTATTGTTTACCGTCGAATTCCATTTAAGGTCATCTTTTATGCGGTAACGATAGCTTATCCCGGTAGGATTATTAAAATCTATTGCAATAAAGTTTATTGTGAGATTATTCGATTTGTGATTTAGTTTAATCTTCTTCGATAAATCAACTTTGACATTATTGATTAAAATATAATTTAAATTGAGTGGGATGGGTTCCTTACGCCTTTTTTGAATGTCGGAATTGAAGATAGACAGCCCACTATTTGATGCAACGAAGATGGAATCGTTGTCAACGATAGCGTCATTAATCTCATTAGATAGCAATCCATTCTCCTTTTGATAATTATCGATTTTTTTGAAATCGCTGGTAATTCTGCTGATTCCTTTACCAGTTATTACCCAGAGATGATTATTAGCGAATATAACCTTCTTACATATGTTGCTCGGAAGGCCATCTTTGGTCGTGATGATTTTGGCCAGTTTCAAATTTTTCAATACAAAAATCCCGAACCCGTAACTTGAACAGATGATCGTCTTGTCAGGTAACTCGATGATGTCTGTAATGCGTTGCCTAAGCTGGGGAATCTTGTTATAAATCTTAACCGCTTTATTTTGATCAATATAGTGCAGGCCGTTTATGTTTGAGAACCATAGGCGCTCAGAGGAATCATAAAAAACAGTATACGCTCTAAACGGGAAATGGATAGAAGGGCCATTTAAATTCGGCGTTTCGAAGAGGAGTGGGGCATTTTTATTTTTTAGGATGTCTACACCTGCAGCCAAAGCAACGGCTAGTTTGCCACTTTTGCTTATGCTGAATGATTTTAAAGCATACGTAAGATTGTCGCGCTCTTTTAAGTAACGGATGGCTTTGTTCGATTCCTTTATTTCGCCCAGTGTATTATTTGAAGCAAACCAAATCGACTTGTTTTGATTATCGTATAATAATTTTTTTATCGGATTGTAAGACGGATAGGGACTTTTAAGTACTTTATAAGAGATCTTTTTTTTAGAAATAATATCCAGATTTCCGTTTTTTAAACCCAGAACTAAATCTTTGTTGGGCTTTCTGATAATACTATAGATTGAGTTGTCGCTCAGTCCATTGTTGACAGTGTAATGCTGCATTTGTCTTGCCGTTTCCGGAAGCATGTAAACCCCGTTACCAATGGTAGAAATCCAAATATTCCCATTCATATCAACCAGGCTATGGGTTACATATCTTCCTTTTAACAGATGCTGGGTGGGCTTTGTAGACGATTGATTGAGCACATAAGTTCCATTTCCCATCGTGTTGATCCATGTATTGTTTTCCTCGTCGAGGAAAAAGTTACTGATAACATTCCGGGCGATCTCTGTAGGAATTTTTCGCTTTAGATTCGTCTTTCCCCCAATAATTTCTGCCAAACCAAATTTCGAGATGAAGAAAATTTTCTTTGCGGATTTTTGATAGAATACCGTTTTGTAGGAAATAGGATAGAAAGCAGATTTAAAGTTGATGAATGAAGTGTCGCGGAAGTTGACGATCTGATTCTGTTTCAGGATGAGGATATTCGAAGCAGCATCTTCTGCAATGAAGGAGTTGGTAAGTGCGGGCTTTTCGGGGTTAAATATTTTTACTTTTTTTCCATCAATCATCACAACTTCCCTCTGATTAGTTGAGAAGAAAAGACGATGTTTTGAATCTTCAAAAAAGGAAACGAAACTGGCTTTGCAAAAGGTTTTTTCCAGCAGGGCATCATTGCCTGAATTATAGAATTTGGTTTTATAATAATAGCTAAGCTTCCCGTTTAGCGTAAGAAACCATATTCTGCCTTTGGAATCTTCCTGAATCTGCAGTACTTCATTATCCGACAAGCCATCGTCCATGGTGAAAGTCTGAAAATTTTGCCCGTCGTAGCGGTTCACTCCACTTTCTGTTGCAAACCAAATAAACCCTTTAGAATCCTGGTGAATATGATAAACAGTGGAGTTGGCCAGCCCGTTATTTACATTGTAGTTTCTGAAATTTAAAGTTTGGGCATTAAGCGTAGTCCTGATGCCTAGGAAAAGCAAAACGAAAATCAGGTAAGATACAAAGGCTTTCAAGGTTGCAGATTTTTGTTCTTCTTGCCAAGTAAATATTCCCGCACTTTTTCCAGAAACTCCGAAGAACGCCTTCTGGACACAGGTAGCGCAACCTGGTTTTCTAATGTTACCTCAAACCCGTTTTTGTTGGAGTAACTGTGTACATAATTGAGATTAATAATCGCCGATTTATGTATTCTCGCAAAATCGCTGGTATCCAGAATGTCTTCAAATTCCTTTAGTGGCTTTGAAATCACAACCCGATCGCCGTTTTTCAAATGGAAAACCGAATAGTTGCTGTCGGCTTCGATATAAATAATATCGATTGTATCAATAATATGAAAACCATTTGTATGCGGCAGCGTGATCTTATCAATTTTATTTTTGGAATTTAAGTTATTGGTTAGCGCACCTAAAGAGAGGTTGTCTTCTCTGTTTTGTTCTGGTCTTAAAGTTTCCTTTCTCAGGATGCATTTTTGAACAGCAGTTTTTAGCTCAATGATGTCGATAGGTTTCAAAAGGTAGTCGACGGCACTGGCTTTTAAAGCTTTTAAAGCGTACTGATCAAAAGCGGTGATAAAGATTACGAGGATGTTGTTTTGCTGAAGTGTAGGGATAAGCTCAAAGCCGTTTTCTTTTGGCATGGCAATATCAAGAAACACCAAATCAAAAGATTTTCCACCGATGATTTCTCTTGCTTCGGCAACAGATGCCGCAATGGTTTCAACCTTAATTTCCGGGCAGTTTTCCTGAAGTAAGAAGTATAGCGATTTTCTGCTGTATTCTTCATCATCAACTATGAGTGCATTCAAAGGCATAGGTAAGTCTACTCAAATTTACCTAAAAGTCATAATTAATATACTTTTAATAATTGATAGTTTGCTGCTCAATAAGAGTGGGAATATCACGGAACTCATACTTCTGAGTACGTAATTGTGGCTCGAATCCGGCTTCTTTGATTGCTTGTTGAATGCCTGCAGATGTAAAACGATGTGGCGCTCCGGCGGCACTTACAACATTTTCTTCAAGCATTATAGATCCAAAATCATTTGCTCCCGCATGTAAGCAAATTTGAGCCACAGATTTTCCAACTGTTAACCAGGAAGCTTGGATGTTTTTGATGTTCGGAAGCATAATGCGGCTTAATGCAATCATCCTGATATATTCGTCAGCCGTAACTTCATTGCTGATACCCCTAACTCTTTTCAGTAGCGTTGCATCATCCTGAAAAGGCCAGGGAATAAATGCTACAAATCCAAAAGCATCAGCTGGTTTTTCTGATTGAACCTGTCTTATCCAAACTAGATGCTCAAAGCGTTCTTCGATGGTTTCTACATGGCCAAACATCATGGTTGCAGAGGTTGGCAGGTTTAATTGATGGCAAGCACGCATTACGTCGAGCCATTCCTGTCCACCGCACTTTCCTTTTGAGATCAGTCTTCTAACCCGGTCGTTTAAAATTTCAGCACCTGCCCCGGGCAAGGAATCAAGACCCGCTTCGATCAGTGCTTTTAAAACTTCGGTATGACTTATACCTTCGAGTTTAGCGATATGTGCGATTTCGGGTGGACCTAACGAATGCAATTTAAGCGCGGGATATAATTTCTTAAGTTGTTTAAAAAGGTCTGTATAAAATTTTAACCCTAGGTCCGGGTGATGGCCGCCTTGCAGTAATAATTGGTCGCCACCGAATTTGAACGTTTCTTCAATCTTCTTCTTATACGTTTCAATATCCGTAATGTAACTATCAGCATGTCCCGGCCTTCTGAAGAAATTACAAAACTTGCAGTTTGCAATACAAACGTTGGTGGTGTTTACGTTCCGATCAATTTGCCAGGTAACTTTACCATGAGGTACCTGTTCTTTACGCAACTGATTTGCAGTAAACATTAAATCGGCAGTAGCGGCATTCTTAAAAAGAAATACACCTTCATCAATGGAAAGAAAATCGTAAGCGAGAGCTCGCTCTAACAGATTCTGTACGTTCATCCGTGCAAAGATAAAGAGTGTTTATGCGAATTTGATATATAAATGTGGCGGGGTGTCAATATGGGGTAAAATTGGACGCCTGAATAGTTTCTGAGAATAGAAAAAACTTAATTAAATTCGCGGAAGTCCAGCTTTTTGGGGAATCAGAAGACAGAACAAGAACATGGCTAAATTAGTAACAGTAATTATTCCTTGTTTTAACCAAGGCCATTTTGTTTCCTATGCAATAGAGAGCATTTTAGCACAAACCTATCTGCTCTACGAAATTATTGTAGTTAATGATGGCTCTTCCGACGACACTGTGCACGTAGTTGAAGCATACGAGGATGTTCTTCTCATAAACCAGCCGAATCAAGGAGTTTCCAAAGCACGAAATAATGGACTTAAGAAAAGCAGCGGAGAGTACGTCATTTTTCTTGATGCGGACGACTGCTTGCTACCGGGGGCACTTGCCCTTCTGGTTAATTTTCTGGAGACAAATCCGGCCTTTGGATATGTGTCTGGCCATGTAGAAATCATAGATGGTGATGGCAAAATAACCGACCGGCCGCCATGCGAAAAGCCACAAGGCAATCATTATAAACAACTTTTACTTGGAAACTATATTTATAGCCCCGGAGCTGTAATGTATCGTGCCTCTGTTTTTAAAACGGAG
>DASVRX010000064.1:0-3783 GCA_036388375.1 Pedobacter sp. | reverse complement strand
GACTGACATCCAAGTAAGGTAACAAAGACTACAAATTTGACTGAACAAGTAATCGTCAATAATCATGTTAACGAACCACATAAAAGTCGCTTTTAGAAATATATTAAGCAACAAAGCATTCTCTTCTATCAATATCCTGGGTCTCGCCCTCGGTCTTGCTTGCAGCTTACTTATTTCTCTTTGGGTAAACGATGAACGAAGTATTGATAAATTCAATACCAATTCTAAACAGATTTATAGTGTTTATGAGCGTCTCTACTCCGCTGGGGAAGTCCAGGCGGGCCACTACACTCCGGGAATATTAGCCGAGGAGATCAAGCGGACATTACCAGCGGTTCAGTATACCTGCAGTTCTTTTGAACCGATGCTTCGCAGTTTCAAAACCAATAATAAAGCTTTAAAACAAACCGGAACTTTCGCTAGTGCCGACTTTTTCAAAATATTTAGCTACGAATTGATTTTAGGTAACAAAGAATCTTGCTTAACTACACCAGACGCTATAACCATTTCTGAAAATATGGCAATTGCTTTTTTTGGCAATGCTCAAAAGGCAATTGGACAAACCATCCGGCTGGAAAATCGCAAAGACTTCCGCGTAAGCGGGATATTCAAAAACCTACCAAAAAACGCCTCTACTAAGTTTGATTATGTCATCAACTGGCAGGCTGCAATTGACGATAACGATAAAATAAAAGACTGGGGCAACAGCGGCTTCAGCACATATATTCAGTTGAAAAAAGGAATTAATGTCGATTCATTTGAAAAACAGATAATAAACCTTTTACATAAGTATACTCCAAGGAGTGACAACTATCATGTGGAATTAGGCATTCAACGCTTTGAGGATATGTACCTACATTCAAGATTCAACGAAAAAGGCCAAATAGAAGGCGGTAGAATTGAGTATGTGCAGCTATTTAGCATTGTCGCTCTGGTAATATTAATTATCGCCTGTATAAACTTTGCCAACCTTGCAACAGCACGTTCGGTAAAACGCGCTAAAGAAATTGGTGTAAGAAAAGTGATTGGAGCCCGGCAATCTTCGTTAATCGGACAATTTTTAAGCGAAGCCTTCCTTGTAGTTTTGATTTCCATGATTATCGCATTAACTCTTGTTGCGTTATTATTACCAGCCTTCAATATCCTCACTCAAAAGCAGGTGTTGTTTCCTTTCCTGGACCCTATATTCTGGCTATCCGTCTTCGGACTGACATTAGCAATGGCTCTGCTTGCCGGATTCTACCCTGCCTTGGTTTTATCGTCGTTGAAACCTGTCAAAGTATTAAAAGGGATGTCGAAAATAAGTGGCGGACATGCAACATTCCGTAAAGGGCTTGTTGTGTTTCAATTCGTGCTTTCAATCGTTTTGATTTCGGGAACCATCATTGTTTCAAAACAAGTGGACTACATCCAAACTAAGAATCTTGGATTTGAGAGGGACAACCTGCTATATATCCCAAAAGAGGGAAATCTAAAATCTAAATTCAATCTTTTCAAAGAACAGGCATTGAAAATTCCGGGAGTTGAGGCAATTTCTTACACCCGACACGAACCAACTAATATAACCAGCGGAACATCCAACCTGGATTGGGAAGGAAAGAATCCAAACGTCGAACCAATCTTCAGCCATGCAGGCGTTGGGGAAGATTTCGCAAAAACAATGAATATAGAAGTTTTAGACGGACGTGATTTTTCTAAAGAGTTTCCTACTGATACTTCGGGTTACATTCTAAATGAAACGGCTGTGAAGCTTATTGGGTATAAAAATCCGGTTGGCAGAACATTTACGTACGATGGTCGAAAAGCTCCTATTGTAGGCCTTGTTCAGGATTTTCATTTCACCTCTTTGCATGATCGGATACAACCTATGGTGTTCTGGTTTGGCGAAAAAAAGAAATTCAACGGTAATGTCTTAGTAAGGCTGCAAGCAGGTAGAACACAGCAAGCACTTGCAGGCCTCGAAAAGCTAATTAAAGAATTTAATCCCGACTTCCCTTTTACATACAAATTTGCTGATGAAAGTTATCACAACCTTTATAAAAGCGAGTGGATAGTAGGTAGTTTATCGAAGGTTTTTGCCGTTCTGGCTATCTTCATTTCTTGCCTGGGCTTACTCGGTTTGGCCATGTTCACAACCGGGCAACGGACCAAAGAAATTGGCATTCGTAAAGTGCTGGGCGCAAGTGCGGCTGCGATCGTTCAGCTGCTTTCCAAAGATTTTCTGGCTTTAGTCTTCATCGCAATTCTTATAGCTTCTCCCATAGCCTGGCTCACGATGAACAACTGGTTACAAGGCTTTGCTTATCGTGTGGATATACAATGGTGGATGCTGGCTTTAGCAGGAGGCATGGCTATAATTATAGCTTTGGTAACGGTGAGTTTTCAGGCTGTGAAAGCTGCGCTAGCAAACCCAGTGAAGAGTTTAAGAGCGGAATAATCGATATCTGATATTACTTATGATTAGGAACTATTTAAATTTAGCTATAAGGAACTTATTTAAGCACAAGCTTTTTAGCGGTTTAAACATTCTTGGTCTTGCTACCGGAATGACATCAAGCATCTTTATTTTCCTGTGGGTACAAGATGAAACCAGTTACGATAAGTTTAATTCAAACGCCGATAAAATCTACCGGATCACAACTCAACTTTCCGATGTTTCAGTAGCTAACGTACCTCCTCCCCTTGCTGCAGCTATTAAAGCAGAAATACCGCTTATAAAAAACTCCACCAGGCTGGTGTCATTAAAAAAAGTTATTACAGCAGGCAAAAACCGGTTTGAGGAAAAAAAGATTTACTATACCGATTCGAACTTCCTGAATGTATTTAATTATCCCCTATTGCAAGGCAACGCTGCGACTGTTCTCACAGCACCTGATGCTGTAGTGATTACTGAATCAACCGCACGAAAATACTTTGGAAAAACAGATGGAGCTATTGGAAAAACGATTTATATAGATGATAATATAAACGGGAGAAACCTGATTGTAACCGGGATTTTGAAAGACGTCCCATCGAATTCTCACTTACAGTTCGATATCTTACTACCTATAGAAACATACGACAAAAATGGGAACGCTGGTGTGTGGGATAATTATTCTGCTTACGTGTATTTCCAACTGTGGGGAAAAGTTGCGGCTACGCCCACTTTGATAAAGAGTATCGAAAACCAAATCAATCTTGTAAAAAACAGGAATGATAAATCTAAGATACAGTCGAAATTATCTGTACAACAACTTACAGATATTCACCTACATTCCAGCTTTATGGATGATGTTGACGGACAGGGCAACGCCAAGCATGTGACCATTTTTTCTTTAATCGCAATTCTTATTCTGCTTATCGCTTGTATCAATTTTACCAATCTGTCAACTGCAATCTCGTCTAAAAGGGCAAAAGAAGTGGGCCTGCGCAAGACAATTGGAGCACAGCGTTACCAGCTAATCTTCCAGTTTATAAGCGAGTCGGTACTGCTCTCTGTTGCTTCCCTTATCATCGCTACTCTGCTGGTTATACTCTTATTGCCACTATTTAACGAGCTTGCCTCAAAATCTATTTCACTAAACGCATTAAGCTTAAAAGATGTAGGAATTCTTATATCAGCATCCATAGTGGTTGGGATACTGGCAGGAAGCTATCCCGCTTTCTTTTTGTCATCTTTCAATCCTATAAAAGTTTTAAAAGGTGCAAAGCTGTGGCAAGGTGGCAAGTCGTTTTTAAGAAGCGGATTAGTAGTGCTGCAATTCTCAATATCAGTTGTTTTAATTATAAGCACTTTGGTTGTAT
>DASVRX010000063.1:0-2477 GCA_036388375.1 Pedobacter sp. | reverse complement strand
TACAGGAAAAGGTTTCAATAACGGAGAATATGAAAACAAAGCCAGGGATATGAATCAGTGGTCTGTAGTTGCAACCAATCCTCTTATAGAACCGATGATGTCTAGTGCAGACAATATGAAGGAGGCTCATATTGGTCTATTGGCCTATCATAAACCTGCTGCTGGATTAACGTTGCTGCGTAATTATATTATAGGTCCGGAGAGATTTGACCGGGCGTTTAAAGCTTATATTGAGCGCTGGGCATATAAGCATCCTACTCCCAATGATTTTTTCCGAACGATAGAAAATGTTGCCGGAGAAAACTTATCGTGGTTTTGGCGGGGGTGGTTTATAAATAACTGGCGGTTAGATCAGGCGGTAACTAACGTGGCATACGTAAAAAACAATGCAAAAAACGGGGCTCAGATAACCGTCGCTAACCTAGATAAAATGCCTTTCCCAATGATTCTGGAAGTAAAAACAAAAAGCGGAAAAACATCACGTGTTAATTTGCCTGTAGAAATTTGGCAGAGAAATGTGAGCTGGACTTTTGCTTTCCCTTCTACTGAAGAAATCGTCTCGGTTACATCAGATCCTGATCGAGTTCTTCCGGATCATAACACCGCGAATAACGTTTGGAAGTCTAGGTAGCAATTGATTAGTTAACCACCTCGGCGTTTACAAAGTTGAGGTGGTTCAAAACTGCTTTCAGTTCTCCGTAGGAAATATCATCACCCAGAATTGATTTAAGTTCACCATGCTTTAATCCCGGATTTTGTACAATACAGGTCATTACTTTGGCAACCTTAATTTTAGAAACCAAATCGAAAACAGAAACTTCACCGCTAGTGATGTAGGTGGCAAGATGGCCTCCAATGGTAACCTGACTAAAGTTTCTTAATTGAGCAATCTCGGCAACACTTTTACCTTCTTTAAAAAGATCGAAGGAAACTTTCCGGGTATCGATTTTTATTTTTTCTTCTTTTAATTGAAAGGAGCCGGGTTTGCGTTCGATGTCGTTTTGTCTGCAATAATCATTAACCATTTCAAGTATTTCTTTACCATATCGCTGAACTTTCATTTTGCCAATTCCTTTGATGGATTCTAATTCTTCAGCAGAGGACGGTAAAACGTTTACTAATTCGATAAGAGACTTTTGAGGTAAAATGATATAAACCGGAGCATTTATTTCAGACGCAAGATTGTTGCGCCAAGTTTTTAACGTTGCAAATAGCGGCGCATGTTTTATTTCCTGAGGTGCCTCAGTGGTTGCAGTAGGTTTGATTTTAACAGTGTTTGAGTAGTCTATTTCGGCATTAGCCTTTGCCTGCAGATAGTTAAGTGTATTAAAGCCGCTGCAACAAGCGGTTAGTAATTTAAGCTTTATAAAAGTTTCTTTATGCAGATTATCAAAAGCTTCTTTTAGGCTGACGCGGACAGCCTTGTTGTCAGAATCGATATTGAGTTGTTGCGCGGGCCGGTAAAGTTGGTTTAAGATCTTATCACCAAAATAATTACAAGCTTTGGTTATTCGTTCCTGAAGAGCTGTATTTTCTTCGGGCAATTCTTCATGATTTACAAAACTTAATATCTGTTTTTTGAATGATTCAGCAACAGCATACACCTCTTTTTCGGCGATTAATTTTATGGATTCAAGACTCTCAGCTAGTTGCGGACTCAAAGAAGAATGGTGGTCTTCCGCTACTTTTTTACAGTAGAAAAGTCGCGTTTTAATACTAGTAAAGTCAACTAGCTCCAAAAGCAAGGCTTGTTGAAAATTGATCCTTGAATTTCTCAAGTGTGAGTCGCCGGGTTCATTCGTGCTGGCTTCTTTGGTGTAAGTAGAAATTGTGCCATCTGTTTTTACGCTGTTAAGCGCAAGCTCTGATTTCAGTACCAAACCTTCGAAACTTTTACATCGGCTTAAAGCCACATACACCTGCCCGTGGGCAAAGGCTGCATTCGCATCAATTATCGCTTTTTCGAAAGTCAATCCCTGGCTTTTATGAATTGTAATTGCCCAGGCAAGTTTTAATGGATGCTGGATGAACCTGCCCAGCGTTTTTTCTGTTACTTCTTTCGTTTCCGGATTTAATTCATATTTAAGATTTGCCCAATCGAGCGGATTTACCGCAATCTCATTGGCATCGTCCGGGCATTTTACATAGACCGTTTCATCCAAAATCCTGGTTACTTTTCCAATCTTACCGTTATAAAAAAGCTTGTCGGGCGATGGATCGTTCTTTACAAACATTACCTGCGCACCTAATTTAATTTCCAGATTTAAAACAGTAGGATAAGAATATTCAGGAAATTCGCCTTCGATGTTGGCTGTAAACTTAAAAGCCCTATCTTTTATTTCAGCAAGCTTTTTATCATTGATATCATTTGCCGAATTATTATGAGTAGTTAAGGTGATATACCCTTCATCATCCGTAGGTGAGAAACCTTTAATATACCGCTGATTAAGCTTGGAAAGAACTTCATTGTCGATTTT
>DASVRX010000062.1:0-13759 GCA_036388375.1 Pedobacter sp. | reverse complement strand
CTACCCCCGATCCTTTGGCTTTAAATAAGTTACTGGCAGATATGGTTGAGACCGGATGTGATTATTGCTTTATGGAAGTAAGTTCGCATGCTGTTGCACAGCATCGAATTGATGGCTTGCAATTTACCGGAGGTGTTTTCACAAACCTTACCCACGATCATCTTGATTTTCATAAAACGTTCGACGCTTATCTAAAAGCCAAAAAAGCATTCTTTGATGGTTTAGATAAATCGGCTTTTGCTTTAGTAAACGTTGATGATAAAAATGGCCGGGTGATGCTTCAAAATACCGTCGCACATAAAAAGAGCTATGCGCTTAAAACCGCAGCAGACTTTAAAGCTAGGATAGTAGAGAATCAATTCAGTGGCTTATTGCTAAATTTTGATTCGGCAGAGGTTTGGTTTAAAATGGTTGGAAGCTTTAATGCTTATAACCTCTTGGCGGTGTACGGTACGGCGGTACTGCTAGAGCAAGACACAACTAAGGTTTTGACAGTATTAAGTCGTCTAAACGGCGCTGAAGGTCGTTTCGATTATGTAGGAACTCCGGACGGCATTATCGGCGTGGTTGATTACGCCCATACTCCGGATGCAGTTCAAAATGTATTAAGCACTATTCAAAACATTCGAAAAGGAACAGAACAAGTTATTACTGTGATTGGCTGCGGTGGCGACAGGGATAAAACCAAGCGCCCTATTATGGCGCAAGTTGCCTGCGATTGGAGCGACAAAGTGATTTTAACATCTGATAACCCGAGAACAGAAGAGCCGGAGCAGATTATAAGAGATATGGATTCAGGTGTGATGCCTAACAATCGCAAAAAGGTTTTGACGATTGTTGATAGGCGCGAAGCAATTCGAACAGCCTGCCATTTGGCAAAGCCTGGGGATATAATCTTAGTTGCAGGGAAGGGACATGAAAAGTATCAGGAAATTAAAGGCATTAAGCACCCTTTTGATGATAAGGCAATATTAAGCGAACTCTTAACTCAACTTAACTAATGCTTTATTATTTATTTACATGGTTAGACAGAGAATACGATATCCCGGGAGCCGGGGTGTTTCAATATATCTCCTTTCGCACCGCCATGTCGATTATTGTTTCTTTGTTGGTTACCACCATTTATGGAAACAAGCTGATAAAGATTCTTCGCGCAAAACAGGTTGGGGAAACAGTGAGGAATCTGGGTTTGGAAGGCCAAATGCAGAAGCAAGGAACTCCAACTATGGGCGGCTTGATAATTTTATTAGGCATTTTAGTTCCTACTCTTTTATTCGCCAAGCTGGATAACATTTATATTATCCTGATGCTGGTCACCACCGTATGGATGGGGGTTATCGGTTTTGTAGACGATTATATCAAGGTATTCAAAAAAGATAAAGAAGGTTTAGCGGGCCGGTTTAAAATACTCGGGCAGGTAACATTAGCCCTAATCATTGGCTGGACGATGTATTTCCATCCGGGCATTGTTATTCGCCAGCAAGTAACCTTACCAACAACAAATGTTGCTCCTCTTGAAGTACATCAAAAGGGCAATCAATATTATTTCACACAAAATTTAAAATCTACCAAGACTAATTTTCCTTTCTACAAAAACAGTGTGCTAGATTATGCCAAAGTTCTTAAGTTTTTAGGAAAAGGCTACGAAGATTATGCTTTAATGGTGTTCCTCTTAGTCGTAATATTCATTATTACTGCTGTATCAAATGGCGCAAACATTACCGATGGTATTGATGGTTTAGCTACAGGAACTTCAGCCATAATTGCGGCCACGCTGGCTATTCTTGCTTACGTATCCGGCAATACCATTATGGCCGAGTACCTAAACATTATTTATATACCTAATTCGGCGGAGCTGGTAATTTTTGCCGGCGCATTCTTGGGAGCGTGTGTAGGCTTTTTATGGTATAATTCCTATCCTGCCCAAGTTTTTATGGGTGATACCGGTAGTCTTGCGATTGGCGGTATCATCGCGGTATTTGCCATCATGATTCGTAAAGAGTTACTTCTTCCAATTCTTTGCGGAGTTTTTCTTGTTGAGACTTTCTCGGTTATGCTCCAGGTGTCATACTTTAAATATAGCCGAAGGAAATTCGGCGAGGGCAGACGCATTTTCTTGATGTCTCCTTTGCACCATCACTACCAAAAACGCGGTTACCACGAATCTAAAATCGTTACCCGCTTCTGGATCATTGGGGTGTTCCTGGCCATTTTAACTATTGTAACTCTAAAACTTCGTTAATGGCAGAGCAGGAGTACATAGTGATTTTGGGAGCCGGCGAAAGCGGGGCTGGTGCGGCGGTGCTGGCGGCCAAGCAGGGATTTAGTGTGTTTGTTTCAGATGGCGGTGCAATATCCGATCTGTATAAAACAGAACTTCGCAACAATGCAATCCCCTTCGAGGAAAATAAACACACTGAAAGCATCATCTTAACTGCAAAAGAAGTAATAAAAAGTCCCGGTATCCCGGAAACGGCAGCGATAGTTAAAGCGATAAAGGCGAAAGGTATTCCTGTAATTTCTGAGATTGAATTTGCGGCAAGATATACAGATGCAAAGAAGATTTGTATCACCGGCTCTAACGGAAAATCAACCACTACGCTGCTTACTTATCATATCCTGAAAAATGCAGGTCTAAATGTCGGTTTGGCCGGAAATATTGGTAAAAGCTTTGCGCGCCAGGTTGCCAACGAGAAGTATGATTGGTATGTATTAGAGTTAAGCAGCTTTATGCTGGATGATATGTTTCAATTCAAAGCAGACATCGCTGTGTTGCTAAATATCACACCTGATCATCTCGACCGGTACGATTACAAAATGGAACTTTATGCCGATTCGAAGTTTCGTATCACCCAAAACCAAAGTCAAGACGACGTTTTTATTTACTGTGCCGATGATGCTGAGACAGCAAAAGGCTTAGAACGTCATCAACTAAATGCCAGAACCTATCCTTTTTCTATCGAGAAGGAAATCGCCAATGGCGCCAGTTTAAAAAACAACGAAGTACAAATAACGCTAGATTCTCAATCACCTTTTATTATGACAATTACCGAACTCGCATTGCAGGGGAAGCACAATATTTATAACTCAATGGCATCTGGGATTGTCGCCAAAGTGCTTGAGCTTCGTAACGAATCCATCCGCGAAAGCATGGGTAGTTTCAAAAATATCGAACATCGCCTGGAGCATGTAGGCAGAATTTCTGGTATCGATTTTATTAATGACTCAAAAGCCACAAACATCAATTCTACATGGTATGCGCTTGAAAGTATGTCTTCGGATGTAGTACTTATTTTGGGTGGTGTAGATAAAGGTAACGATTACGCCATGTTACGGGATCTTGTAAAAAGTAAGGTTCGGGCCATCGTTTGCCTGGGCAAAGACAATAAGCGCATCCACGATGCCTTTGAAAACGACGTGGATGTGATTGTAAATACTTTTTCAGCTTCTGAGGCTGCACAAATAGCGTTTCATTTAGCACAAAAAGGTGATACCGTATTGCTTTCGCCGGCTTGCGCCAGCTTTGATTTATTCAGAAATTATGAAGATCGCGGCGATCAATTTAAAGCCGCAGTAAGGGAGTTGTAAAATGTTAAACACCATATTAAATAAAACACGAGGTGATCGCTGGATATGGCTGATAGTGATTTTGCTATCTGTATGGTCGCTGTTGGCTGTTTACAGCGCAACGGGGACGCTGGCATACAAACGTGGGGTTGGCGCGGAGAGCATTCTCATGAAACACCTTATTTTCATTGTAGGCGGCATCGCCTTGATGTATTTTTCTCACCTGTTGGATTACCGTTATTACGCCGGAATATCAAAGCTCCTGATGGTCATCACTATTCCTTTGCTGCTTTACACACTCATTTTTGGTAATACTATTAACGATGCAAGTCGTTGGGTGACTATTCCGTTTACCACACAAACGTTTCAGACTTCCGATATGGCAAAGCTGGCGCTAATTACTTTTTTAGCGAGAACGCTTACGCGGAAACAGGAAAATATTAAGGATGTAAAAAAAGCCTTTATACCGATCATGGGGTCGGTATGTGTTGTATTTATATTAATTGCTCTAGCCAATCTTTCTACTGCATTAATGCTCTTTGGTGTAAGTATTTTATTGCTCATCATAGGCCGGATAAGTATCAAACAAATCTCGATTGTTTGCTTCGCCGGCCTTATTTTACTTTCCGGAGTTGTTTTTCTTGGCCCAAGGCGCGAAACTTATAAATCCCGTATTAAAGTGTTCCTGCATCCGGAACAGGCAGATCCTGACAAATCTTTCCAGGCAAATCAATCTAAAATAGCAATCGCCACAGGAGGAATATTTGGTAAAGGTCCCGGCAATAGTACGCAGCGGAATTATTTGCCACACCCGTATTCAGATTTTGTTTATGCATTAATTATCGAAGAGTACGGCTTGATCGGAGGTTTGGGGCTGGTTATTATATACCTCATTTTCTTGTATCGATGCATCTTAATAGTAACGGCCAGTCCGAAAGCATTTGGGGCGCTTCTGGCGGCTGGTCTCAGCTTTAGTCTGACAATTCAGGCTTTTGCAAACATGGCGGTGGCAGTCGGTTTAGGTCCCGTTACCGGAGTTCCTCTGCCTTTAGTAAGTATGGGTGGAACCTCGATGCTTTTTACAAGCGTTGCGTTTGGAATTATTTTAAGTGTGAGCCGGGATGTTGAAGAAAAGAAGCGTGAGAGAGAAGGCTTATCAGAGGATAAGGAAAAAGTGATAGTAGGTGAGATTCCAGCGATGGGATAAATGAATCGATGGGCGTCGGGTTTTGATTTTTGAATTTTAACTTTTGAATTTTTAACGTGCCAAAAAAAGTAATCATAAGCGGAGGAGGAACAGGGGGACACATATTCCCGGCTGTTTCAATCGCCAATGCCTTAAAACGCATTGACCCTGCTATTGATATACTTTTCGTGGGAGCAAACGGCAGAATGGAGATGGAAAAAGTTCCGGCTGCAGGTTATATGATTGTTGGATTAGATATACAAGGTTTTCAGAGAAAACATATTTGGAAAAACATCCTGTTACCAATTAAAATTATAACAAGCTTGTGGAAGGCGCGCACAGTAATTAAAAATTTTAAGCCTGATGTAGCTGTTGGTGTTGGAGGTTACGCTTCCGGCCCATTACTGTACGCTTCCGGTTTGATGAACATTCCTTATCTGATTCAGGAGCAAAATTCCTATGCCGGCATCACCAATAAAAAATTAGGAAAAAGTGCTCAGAAAGTATGTGTAGCCTTTGAAGGGATGGAAAAATTCTTTCCTAGACAAAAAGTGCTTTTAACAGGAAATCCTATTAGGAAAGAATCTGTGGACATTGCAGGTAAAAGAGAAGAAGCGATGAAGTTCTTTGGCTTGTCGGAAACTAAAAGAACGATTCTGGTTACCGGTGGAAGTTTGGGGGCAGGTACTTTAAATACCAGCATGCTTAAAGGCATCGAAAAGCTTGCGCTGGATGACGTTCAATTAATCTGGCAAACTGGGAAATACTATTATAAATCTATACTGGAAAAAACAGGAAAGGCGGTTCATCAAAATATCTGCATTACCGAGTTTTTAAATCGCATGGATTTGGCTTACGCCGCTGCGGATATAATCATATCACGTGCAGGAGCCGGAACAATTGCAGAATTATGTGTCATTGGGAAGCCCGTTATTTTGGTGCCTTCACCTAATGTGGCCGAAGATCACCAGACTAAAAACGCCGCAGCACTTGTCAAAAATAACGCAGCCATTTTAGTTGCTGATAAAGATGCGGAAGGAAAATTATTAGACACAGCACTGAGCTTATTAAAAAACGCACAGCAAGCTGAAACATTAGGCAACAACATTAGCCAAATGGCCCTGCCAAACGCCGATGATATAATAGCACAAGAAGTCTTAAAACTAGCACGATAGTGTGAAATGGAATCTGATAAGAACCATAGGCATCCCAGCATAAGCTCCCTGTCTCCCTCTCCATTTGGAGAGGGCCCGGGTGAGGCTCTTTCCCACGTCTACCTAATCGGTATTGGCGGTATTGGCATGAGCGGCCTTGCTCGTTATTTCCATAAGCGCGGTTGCACTGTTACAGGTTATGACCGTACCCGCACCGAACTTACTAACGAGCTTGAAAAGGAAGGCATTGCTATCACCTATTCAGACAACATTGAAGAGATCCCAGCCAATCTACATGTAAAAACAGATTCAGCTCTCATTATATATACGCCTGCCATTCCCAAGGATTCGGTTATTCTGAACTTCTTTATCGCTAAGGGATTTGAGTTGAAGAAACGCTCTCAGGTTTTAGGCCTTATCAGCAAAGAAATGTTTACCATCGCGGTAGCAGGCACACATGGTAAAACCACCACATCTACCATGGCGGCGCATATTTTAAAGCATTCAGGCTTCGATTGTACAGCTTTCCTTGGCGGGATTGCTTCAAACTATAATACTAATATCTTATTCGGCAAGAACAATGTAATGGTTGTTGAGGCCGATGAATACGATCGCTCATTTTTAACACTTCATCCTGATATTGCCATTATTACCTCGATGGATGCCGATCATCTGGATATATACGGAAACGATGAGTCTGTTAAAGATGGCTTCAAGCTTTTTGCATCACAGCTGAAAAAAGGCGGAACGCTTATTCACAAAAAAGGCTTGCCTTTAGATAAGGGAACCACCTATTCTGCCAGCGAAACGGCTGATGTAATTGCCGAAAATGTCTGCATTAAAAATGGGACTTTCTACTTCGATTTCAGAACAGGTGCAGTGGTGATCAAGGATATTGAACTCGGGCTTCCGGGATTGCATAATATTGAAAATTCGGTAGGGGCAATTCAAGCAGCATTGTTGTTAGGTATTCAACCTGATAAGATCAAAAATGCCTTAAGGGATTTTACCGGGATTAAACGACGGTTTGAGTACATCGTTAAAAACGATCAACATATTTTTATTGATGACTACGCACATCATCCCGAAGAGCTTCGCGCTTGCATCACGGCAGTGAGATCTTTGTATCCTGATAAGAAATTGACTGTATTGTTTCAGCCTCATTTATTTACCCGCACCCGGGATTTTGTGGATGGATTTGCTGAAGTGTTGAGCATGTCCGACGAACTTTTGCTATTAGATATTTATCCGGCTCGGGAACTGCCAATTGAAGGAGTGACTTCCGAGATAATTTTAAACAAAGTAACAGCATCATCAAGCCGCATCTGCGGTATGCAGGAGTCGCTTGAAATTATAAAATCAAACAAGCCAGAATTACTGGTAACGGTTGGTGCGGGAGATATTGATACACTGGTTCAACCCTTAAAGGAGATACTTACAAATGCTTAAACGGATAAACTGGAAAGCGATTTTATACGGATTTCTCTGGCTGATAAGCCTGGGGGGATTGATAACGCTTATGAGTTTTATCGAGATTAAGAAAAGTGAAGCTAAATGTGAAGACATTAAAGTCATCATTCCGGAAGTAGACAGTTTTATACATCGGTCGGATATTGATGAAATGATCGAAAAGAATTCTGGTACTTTAATCGGCCTCAATCTTCACAATATCGACATCCATGGTATTGAAAACGCACTTAAAGCCAATCCATATATCGAGGAAGCGAAGGTATATTCTGATATGAACGGCATCATCAATGTTAAAATTCGCCAACGTGAGCCGGTTCTCCGGATTCTAAATTATTCAAACCAGGATTTTTATGTCGATATGAATGGTTTGAAAATGCCAATTTCATCAAATTTTACCGCTCATGTATTGGTAGCTAACGGATTTATCCTCGAACCATTTGGAAATAAGGTTGATACGCTTCGCACCAAGCTTGCCCGAGATCTATTTAAAACGGCTCTCTTTGTAGAAGGCGACACGTTATGGCGCGAGCAAATAGAGCAACTATACGTCAATCAGCAAAGTGATATAGAGATGGTGCCCAGAGTTGGAAACCACAAAATAGTTTTAGGCAGTGCCGATTCTTTGGAGACGAAATTCACAAACCTCTTGGCCTTTTATAAAAAAGCAATCCCGGTTGTAGGTTGGGATTTATACCATACCATCAATATAAAATACGCCAACCAGGTTGTTGGTGTAAAGAATATTATCGACAGTACAAAGCTGGAATCGGCTCAAAAGAAAATGTCGGCAATTAAAACAGATACGCTCAACAAAATTCAGGATACAGTAACAACACTAACACAATAATTATGGAAAAAGGTACTTCTACATCAGCTCAAGGGTCGCCAATTGTTGTAGGCTTAGATATAGGCACTACTAAAATTTGTGTCATCGTTGGCCGCAGAAACGGTCAGCGGAAAATAGAAATATTAGGGATAGGGAAAGCAGAGTCTGCTGGTGTAACGCGTGGTGTTGTTTCAAACATTCAAAAAACAGTCCAGGGGATTCTTCTTGCAGTAGAGGAGGCTGGCGCACAATCAAACGTCGACTGCAAAATTGTCAACGTGGGTATTGCGGGGCAGCATATTAAGAGCCTGCAGCATCGCGGTATTTTAACTCGGAAGGATTTAAATAACGAAATCCAAAGGAAAGACATCGACAAGCTTATCGAAGATATGTACAAGCTTGTAATGCCTCCGGGCGAAGAAATTATCCATGTTCTTCCACAGGAGTTTACTGTAGACAATGAGCCCGGAATTAAAGATCCTATCGGGATGGCAGGTGTTAGACTTGAGGCAAATTTCCATATTATCTCTGGTCATGTTAGTGCTGTAAAAAATATCCTGAAATGTGTTGGTAATGCCGGTTTGGAAACTCAGGAATTAATTCTGGAGCCTTTAGCCTCTTCAGAATCTGTGTTAAGCGACGAGGAGAAAGAAGCTGGTGTTGTGTTAGTAGATATCGGCGGTGGAACTACGGATCTGGCCATTTTTCACGAAGGTATCATCCGCCATACAGCAGTAATTCCTTTCGGTGGAAACAGTGTTACCGAAGATATTCGCGAGGGTTGTTCTGTCATGCGTAATCAGGCTGAGTTATTGAAAACTCGTTTCGGTTCAGCTTTAGCTGATGAGAATAAAGAAAACGAAATTATTTGTGTGCCGGGCTTGCGCGGAAGGGAGCCAAAGGAGATCTCTGTTAAAAATCTTGCTTACGTTATTCAGGCGAGAATGGAAGAAATCATCGAGCACATTTATTACGAGATAAAGTCATCCGGTTACGAGAAAAAACTGATTGCAGGTATTGTGATAACAGGTGGCGGAGCGCAGCTTAAACACCTGTCGCAATTGGTAGAATATGTAACAGGTTTAGACTGCCGTATCGGCTATCCAAATGAGCATCTGGCAAAGAACGAAGTGTTGCCAAAGAATGTGTACGATGACTTAAAAAGTCCAATGTACGCTACTGGTATAGGATTATTAATCAAAGGAATACATAAAGCGGAGGAAGTGATGGAGTCGACAAAACAACCGGGAGTTTTAGTGCAAAAGCCACAGCCCGAAAAAGGAAAAAAAGGATTTGGTCTTTTTGATAAACTGCTTCAAACAGGGGCTAAGTTTATTAAGGATGACATTAAGGATGAGGACTATATTAAGTAGTTTTCCACAATGGTCGTTTTTTCCACATAATAAACACTTGTGGAGAACGTCTGTGTAAAAATAATTAATATTACCTCTGGGAATAGGATCAAGAAAACAAAATCTACTCAACTGATTAATAGTGATATGCAGTTTGAAATGTTAAAAGAAAAATCATCAATTATAAAAGTAATTGGTGTTGGCGGTGGTGGTGGCAATGCTGTTAACCACATGTACAGACAAGGAATTACAGGTGTTGATTTTATTATTTGTAATACCGATGCACAAGCTTTAGAACTGAGCCCTATTCCAAACAAGGTTCAATTAGGAGCTAGCCTAACCGAAGGGATGGGAGCAGGTTCGATACCTGAAGTGGGAAAAAATTCTGCTATCGAAAACATTGAAGATATTAAGCGCATGCTGGGCAGCAACACGAAAATGTTGTTCATTACAGCAGGTATGGGCGGTGGCACCGGAACGGGTGCAAGTCCCATTATCGCGAAAGCTGCAAAGGAACTTGACATCTTAACCGTTGGTATCATTACAACGCCTTTTTCGTTTGAGGGAAAGCGCAGAAAAATGCAGGCTGAAGACGGACTTGAAGAATTCAAAAAATACGTAGATTCTTACCTCGTTATATCAAATGATCGCTTGCGCGAGATTTTTGGAAACTTAACGTTAAGCGCAGCGTTCGCTCAAGCGGATAATATTTTAACGACTGCGGCAAAAGGTATTGCTGAGATTATCACCATTCCGGGCTACATCAACGTTGACTTTAAAGATGTGCGCACTGTGATGAACAGCAGTGGTGTTGCGATCATGGGAAGCTATTCTGCAGAAGGCGAAAACCGTGCCTTGAGAGCTGTAGAGGGCGCATTGGCATCTCCTTTGTTAAAGGATAACGAGATTGAAGGCGCACGGTATATTTTATTAAACATCAGTTCGGGCTCTAAAGAGGTTTCGATGGATGAAGTAAGCATTATCACCGATTATATTCAACAGGAAGCCGGCCTAGCCGCCGATCTTATTTGGGGTAATTGTGTGGATGAGCTGCTTGGAGAAAAAATATCGGTTACGATCATTGCAACTGGTTTCCAAACTCAGGAAGAACGTGCGGTTGAGAAGAGCCAGGTTCGTAAAGTTTCTTTATTAACCCCTGAAAATGCTCCATTGGTTACTCCGATAAATACGGTTAACGCCTTTATGCCTACTCCAGAACCAGAAGGCGAAGTGCAGGAAATGGCTCTTAAATCAGAAGTTCAGCCAGATCTTTTTGCCGGAATGTTCAACCAAAAAGATAAAGCTATTGAGGAAACACCAACTGAAACGCAGTACGTTCGGCATGCATTAATAGAGCAGGAGGAGCCAGCTGTAGCTGATGAGCCTAAGTTTGAGTTTGGTTTAAAAACAGGTGAGCCCGTGTTTCAATTCAACGAGCCGGTTGCCGAAATTGAAAAGCCTGTTGAAAAGATTCAACTTCCGGAGCCGGAACCAGAACCTCAGGCTTATAACCCCGATGAGAATAAAACTGATGAGTCAATCGAAGAGCAGCTCATCAAGTCTCGCGAACGCATTTTGCGTTTAAAGGACCTGAGTATGAAACTCCGCACAGCAAATGGATTACAAGAGCTAGAAAACGAGCCTGCCTACAAGCGCAAGCAAATGGCTTTGCAGCAAGTACCTCATTCTTCAGAATCTCAAGTTTCACGCTTTACACTTTCTAACGAAGAGGGCATTACAGAAATAAGACCTAACAACTCCTTTCTGCATGACAACGTAGATTAACGTCTCTCAAAACATGCGGAGCCTTTATCAGCTGGTCTGGTAGAGGCTTTTTTATACAACATTATATTGCCGAAGCGAATCCCTTTGATACAATTCTTGACAATAGGGAAATTGTTAATCAGTTTTTAAAAGTTAAATTCGCAGTTTATTATAGAACTAAAAACATATAAAATTGGATTTATTCGATAAAATATCTAAGAATATGGGGCCTCTGGGCCAACATCAAAAGATGGCGCATGGATATTTCGCTTTTCCGAAGTTGGAAGGTGAAATTGCTCCGCACATGAAGTTTCGTGGAAAAGAGCATTTGGTGTGGAGTTTAAATAACTACCTGGGCTTAGCAAATCATCCCGAGGTTCGGGAGGCTGATGCCAAAGGTGCGGCAGAGTTCGGTCTGGCGTATCCAATGGGAGCCAGAATGATGTCGGGCAACTCAAACCATCACGAAGCTTTAGAACAGGAACTTGCCTCTTTCACCGGTTTTCAGGATGCTTTTTTATTGAATTTTGGTTACCAGGGAATGGTGTCTATCATTGATACCCTTGTTGACCGTAATGATGTGATTGTTTATGATGGTGAGTCTCATGCCTGCATTATCGACGGTGTAAGATTGCATATGGGTAAACGCTTTGTTTATCAGCATAACGATATCGACAGCTGTAGAAAACAATTAGAACGCGCTACAAAATTAGTAGAGCAAACAGGCGGAGGAATTTTGGTAATTACCGAAGGTGTCTTCGGAATGTCTGGTGCACAAGGCAAATTGAAAGAGCTTGTAGAACTGAAAAAGGAATTCAATTTCCGCTTGTTAATTGATGATGCACACGGTTTTGGTACCATGGGAAAAACCGGCGCTGGTACACATGAAGCTCAGGATTGTATCGAAGGCATAGACGTTTACTTCGGAACATTTGCAAAGTCTATGGCCGGCATTGGCGCATTCGTGGCGTCTACCGAAGAAATCACAAATTACTTACGTTATAATATGCGTTCACAAACATTTGCAAAGGCTTTGCCAATGCCAATGGTTGTTGGATTACGCAAACGTTTGGAGCTGCTGATTAATAAGCCTGAGCTGAGAGAAAAACTTTGGGATATCGCTACAACGCTTCAAAAAGGCTTGCGCGAACGGGGATTTAATTTAGGTTTAACCAACACCATGGTTACGCCAGTATTCCTTAAAGGTGAATTACCTGAAGCTACTGCTATTACGATGGACCTCCGCGAGAACTACGGCATCTTTTGTTCGATAGTTGTGTATCCGGTTATCCCGAAAGGATTGATGGAATTGCGAATTATTCCAACAGCAATGCATACTCATGAAGATGTTCAGCGTACTTTGGAAGCGTTTTCGGAAGTGGGAGAGAAACTGAATAGCGGCTTTTACAAAGATAAAAACGGACTTTCGTAAAATAGTTTACAATTCGCTAATTTATTTATAGGATTGGTATTTTCTTTTAAGTTAACAGGCTGTAATATCTTTGTGGTTTGTGAGGAATATGTGGATAAAAAGCCCTGAAAAGCGGATTTATATTTTTCAAATAGTTTTTTTTTATTGAAAAAGCCTTTACATTCGCTTATAGACTTATAAAAATATTAACTCATTTTAAACTAAACTTATTTTACAATGGCAAAATTCGAAAGATTCACTGAGCTTAGAGATTTAATTAACGGCTTAGACGGCGATGCAGACAAATTTTATAACAAAGGAAACAGCGCTGCTGGAACCCGCGTTAGAAAAGGTTTACAAGATATCAAAAACCTTGCTCAAGCTATTCGTTTAGAAATTCAAGAATCAAAAAACACAGGTAAATAATTATCTGTCAAAAATAAACCCCGTATGTTTTTCATACGGGGCTTTTTTATGGCTGATTATTTCAATTCTTCGTGTACAAACTAACACGTAACTGCCAACCCATCAAGCTCCTGTTTTATCTTTTCAGAAACTCTGCTGCTTACAGTTACAAGAGGTAGCCTTAACGTATTATTGCAAACTCCCGAATGCCTAAGCGCCTCTTTAACACCGCAAGGATTTCCTTCAAGGAAGAGGGAGTTAGTAAACTCTAAAACCTGATAATGCAATTTTCTGGCTTCTTGAAAGTTTCCTTCAAGGCAAAGGCGAATCATATTCGAAAATTGTGCCGGAATTGCATTTGCCACGACTGAGATAATTCCAACTGCGCCCATTGCGATTAGCGGCAGCGATACGCTGTCATCCCCTGAAATGAAAAGGAAGTCGGCAGGCTTCTGCTCCAAAATTTTGTTGAACTGCTCAAAATTCCCGGCTGCTTCTTTTACACCGATGATGTTGTCGAAATCATGCGCCAGGCGTAAAGTAGTTTCTGCAGTCATGTTGCTGCCCGTTCTAGCCGGTACATTATACAAAATGACAGGTAGCGTGGAAGCTTCAGCCACTGCT
>DASVRX010000061.1:0-18615 GCA_036388375.1 Pedobacter sp. | reverse complement strand
AGGAGCCCGGAACTCTTATTTGTCCCCAATCGTCAACTGGCTTTGTGTTAGGTTTCTCGTCTGCAGGTTGGAAATCCCAAATTCCATTTAAAATTACCTGAGACCGGAGAGAAGATACTTTTTCCTCTTTAAATTGCGAGTAACCATTAAAATGGGAACAAAGAAGAATTGTAATACTAAGTAATGTGTGTTTCATTGTGTGTTAAAAGATCTTGCAAGTGTGTGATAACAGGAATCTTTAGTACGCAAAAACTGCTTCATAAGATTCTTTATATTAAAAAAGCCTTCCCGAAGGAAGGCTTTTCTAAGTGTATTATAAAACTATACTTTAGAAATTATCTAAATTATACTTGAAGAAATTAGCATGATAATTCAATTTTAAAAAATCGTTCGCTGGCTGCTGTGTGGAATTCGGGCGAGTTTGGAACCCGGACACCCACACCGTATAAACGCTGTTTTTGTTAAATATCATATTTGCTTTGGTAGCATTTGATCCGCCAACTGCTGTTGTGGTACCGGTTCTGTACATACCCAAAGTAACACCATTCTGATTGTTCGGACTAAAGTCGATTTCAACGAAATTACTGGCTTGTGCATACCCTACGTTAGTAGCGATAATCACGCCCTTTTTCTCGTCTTTGATATCAATTGCACCTACGTCAGGTGAAAAGTTAAAGAATCTAACTTTAGTTTTCTTGCTGTCAGTTGGTAACGAAAGATCATCCGCAGTAAAAAACATTTGAATATTGGAATTACCCGGAGTATTATATGTTCCGTATGCAAAACAAGAATAGTATGAACCCGCCGCTACAGGAAACTGACCTTGCAAAGCTAAAGCCGAAGGCCCAACGTATGCAATTGTTTTTAAGATAGGAAGACCTGCTGCATCAAAACGGCCACTTGGCACTTGGATACTATTGGCTTGCGGTGACCATGCTGTATCAAGTCTCATGGTCATTGTGCCCGGTTCAACCACTTTATATCCATTTGCAAATACCGCTCTGAGCGGGTAGGTATTATACGTAACTCCGTTATAATATTCATAAATACCCAAAGGACGTGCTGCCTGGGCAGCAATGGTTGAGCTGTTAAGCGTCACGTTTACAAAATTTACTTTTGCTTTATCAGGATAGTCTCCTGCGTAGCCTTCCTCCTCCTTTGTGCATGATTGCAATGCTGTAAGGCAGATTAAAAATGCGAAGGCTGATTTTATTGTTAGCTTCATAATTTCTTATATATAATTATTAGTTAGTATATCCTGGATTTTGGGCACCCAAATTCGGGTTGTTAGTAAATTCAATCCTTGGAATTGGGAAAAGAAATTTATTCTCATTAAAATTTGTTCTTGACTGCTTAGTTACTAGCGCATCCTTAGCATAGTCAAATCCGTAACGTATCAGGTCAAACCAGCGTTTGTTTTCCATAGCCAGCTCTCTGCGTCTTTCATTTCTGATTAGCTCTCTGTACACAGCCTGGGATTGACCGGCTGCAAAATCAGCAACTGGGCCGGTAGGACGTGCTGCTGTTAAACTTGTTGCTCCTGCTGCTCTTCTTCTTAACCGGTTAACATATTCTAGCCCGGCTGCATCAAGCACCCCCAACTCATTGACAGCTTCAGCATAAATAAGATACATCTCGGCCATACGGTAAATAGGGAAATTACCATTTCCGGCTGCGTTCCTGTTTTCGTAATATTTGTGTGTCAAAGGAATGACAGCACCACTCAAATTTCCGGCTCTACTAAAATTAACGTCAACACGCACATCTCCAGCTTCATAAGCCTGTAATAAACCAAAAAATATACCGGTTGATGTAGAGTTACCCGGGTCAGAATCGGTAGGCCTGTACTGTTGGATACCACCTCTACCGTCTACAGTAATGCCAGCCGGGCCCATACCACCAGAGAAGGTGTTACCGGTTCCAACATTACCGTTTGCAGCCGAACCGGCCTGAGTCTGAAATTGGATTTCAAAAAGAGACTCCTGGGTATTTTCGGGTCCAACTGCAACAACAGGATTTGCTGCGGTTCTGGCAGGGAAGTTATCCACATACCTTGGGTTCAGACTCTTTCCTCCATTATTATTGATTACAGCCAATGCTGTAGTTCTTGCCAGGTCATATTTCTTCTGAGTTAAATACACATCTGCAAGTAAAGCCATTGCAGACCATTTGGTTGCACGGCCAGGCTCGTTACCCCGCCCCTGGCCACCACCAAAACCGGTAGCAGGTAACTTCTCAATAGCATCGGCAAGGTCTGTCTCAATAAGAGCATACACCTCTGCAACGCTTGCACGAGGCTTGTTCACCTCGGATGAAGCCTTAATTTCCTCAGTATGAATCGGAACACCACCGAAAACCCGTACCAATTGAAAATAAGAGAAAGCACGTAAAAATTTAGCTTCACCTACAAACTGCTCTTTAAACGGACGCTGAGTGCCCTGATTGGTAGCGTCACGGGCCGGGAAGACTGCATTAGGGATTCTGCCTATAGCAACATTGGCTCGGTAGATAATCCTATAAAATCCATCCATAATCCCAAACATCGGACCAGCACCTGCCGGCTCCATTTCGAAATAATCTACCTGATTATAACCACTATTTCCTATAGGAACACCCATCACATCATCACTTGCATAATCAACGTCAAGAATTCCTCCATCCCTGTAAACACTGGTTAAGCCGGAATAGATTCCGTTCACTCCTAGATATGAGCCGTTGAAATCAGAATACAAAACATCGACTGTTAAGGCCTTGGGATCTGGTTCCAGAATTTTCTTACATCCGGACCCAACAATTAAGCTGGCTCCCAGAAGGCACACTATATTATATTTTAAATACTTATTCATCTTTTGATTCTTAAAAAATTAGAAATTCATGTTTAAACCGAAATTGAACGACCTGGATTGCGGGTATGCACCAATATCAAGACCATTTGTTGTTACACTCGATCCGAAACTGTTTACTTCAGGATCCCATGAGTTATACTTGGTGAAAACAAATACGTTGTTGGCTTGGGCAACTAATCTTAAGCTTCCTGTCTTAGATAAAAAACCTAAAGCCTTACGCGGAACATCATATCCAAGAGAAATGCTTCTTATACGGAAGAAGGAACCATCTTTTAAAAACAGTGTAGACGGTAGCGGGTCACCTCCGTTACGTGGAATAGGAACTTTTGTCGCTACCCCAGGACGGCTAGGTAAATAACGATTGTCATATATCTCCCTGGTAGAGTTACCTTCAAAAGTAGCAGCATTTAAGAATTTTTGATCCCAAATTTTATTTCCAGACTGGAATGGAGCAAATACACCTAATGACCAGCTCTTGTAAGAAACATTGGTATTGATACCTCCAAAGAAATCAGGGAATGGAGAACCTACATACCTGCGGTCAAGATCATTCATTACACCATCGTTGTTTTGATCGATAAGACTTAAATCGCCGGGTGTAAAAAATCCACGGGTTGGAGTAACCGGGTGTTTTGCCGCCTCTTCAAAAGTCATATACATCGGCCCGGTTTCATATAGCCAAAATGTTCCTATCTCGCGTCCTACAACGGTATTGTTTATTGGTGCACTAAGCCTGTCTACTGGTGCTCCGTTTATCTGTTGCAAAGCTCCTATGCTCTTTACACGATTCTTATTGGTAGAAATATTGAAGCCCAGGTTCCATTTTAGATCTTTCTTGTCTAAAATTCTGGAGTCAACAGCCAACTCATAACCTTTGTTCGCTACGCTGGCGATATTGGTCTGAAAGTTATTACCTACTCCACTGATCACAGATAGAGGTGCTATACCGATCAAATCTTCTGTTAGCTTGTCGTAATAATCAGCGGTAATGTTTAAACGTCCTTTAAGCAAACCGATATCAACTCCTAAATCGAGCTGCGCGGTACGTTCCCATTTGATATCCTTATCCTCAAAACGTTGTGGTGCCTGACCATCAATGATACTGTTACCAAATACAGCGGAATTACCTTGGGTTAAAGGCAGGTAAAGAAAGTTCTGAATCTCCTGGCTACCGGTAACACCGTAACTAGCTCTCAGCTTAAATTCGCTTATAGCTTTGATATTATTCTTAAAGAAACCTTCTTCGGAAACTCTCCATCCCACAGATCCCGAAGGGAAGTACCCATATTTATTGTTTCCACCAAAACGGCTCGATCCGTCACGTCTTACGGTTGCGGTTGCCATATATTTGCCCTTGTAACCGTAGGTACCTCTAACAAACTGTGACACAAGACCTGAATTTCTAATTCCGCCGAATACACTTCTATTACCACTGGTATTACCAGCGGTATTATTATCTATCTGGTCTAATGGGTTAAACAACGCACCCTGACCTCCTCCTACAAGTACACGTACCTGGGTATTTTGCGCAGAAAAACCAGCAAGACCCGTTACGGCATGGTCGCCAAACTGGTGAGCGTATTGTAAGGTTTGCTCCAACAGCCAGTTGAAAGTACGTGGTGTAGCTTCAAATACTCCCACAACATTATTAAGAGAATTTATAGTTAGTTCACGGTAGAATATCGGCGTTTTCTGACGAAGGTTAGTAAGCTGATAATCTAAGTTACCTGCACTTCTGAATTTAAAATCTTTCAAAAAGCTGTACTCAGCGTAAATATTACTAAGTGCTCTGTTACGATTAGCAGAACGATCAGCCAATAAAAAATCAGCAAGAGCATTACCTCCAAGTAAGCCTCCATTCGTCTGTAAATTTGGTTGGCCGGTAAAGCTACCATCGTTTAGATAAACAGGCTGCATAGGGGAAGATGACAAAATACCGGCTAAGGAAGCGCTAGGTGTATTCGTCTCATCTAGCCTTTGTTCGTTGGTCCAGGTTGTATTTATAGCAGTGCTGGTTCCAATTCTTAATCTATCCGAAGCAGTAATGTCAACATTGGCCCTGGTGCCCGCTCTCTTAAAGTAGGTGTTCACCAAAATTCCCTGATGGTCAAGATAATCCCCAGATACGTTATACGTTATCTTGTCACTTCCGCCACCTATCGATAAGTTCAAATTCTGCATCGGTGCAGTTCTGAAAATCTCATCCTGCCAGTCGGTTCCTTTTCCATAAGCAAAAGGATTAAGTGCAAAGGGGTCAAAAACGTCAGCTCCGTTGGTACCTCTGTTTCTTCTGTGTTCAAAGACAAGCCCGGCGCGCTCCTGGGCATTTATTACTGGTACCTTTCTTCTCAGGCTCTGGGCAGCATAATTCGCGTTTAAAGAAATAACAGGCGCACCGCTTTTTCCTTTTTTAGTAGTAATTAATACAACACCGTTTGCAGCACGAGCTCCGTAGATTGCTGTAGAAGATGCGTCCTTAAGAACTTCTATTGATTCAATATCGTTCGGACTGATTGTACTTAATGGACTTGCAGAGTTAGATTGAGTAGCACCGCGATCCGAGTCAGTTCCAAGGGCATTGTCTCTTTCGTTATAAAACAACGGAATTCCATCGACTACATATAAAGGCTGATTAGCTCCCTGATTAGCCATAGAGTTTGTACCACGAATCCTCACCTGAACCGCACCGCCTGGAGCGCCGCTGGACATTTGAACCTGCACACCCGCAGCTCGTCCCTGGATTGCCTGATCCGGACTGGTCATTGGAATAGACTTGATAGCATCTTCTCCAATGGTTGTTTGCGAACCACTCAAATCACGCTTCTTTTGAGTTCCGTAACCGGTAACTACAACATTGTCTAAAGTGTTTTCTGACGTTAGTACAAAATTGTAAACGTTAGATCCTCCAACCTTCAATTCGGTTGATTTAAAGCCAATATAAGAGGCTGTTAAAACTGAGCCCGCTGAAGCGGAGATTCTAAAAGCTCCGTTGGCGTCTGTAACAACACCGTTTCCAGAACCGGAAACTTTCACGGTAGCACCGGGAAGTCCTTCGCCTGATTGATCTTTAACAGTACCCGTAATGTCGCGGGCCTCCTGTCCATAGGATGTAAATTGAGCAAGCACCAGTAACATGGCACTCAACAGCAGTTTACACCGATTTGTGGTAATTAATTTTTGCATAAATGTAAGTTGTTTATGAAATGGTTATTTGAACAAATATAATCGTGAAAATAAGAGGGTCGTATATGAATCTTATCTTATTATTAAACATTATTGGCAAAACTAGGTATTTATTAAACTATTTGAGTGAATTTTCTTTAGAAAGAAAACAATGCCCTCCATGCAATGTATTTGGCTAAATGCGTTATAACGGTTATTATAGGATTAATAATCATCGGATCGTAGAACTCATCTGAATCGGACAATACCAAGATAAGCATAATTTGTTTGATTGAACAAATAAAAAATACACTTATTTGATGTGGTTCACACTTTTATATCCCACTAACTCCCAGCTTGAGATCAGCAGGGAAGATGGATGGTCAAATTCCTTATACTCTTTTATTAATGTACATAAGAGTATCAGATAACTTCTGGTTAGGAGCCGGAAATTAAGGGAAACAATTGGTTCGATAAGTAAGCAGTTAAAAGTTCGGCTTCAATACATATTTATTATAGAATCTAAAAATATGTTCAGCGGCATCTTCTGCAGTATCAACTAATCGATACAGATTTAAGTCTTCTGCGCTTATGTTCCCTGCTTCAAGCATATGTTTATTAACCCAATCCATCAAGCCGCTCCAGTAATCGGTGCCAACGAGTACAATGGGGAAACGTGCGATCTTACCCGTTTGTATTAAAGTGATTGCTTCGAACATTTCATCCATAGTACCAAAACCACCAGGGAGAATGATGAAGCCCTGAGAATATTTCATGAACATCACCTTGCGAACGAAAAAATAATCAAACTCCAATAATTTGTCACGGTCTACATATTTATTATGAAACTGCTCGAAAGGGAGTTCGATGTTAAGGCCAACCGATTTACCGCCCGCTTCATACGCTCCTTTATTAGCGGCTTCCATAATTCCGGGGCCACCGCCTGAGATTACGCCATACCCTTTTTCGGTTAATAAGCGTGCAGTGTCTTCAGCTAACTTGTAGTATTTATTATCATTGGCCGTTCGGGCTGAACCAAAAATTGAGACACAAGGACCGATCTTAGCCAGCTTTTCAAAGCCGTCGACAAACTCGGCCATTATCTTAAATATTTGCCAGGAATCTGATACCTTGATTTCCTGCCAGTCTTTATTATCGAAAGCGTTTCTTATTTGTTCGTCACTCGTCATAGTTCCCTATAAGTAAAAAATCAGAAAGTTGTTTGTTCGTTCGTGCTTCTGCTGGTGATTAAAAGCAAGAAGTACATAATTAAGGCATTGTAAATTATCAATTCGAATCCAATAGCATAACCTGCCCAGCCAACTGAATGCGTATCAATAAAAAAACATATCGCTGGTGAGAGCAGGCAAAGGAATGGAACAAGTCTATCGGCGACTCCTCGCTTCGTGAGCATCCCAAAAGCGAACAAACCCAGCAATGGGCCATATGTATATCCAGCTGCTTTGAATATTGCATTTACGACGGAGTCATTGTTTATAGCTTTGAATCCTAATATCACTATTAACATCAATAAAGAAAAAACAACGTGCACCATATGTCGGGTGCGTACAAGCTGCGGAGAGTTCTGATCCTCCTTTTTATCAAAATTTAAAAAGTCGATACAGAAAGATGTGGTCAAAGCGGTCAAAGCAGAATCGGTAGTTGCAAAAGTTGCCGCCGTTAAGCCGGCCATAAAAATTATGGCGGGCACAATGTTCAAATGGTTAAGTGCAATTTCGGGAAAAAGATAGTCGGGCGTTTTAAATGATGCAACATCAATATTATTTTGAGCAGCATACATATATAGGAGTGCACCTACGGAAAGGAAGAAAAGATTGATCACAACAAATACTCCGGTAAAGGTTAGCATGTTTTTTTGGGCTTCGCCGATATTCTTGCAACTTAGATTTTTTTGCATCAAATCCTGATCAAGTCCAGTCATCGCTATCGTGACGAATATCCCTCCCAGAAACTGTTTTAGAAAGTGCGATTTGCTTCCAAGAAAATCTTCCCAGAAAAAAATCTTTGAATAAGAACTTTCTTTTACCGCCTCAAATGTTTGGGCGATGTTTAAGTTTAAACTCTGGGATATAAAAAAAATAGACAAGACTACTGATAACAATAAAAAGACAGTCTGAAGTGTGTCTGTAATAATAATGGTCTTTAATCCACCCTTGTGTGTGTAAAGCCAGATCAATATCAAACAAAGAGCTATAGTAATCCAAAAAGGAATATTCCAGGCATCAAATATAAACCGTTGCAAGACGATGGCCACCAGGTAAAGTCTAAATGCAGAGCCTATGGTTCTTGATATCAGGAAGATCATCGCTCCTGACTTATAACTCCAGAAGCCTAATCTCTTTTCAAGGTAGGTATAAATTGATACCAGGTTCATGCGATAATATAAAGGAAGCAACACGGTAGCGATAAAAATGAATCCAACTGCATTGCCAAGCACAAATTGAAAGTAGCCAAAGCTCCCATTTCCTACCGCCCCGGGAACTGAAATAAAGGTAACCCCCGATAAAGCTGTACCAATCATTCCAAAAGCAACGAGATACCATTTCGAATTTCGGTTGGCTATAAAGAAAGTTGAATTGTCGGAAGATTTTCTTGAAGTGAAATAGGATACTGCTATCAGCAATAGAAAATATACAATTATAAAGGTTAGTAATATCGCCGGCGACATAATTGGAGTTTAAGTTCTAAATATATTATAATGATTACACAGATTATATAATTACACAGATTTATTTGATTAAACGGATTTCAAGGATTACTGATGATTAATGGATTTTAAATGACCTGGCCGATTACAAAGCCGATTTACTATTTTTACCCTTATGAATTTTTCTTCGCGTTTACTTGAAAATGCAGTAAGTGAGTTTTCGAAGCTGCCAGGCGTTGGTCAAAAAACCGCCTTACGGCTCGTGCTTCACTTACTTAACCAGCCTTCGCTAGATGTTGAAAGATTTAGTAACGCCTTAACACGATTAAAAAACGAAATTCGCTTCTGTGACGTATGTAAGAATATTTCAGATAGTACCATTTGTGAGATCTGTTTAAGTAAGAAACGGGATAAATCGCTGGTTTGTTTGGTTGAAGATACCCGCGACGTAATGGCTATTGAGAACACTAATCAATATCACGGCGTTTATCATGTGCTGGGTGGTCTAATATCGCCCATGGACGGTATTGGTCCTTCTGATTTAAATATTGAATCAATAGTTGAACGTGTAGCAGCTGGAGAAATAAAAGAAGTGATTTTAGCTTTAAGTGCCACAATGGAAGGCGACACTACTATATTCTACCTTTATAAAAAATTAAAAGACTTCCCTGTCAAATTCACTACTATCGCCCGGGGCATAGCTTTTGGCGGAGAGATCGAATACGTCGATGAAATCACGCTCGGAAGATCCATCGTTACAAGGGTCCCTTATGAAAGTTCATTAAAATAAATGGGCGACTATTATACACATGAGAACCAGATAAAGGACCTGATATTACAGTTTTCGGATCATACCCTACCGGCAGAAAAATGGACTCACCAGGCGCACTTAACAGTAGCTTTCTGGCATTTATTTCATTTTTCAATAGAAGAGGCGACATGTTACCTGAGAAGTGGTATTAAAAGTTATAACCACTCAAATGGCACGAAAAACACTCCATCTGGTGGCTATCACGAAAGTATTACACTCTTTTGGATAAAAGTAATTTACGATTATCAAAGCAAGTATTCTTCAAAGTCGCTTCTTGAATGTTGCAATGCCTTTCTTGAGAGTGAATTTGCTGATAAGAACTATATATTTTCTTTTTACAGCAAAGACATTCTATTCACGTCGCGGGCCCGGGCATTTTGGGTTGAGCCAAATCTACAAGCCCTCAAAATCTCTGTCTGATAAAATAGTTAATAGCATTATTGCATTTAGCATTTACCTTTGTTCTTTTAATAAAAAATGTCTTTAAAAAATAAAACGGTTATTATCACCGGAGCATCATCAGGAATTGGTAAAGCTTGCGCAGAAGAATTTGCCCGTCAGGGCGCTAATTTGGTTTTAGGTGCCAGGCAATACGTAACCTTGTGCCAGATTACTGAAGAGCTTGAAACAAAGTACCAAATTAAGGCGGTTGCTGTCGCCTGCGATGTTTCAAAGGAAGATGACTGCAAACTATTGATAAAACAGGCGCTGATAACCTTTGACAGGATAGATGTACTGATTAACAATGCAGGAATAAGCATGCGTGCATTATTTAATGACTTAGATTTGGTTGTGATTCGAAACCTAATGGATGTTAATTTCTGGGGAACGGTTTATTGCACTAAATATGCCATGCCGGAGCTCTTGAAAAATAAGGGTTCGATTGTTGGAGTCTCGTCTATTGCCGGTTATCGGGGTTTACCCGGCCGCACAGGTTATTCAGCATCCAAATTCGCGATGAATGGTTTCCTGGAAGCTCTACGAGTGGAAAACTTAAAAACCGGCTTACATGTTATGATTGCCGCGCCGGGCTTTACAGCCTCTAATATCCGGAATACCGCACTTGCAAAAGATGGTGCTTCACAAGGGGAAACAAGTATGGATGAAGGCAAGATGATGACTGCTAATGAAGTTGCAAAGACGATCGTAGCGGGCGTAATTAAACGCGAGCGGACGCTAATTATGACAACACAGGGAAAACTTGCAGTCTTAATGAATAAGCTTATTCCTGCGTGGGTAGATAAAAAGGTATTCGAACTCTTTGCCAGGGAAAGAGATCCTTTAATAAAATAGGCTAAGCTCTCTCAATCATTACTTTTGCACCTCTCACCCTAACCTTGTATCTAAAAATCCGTTCAAGAGCAGAAAGTCAATGTACATGTCTTTCAGCAAGCATCAGAAAAACCTTAAAGTCATTTCTTTCGGCATTATTTTAACCCTGCTGAGTTGCATTTCTCCTCCGAAAAAATCCTACAAAACCATTTCAAAAGGAAAGTTCACCATGGATCAGTTCATTGGTGCGAATGCTTTTGTAGATGATCCAATAGATAAATTACAAGCTGTTGGTTTTATAAGAGAATACCATAATTGGGAATGGGATGATGATGGCGCGGATTATCAGGGCTATCCTAACAATCAGATGAAATGGGCGCCAGGAATCTGGAACTTTGATACGTTTTACCAGGGAATTAAGGATGCAGGATTAGTCATTTCGCCGTGTATTCAAGGGAATGTAACCTGGCTTTATAAAGGTGGCTTGAAACATTTTGACAAACCTGTAGATGAGGCGAATTCAAATTCTACAGATCCGCTCTCCTATCATAAAAAGGCACACCACATGTACCAGTTTGCTGCGCGTTATGGCTCTTTCGCTGTAGCTGATGATAAGCTAACATTAGCCCCTAATCAGCCCCGTAGCTCCGGAATGAGTCTGATACATTATCTGGAAGATTGGAACGAGCAAAATAAAAATTGGGAAGGCAAAAATGCACATTTCTCGCCGGAGGAATACGCCGCTATGTCCAGCGCAAACTACGATGGGCACGAAAAAAAGATGAGCAAAGGCAGCGGAACTTTTGGTATAAAGAACGCTGATCCTAACATAAAGTTCGTGATGGGTGGATTAGCTGGTTTGGATTTGGATTATGTTAAGCAAATGAAAAGCTGGTTTGAAAAGAACCGCACAGATAAAAAGTTTGCTGCCGATGTAATCAACTTTCACACCTATGGCTGGAAATCTAAAAAGGGTTGGGAAGACGGCGGGCCGGCGAAAAGTCCGGAAGAAAGTATGTTTAAGGAGAAGCTTGAAGAAATCACCGCTTATCGTGACAAAAACTTGCCTGGTTTAGAAGTTTGGGTCTCTGAATTTGGTTGGGATACAAACCCGGAATCGCCATTGTGTCCACCGGCAATTGGCACCTATGATATCCAAGAAGTGCAAGGGCAATGGCTGGTACGGAGCTACCTGGCTTTTGCTGCCGCCGGAGTTGATCGCGCACAGATGTACATGCTTCGTGATGTAGACCCGAGAAGCAAGATCTGGTATTCTAGCTGCGGCTTAGTAGGGCCAAAGGGCGACTGGAAACCTAAAAAATCGTGGTATTATGTTTACACATTAAGGAACACGCTAAAAAATATGGTTTATGCGGGAGAGATTCCATCAGGGAAGCCTAATGTTCTGGTGTATAAATTCAGACAGCCTGGTAGTAAACAATTCGTGTATGCAGTTTGGGCAAATACTTCGAGTGGGTACCAATTGAATGGTTATAAACTTAAAGTAAAAGGTCAACATAAAGTTGCTTCCCTTACAGAATTAAGTGTCGGTAAAACAGAAGGAAAAACTTCAAAGCTTACGTTTGAGAATCATGAATTGGTGTTTGATGTAAGTGAAAGGCCGGTTTTTCTAAAGTTGGAATAAAAGAAGTCATGGCGATTTGTCAAAAAAATTGGTTTTAGATCTGACTATTCCTTTACGATAAAAAGGCCGTTTGCTTAGAGTCTTTGTGACTTGGTGGCTAAAAAAGATTGTTGCCACGAAGGCTCGAAGACACAAAAGGCGGCAGTAAAAAATCAATCCCGCAGGGCAAATAGAATGATCTAAACATAATACTTCAACCCATCTGTTTTAATCTTCCCGGCATCCAGCAAATTTCTCAAACTTTCAACTCGCTCCTTCTCGTTTCCGGCGTGCAGGGAAGTAATTAATTCATCTAACGTATAGTGTTTTTCGCCTAGCAATTCCAAAATCTCAAATGTAATTCGTTCGAAAACGGAAGACTTTTCCGCACTTCGCTTTTCTTCAATACAAACATCACAAACGCCGCACTTTTCAACCTGAGTTTCGTCAAAATATTCAAGCAGCATTTTGCTGCGGCACTTTTCTGCTTCGGCGTATTTAATTACAGACTCAACTTGCCTTTTCATAATTGATTTGCGTTGTTCAATATATTTCGTGTCAATAAACAAATTGGCATTATCCAGGCGGCCCTTCAAGTATTGAATCTGTGGTTTATCCGTCTGTTTAAGGTAGCTGAGTAATTCAAGTTCTTCTAATTTTTCAAGCGTTTTAATAACCTGTTGGGTGCTTAAATTCGTTCTTCGTGCAAGATCGCTTTCGCGGATTGGAACAAACTGCTCGAACAGACCGCCATAAGACCGAAGCAGCGTTTTTATGAAGGAATCGTACTGTGAATACTCTATCTGAAAGCGATATAAGTCTTCGGCATTAACTAATACTTTTACTCTCGAGGGAAGGTAAACACTTTCGCTTAACGCGATGTATTCATCGTGTTCTAAAAACTTCAACGCATTTAACGTTTTGATCGCGTCCAGCTTAAAGCGTGAACAAAAATCGCCGATATCAAATTCGAGACTAAGCTCCTCTCCCGCCCCGTAAGCAAGTTGAAAATAGTTACCCAGGCAATAATAAACCTGCTTAATTTCCTCCAAAGATGGAAAGCTTAAATTGAACTTTTTTTCTAGAGCAATCCGATCAGACTCGTTATAAAGCAAAATGCCAAAAGCCTTTTTTTCATCGCGGCCAGCGCGGCCCGCTTCCTGGTAATAGGCTTCAAGGCTTTCAGGTAAATCAAGATGTACTACAAAGCGAACATCTGCCTTGTCTATTCCCATCCCAAAGGCATTTGTAGCCACAATAATCCGCGTGTTTCCAAGTTTCCATGCCTGTTGTTTATCCGACCGAATGGGCGTTGTAAGCCCGGCGTGATAGAAATCACTGGATATTCCTTCACGATTAAGCAGTTTCGCTACCTCTTGCGTAGCCCGGCGGTTTCTCACATAAACAATCCCGGTTCCTTTAACTTTTTTGGCAACCGACAATAATTTTCTGAACTTATTTTCTTCTTCCGCAACGATGTAAGCCAGGTTTTTGCGTTCAAAGCTTTTGCGAAAAACGTTTCGCTTTTTGAAGCTTAGTTTATCTTGAATATCGGTAATCACATCCTCCGTCGCCGTAGCAGTTAAGGCCAAAATGGGAACAGTTGGATGCAGATCCCGCAGTTCGCTTAATCGCAAATAAGGCGGCCGAAAATCATAGCCCCATTGAGATATACAATGCGCTTCGTCTATGGCAAAGAGGCTCACGTTCATATATTTAATCCGCTCGCGAACTAAATCAGACATCAGCCTTTCGGGAGATAAATAAAGGAATTTAATCTGGCCATAAACACAATTATCAAGCAGGATATCTACCTCGCGTTTACCCATGCCGGAGATGATGGAAACTGCTTCGATACCTTTTGCTTTTAGATTTTCCACCTGATCCTTCATCAAGGCGATCAGCGGTGAAACGACAATACAAATACCCGGTTTCATCAACGCTGGCACCTGAAAACATACTGATTTACCGCCGCCTGTTGGAAGCAGGGCAAGAGTATCTTTCGCATCCAAAACAGACTGAATAATTTCCTCCTGCAGACTGCGAAAGGAATCGAAGTTCCAATACTTTTTTAGTACCTGGTATATTGTCATCTATGCGAATTAATGCTACCGTGAACCGTTGAGCATTGAGTTATAAGATCGCATTGACCATTAAGGCCAAATTCCCATATTCATATAGGATATAGCAATCTTATCTATAGAGCCCGCGAAAGCGGCGGTACGCAAGTCGTTTATTTGAGGATTGCGTAGTTTAATTTCTCTTATCTCGTGATAAGCACGGATCATGGTTTCTTCCAAACCGGAATTAACCAATTCAAGTTCAGAAGCGCCTTTTACAACGAGGCTCCTTTGCTCTGAAGTGAGGTTTACACCAGTCATTTTCTCTACCAAATTCACAAGATTAAGGTTTGCATTTTCTTCATAGCGCTTATCCATCCTGCCAAAGGCAACATGCGATAAATTTTTAAGCCACTCGAAGTAAGAAACCGTTACACCGCCCGCATTACAATACATATCAGGAATGATAATTCCGCCTTTTTTGATGAATACTTCGGCAGCTTGTGGGGAAGTCGGACCGTTAGCGCCCTCCGCTATTATTTTGGCTTTAATTCGGTCGATATTGTGCAGCGTAAGTTGGTTTTCCAAAGCCGCCGGAACCAGAATATCGCATTCCTGTTCTAAGCCTTCGGAGGAATTTTTAAAACCTGTTGCATCGCGGTAGCCCAAAATAGACCCCGTTTCTTTACGATGTGCTACCACTTCCTCCAGATCTAAACCTGCCGAATTATAAATAGCACCTTCAAACTCGCATAAGCCTACAACTACAGCCCCAAACTCTGCCAAATATTTCGCAGAGTGATATCCCACATTTCCAAGACCCTGAACAATCACTCGTTTTCCGGCCAGACCGGTAGTTAAACCAAGCGGCTGCATGTCTTCGGCGATGCTTACACATTCGCGTGTTGCAATAGCCACTCCGCGACCCGTAGCCTCTTTCCGCCCATGGATTCCATGCAAGGCAATTGGCTTCCCTGTAACGCATCCTAATGCGTCTAGCTGGCCAGGGTTCATGGTAAGGTACGTATCGGCGATCCAGCTCATTTCGCGTTCTCCTGAACCGTAATCGGGAGCGGGTACATCAATCGCCGGACCAATGAAGTTTTTCTTGATTAACTCTACCGTATACCGGCGCGTAATATTTTCTAATTCGGCTAGCGAATAATTTTTAGGATTGATTTTAATGCCTCCTTTTGCGCCGCCAAAGGGAACGTTAACAATTGCGCACTTATACGTCATCAACGCTGCTAAGGCCATCACTTCATCTTCGTTCACCATCTCGCTGTAGCGGATACCACCTTTTGTAGGCGACATGTGATTGGAATGTTCAACCCGCCATCCATCAATCACCTCAACACTATTGCCTTTCCTTATCGGGAACCGAAAGCGATAAACGCTGTTACAAGCTTTGATCTGATTTAGTAATCCCGGAGAATGGTTTGTAAATTGAGACGCATGGTCAAAAAAAGCACATACATCGTCAAAGAAGCCTGTTGGATTTGGAGTTGAAATATCCTTTGCCATAAAAATGTGTCTATATTTTGTTTAAATGCAAGTTGAATAAACAATATCAATACTGCAAATAAAACAAGGTAAATAACCAGAACGGTTTTACCTATGAAAAGTTCGGGAAGCATTTAGATTAGTCTTGCTTTTCGAGTTTTTTTAATCGTCTGTCTATCGAAAACAAGTAAACAAAAAGTCCGATAAAAACGACTAAAATAACGATTACAACCACGTAAATTTTACCGGAACTTCTTAAGCCGGTAGCCATTTCTACTTCCTGGGCCTGAGCCTGGATCATTAAAAAAAAAAGTGTAAAAAGGCTTAATATTTTCTTCATGAGTTAGGGTTTTATTCGTTTAGTTTTCGTTTCTAAGATTCTCCAGTTTCCGAATGCGGTAACGTATAGTCATGATCCAGGTTCCAACAAGCATCCATCCAATAAAAGTCGGACGAATGATCAGCTTCATCGTATCATCCATATCCAGATTACTAAATCCCGGATTACCGCCGTTTCCCGGGTGCAATGAATCGGTCATGCGTGGCAATATAAACAGCAAAACAATCATCACTGGAAAAGCAAAAACATTATAAATCGCTGAGATTTTTCCGCGTTTTTGCTCTTCGTCCATTGAGTTCCTAAGTACCAAATAAGCAAGGTACATTAAGGTGGCAATTGCAGAACTGTTGAGTTTTGGATCGTTAGGCCAAAAGTCGCCCCAGGTAATATTTGCCCAAAGCATTCCGCTCGCCAATCCTAAAAAGCAAAAGATCACGCCGGTATTTACACTTTCAACTGCTATCAAATCATGTTCTACCTTGCCAGAACTTAAGTATTTAATGCTATAAATAACCGATATCAAATAAAGCAGAAGCATCGAAAACCACATAGGAACATGAAAGAAAACCGTTCTTATTGATTCGTGAAGAATAGGCAAAGCGGGAACATCAATTAGTAGTCCCCCAATTATTGAGTATAGAACCAAAACGGCTCCGAGAATTTTCCACCAATATTCTTTCATGGGGTATAATTTGTGGTCAAATGTAAATAAGTGAGTTCGGGCTGCAAAATGAATTCTGTATAATATTCATGACGTTATTAACCGGTTATTACTCCTTCCAGAGATAAGGAAACAATATCAAAGAAACCGTAATAACAATTAGATTTATCGCCGCAAGCACACCCATCTCGTTATTACTTACACTCCTATCCAGCCCGTCCATGGCGTTCTTCGAAAATTTTATCAAAACCATTAATAAGGGAATAATAACAGGGAAGCTTAATATCGCCATTAGGGCCCCACTATTATTTGCTTTCGAAGCAATACCTGAGATCATGGTAAATACTGAGGCAAAACTGATGCTTCCAATAAGTACAGCAAAGAAATAATACAACGGATCGCCGACAGGATTATGGAAAACCATCATGTAAAATCCTAATGCTATAATCGACAATATAAGCATCAGGAGAATGTTGTAAATGATTTTAGATATGATGACCGCCCTGGCGCTGGCCAGGCTATAATAATAAAGCTGACGGCCTTTATTTTCCTGTAAAAAGCTTTTCGCGATAGCATTTACAGAGGCAAAAAGCATGATGATCCAGAATAAGGCATTCCAGGTTACAGGATCAATCTGTTTAAAAGACAAGTAACAAACAAAAATGGTCGACACAACATAAAGCAAAATCCCATTAAAAGCATACTTAGATCGCCACTCTAACACCACTTCTTTGTGCACCAGAAATTGTACTTGCTTCAATAAATGCATTGCTCAAAGATAGTTAGTTTATTAGTGATTAATTAAGCCAGTTTTACCATGGATTTCTTAGAAAATTGTAATTTCAAATATGTTTTGTTCTACGCTCAGCACTCCTATCGGTTTATTGATTATCAAGGCGACAACAGACGAATTAGAATTTATTGGCTTTGATTTAAACGATGTTGAAGAAAACCCATCTGAGTTAACTGAATACGCAAAACAGCAGTTACAAGGGTATTTTAATGGACAGCGGACGACTTTTGATTTTCCGTTAGAACAACCCGGAACGACCTTCCAAAAAACGGTTTGGAATGAGCTCTTAAACATCGCTCCCGGGAAACCGATAAGCTATGCCGCCTTATCAAAAAAAATGAATTCTCCATTAGCCATTCGGGCAATAGCTGCGGCCAATGGCAAAAACAAATTACTTATTGTTATTCCTTGTCACCGCGTGATTGGCAGTAGTGGTGACTTGGTTGGATATGCAGGTGGATTATGGCGTAAAAGATGGCTTTTAGAGCATGAGGCCCGCATGATGAATACAGGCCAGGCTGCTTTGCTTTTTTAGCGAACTACCGTCTTTCTACGCGACCCAACGATCGCAAGAACAGATCCAATTAGAAGGATGATCCAACCCGTCCAGCGGTAATGCACCATACGACTTGCGGCTGCCGCCAGCTTTTTAAGCGGAATAAAACTGAAATAATCGTTCACCTTGAAATAAATCGCGGCTAAAGTAAAAATGATCACAATCAAAGAAGCCCATCCGCAAAAGCGCAACAAACCCGGTTTGTTAATTAATGAGGCAACTGCGCCCAACGCAGCCAAAGTCATTACGATAGAAGCAAGTGCAACATCAATATCGTAGTAATTCCAAGTTCCAACTATGGGTAGATGAAGCATAGGAC
>DASVRX010000060.1:0-2086 GCA_036388375.1 Pedobacter sp. | reverse complement strand
AGCTCCCGCAACGTTTGTTAATTTTACAGCTTTTATAAATCCGGTGTTTGGAATATGCGGACCGCGGCATAAATCGGTAAAGTTACCCTGTGTGTATAAGGTAATTGAACCATCCGGGAGGTCTTTGATCAAATCCAGTTTGTACTCATCCCCTTTTTCAGTGAAATATTTCTCAGCTTCAGCTTTGCTTATCGGCTTTCTGACGTACTCGGATTTAGCCCGGGCGAGCTCCAATACTTTGTCTTCAATCTGTTTAAAATCGTCTGATGAAAATTCACGATCTCCAAAATCAACATCATAATAAAAACCGGTTTCAATTGCCGGACCGATACCAAATTTCGTACCGGGATACAAGGCTTCTAACGCCTCGGCAATTAGATGTGCCGACGAATGCCAGAAAGTTGACTTTCCCGCTCCATCATTCCAGGTAAGGAGTTTCACAGATGAATCCGCCTCGATAGGACGACTTGCATCCCAAACTTCGCCGTTAACTTCTGCTGCTAAAACGTTTCGTGCTAAACCTTCTGAAATAGATAAGGCGATTTGATAAGAAGTGGTTCCTTTTTCGTATTGCCTAGAAGAACCATCAGGAAGTGTTATATTAATCATTTACAACTATGATTTTTGCCTTGCGGCGATTAAAAAATAATGTTTAGAGAATCACCTACTACGTGATTTTTTCACTACAAAAATAGGCTTTAGGAGTTAAGTTGATAAATAATTATACTTACTGATTTAATATGGCCCGGAGCTGTGTTTTAAAAGAATTCATCACTTGAGGTCCTATTCCATCTACTGAAAACCGTATCACGTCATTTTTATCAGCAATTACATAGATAGGAACTCTATTATCCTGATAGTGTGGGAAAATGTAGTATTTGAAAATTGCTGAAGCGCCACTAAATAATTTTGCATACAGCAAAGGCTTTTCTTTTAGTTTTCTACTCGCCATTTCCTGATTATCTCCAGTGATTGCGAGTACAAGTAGTTCGTCTGGATTATTTACCTGTCTTAAAACTTCATTTATACTTTCAAAACTCTCGGTACACGGGGGGCAACCTGAAGACCAAAAAATCAATATTTTGACTTTCTGATCCATTTCTTCCATTTTTAACAAATTTGAAAATGGTGACAAATTCAGGGTTTGCCCTTTTTTCAACATTGGGCTCTTTGTTGCTACTAACTTTTCTAGCAGCTCGGAATACTTTATTTGCTCTTGTAATGAAAGCTTCTTTATACTAAAATTCGCCTCACCTACTTTTTGATGTATGGTATACTCCCCCGAATTCATCAACTTACTGTATTGATAATGCCTTAGCGCCTTCCCCTCCTCGTCTAACACGATCATATTGGTATCAAGGCGACTGCTCCTCATCTCTTGCCTAACCTGAGAGAAACCACTTAAAGCGGTTAGAGAGAAACAGGTTGCAAGAAGATTGCGTTTCAATTTTTTCATAAGTTTACACATTCCCCCACCCCATCGTCAGCACATCTACAATGTGCAGCGTCTTTATAGGCAGTTGATTTTTATCGATATATCCCTGCAAATGCAGCAGGCATGAAGCATCTGTTGAGATGATATATTCTGCTTCAGCCGCCAAGGCATTATCAACTTTTTGCTGAGCCATAGCGCTGGAGATTCCATCAAATTTTACCGCGAATGTACCGCCGAAACCGCAGCAAGCGTCATTATCCTTTAATTCAACCAGTTCTAAGCCATGAACTTTCTCAAGTAATGCTCTTGGCTCTGCTTTAATTTTACATTCGCGAAGACCGGCGCATGAATCGTGATAAACAGCCTTCGCTTCCAGCTCTGCACCGAAGTAATCTTTCTTAAGCACGTTAATCAGGAAATCGGAGAGCTCAAAAATGTTCCCTTGAATAGTTCTGCATTTATTGTGAACCGCAGTATTGGTGAATAAATCGTTGTAATAGTTTTTCACCATACCCGTACAGGAGGCAGATGGGGAAACGATATAATTGCTCTCCGTAAAATCGTTCAGAAATTTACTACCTACTGCTTTTGCCTCGTCCCAGTAACCTGCGTTAAACGCTGGTTGACCGCAACAGGTCTGCTGAGCATTGT
>DASVRX010000059.1:0-4661 GCA_036388375.1 Pedobacter sp. | reverse complement strand
AAAAGAGGTCTTTGAGGCGAAAAAGATGAAGCTTAAAGACTTTGCCGAAGCAATAGGTGTAGCCAGGCAAAATGTCTATCGGATATTTGAAAAAGATACCATTGATATAGAACTTCTACTTCAAATTTCTCTTGTGCTAGAGCACGATTTTATTCAGTATTACACCAATAAGTTAACCGATAACACAAGCTTTGGGAGTGTAATTCTTCACAAGAGGTTAGAATCTGATCAGAGCAAAGAAGTTGAACAGCTTAAAAACGAATTAAGACTTGCCCAAAAAGAAATAGACTACCTAAGTAAGATAATTGTATTGATGGAAGAGCGAACAAAGCTGCTTATCGAAAGAAATGGATAGATTTGAGAGATATTAAATCTCATAATCAAAATCCCAGGCTTCGAGATAGTCACTGATTTTTTTCAGGAACATTCCGCCCAGAGCTCCATCTACAACCCTGTGATCATAAGAAAGGGACATATACATTTTATGCCTCACTCCTATCACATCGCCAAACTCGGTTTCTATAACCGCTGGTTTCTTTTGAATAGCTCCAATAGCGAGAATAGCAACCTGCGGCTGGTTAATTATAGGGGTTCCCATAATATTGCCGAACGAGCCAATGTTAGTAATCGTAAATGTTCCGTCTTTCACTTCATCAGGTTGAAGCTTATTGTTTTTAGAACGGGTTGCCAGATCATTAACGGCTTTTGTTAAACCAATCAGGTTCAATTGATCCGCTTTGCGAATAACCGGTACAATCAAATTTCCCGTTGGTAAAGCCGCCGCAAGGCCAATGTTTATGTCGGCTTTTTTAATTATTTGATTCCCGTTAACGGAAATATTAATCAAAGGAAAATCACGAAGTGCTTTTGCCACCGCTTGGATAAAGATTGGCGTGTAGGTAATCTTTTCACCAATCTTTTTCTCGATTGAGGCTTTGTTCTTTTCCCGCCATTTTACAATGCTGGTGACATCGGTTTCAACAAAAGAAGTAACATGAGGGGCAGTTTGCACGCTCATCAGCATATGATCCGCAATAAGCCGACGCATACGGTCCATTTCGATGATCTCGTCGCTTCCGGAGGACAGGAAACTTGAATCAGAAGCAGCTTCTTGTTTGGTTTCTCGGGGCTTAATATGTTCGGATTGTGACTGTTCTGCTTTAGAATCGGATACTTTAGAAAACTCTGTTTCAGTAACAACCTTTTCAGACCGTTTAGCGATATAATCGATAAGATCTTGTTTTGTTACACGAGCTTCAGCTCCAGTTCCGGTGATGCTATCCAAATCTTTCATAGACAGCCCTTCTTCCGCGGCAATGCTTTTTACAAGTGGCGAATAGAATCTGGCATTTGTTTCGTTTTGAGTTGAAGGGCTCTCTTCTTCCTTAGCATGAATTTCTAAATGAGTTAAACCAGGAATTTCTTCTTCAACAGGAAAGTCTAGATTATCTTCTTCTACAAATGAAGCCTCTTCAGTTTCAATTTCGTGAACCGGAGTTACAGTTGAAACTTGCTGTGGCTCCTCATCTCCATCTATTTCAATCAAAGCAATAACATCACCAACCTGGGCAGTATCATTTTCCTGAAACAAATAATTAATCAGTTTCCCTGAAACGGGAGAAGGAACATCAGAATCTACCTTATCTGTAGCGATTTCTACAATTGCTTCATCTTCTTTGATCAGATCTCCGGGTTGCTTAAGCCATTTAATAATGGTGGCCTCGGCAACACTTTCACCCATTTTAGGAAGAATTAATTCAAATTGAGGCATATTTTGATTGAAGCAGCAGCAAAAATAAACCTTTTTAGCACTTAACTATAGTCTTCCTTGAGTATGTGGAAAAGTAATGTTAAAGCGTTAATAGCTGCTCTTTCGATATTCTGGGCACGACGGCTTCCAAAATGATATTTCTTAGTTACAATCCCATTAGGGCCGGCTACTGCAACCCACACTGTACCAACCGGTTTGTCTTGAGTACCACCGCCAGGCCCGGCAATTCCGCTAACTCCTATAGAGTAATTTGATTTAAAATTATTCAAGGATCCCCAAGCCATTTCTTTAACAGTTCCCTCACTTACAGCTCCTGACTTTTCAATCGTTGCGGGAGATACAGAAAGGAGATTTGTCTTTAAATTATTAGAATATGTTACCGCTCCGCCTAAAAAAACAGCACTTGATCCTGCGTGTTGCGTTAAAAGATGCGAGAGATATCCGCCGGTACAGCTTTCCGCAACTGATAAAGTCAGGCCTTTTTCTTCCATAAAATCGAGGATGGCTTTTTCGAGCGGCTTATCTTCAGTGGCAACCACATGGTTGCCAAGCAAATTCACAAGTTTATCAACATATCCCTCTATCTCTGCTTTCAACTCTGGTTCATTCCCGCCATAAGCGCTCAAACGAAGCCTGACCTGGCTCAGTTTAGGAAGGTAAGCAAGCTTGATATGCGCTGGAAGTGACTCTTCAATTGCTGCGATCTTCTCTGCAAGAAATGACTCCCCTATACCGGCAGTAAGGATTGTTCGATGGACAATTGAATCGAGACTGAACTCTTGCTTTAGACGAGGAATAACCTCTTCTTCAACCAAGTACATCATTTCGTAAGGAACGCCCGGCATCGAGACATACACAATACCGTTGTCGTCAAACCACATTCCCGGAGCTGTTCCATTTTTATTTAGCAACACAGTACAATTTTCTGGAACATCAGCCTGACGAATATTTACTTCCGGTAAGGGACGTTTAAACCGTTCGAATATCTCTGTAACATTTTTTAAGGTGGCTTCGTCACGTTTAAAACCAACTTTAAAAAATTCTGCAAGCGTATGCTTGGTAATATCGTCTTTAGTCGGTCCTAACCCTCCTGTAATCAGAATGATTTTTGCTCGTTTCGATGCGGCTTCTAAGGCTTCCAGTATATGTGCCTTATCGTCAGATATAGAAGTTATTTGTTTTATCCGAATGCCTGCTTCATTTAGCCTTTGGGCAATCCATGCAGAGTTAGTATCAACGATTTGACCTATCAGGATCTCATCCCCTATGGTGATTATTTCTGCTAAGATCATTGGAAATATCCTCCATTCGAAGGGCTTCTGCGACTTAATTTCAAATCCTGTAGCATAGAAGCACGAACCCGTAAGTCAACACTATATCCTTTATACTGTCCGAATGGAACCCAACTCATAGCAAGATCCCAACAATGCAGATCGCGATTAATAGAGAATGAAGTGGTGGTTAAAGTATTTGCCCTGAAATCCCATCCGGAGGTGTAACTTACTTTCCATTTAGGAGTAACACTAAAATCGCCATTAAAATTTAATGAGTTTACAACATCTCTTCGGAATCCATTATTTGAATATTGAAAACTATAAGAAGCGGTTATATTCCATGGAATATTAAAATCGACAAAGCCATTTGGATTTCGTAATATCTCTGAAATATCCTGTTGCTGTCGGGCTGAAGTGTTTGGGTTATTTTGTTGGTTGGTAAGATCCTTTTGTCGTTTGATAAAAGAACTTGGATTGAGACTGTAGCCTGTTTGAACGCCAAACGAAGCTAAGCGCGCTAATTGGCCTTCATTAAATAAAAACCCTAAACGCTGCCCAGTTTGATCAACCCGGTATGGGTCTAAACTTCCGCTAAAAGTGAGATTTAATTTTTGCTTAAAAAAAGCAGTACGCCCACCGAAAAAGATTGTTGACAATTTATTAAAACCTGTCGCTTCAAAATCGTAATTCCCGCTAAAGGTTAAACCTTGGATAATTGGTATCTTTTCAAACGCTGAGGCGGTATCACTCTTTGTGCGAACTTTTGCTTCAATATTATTTTCTACAGAAAAATTCATATTTGCCGATCTGCCAATACCAGGACCGCCGCCCGCCGATTGTTCAAAAATAGAATAACGACTATTAGGTATTGTTGTACCCGATGGAACACCACTAACATCACGAAAAAACCCAAAGTTGTTTCCACTAAAATCAGGGCGGTAAGAAAAATTTAGGTTCGGTGTAATGACGTGCCTGATCGCAACTAAATTTCCCTTTCTAAAAGGCATCATACCATAAATCTTCGTTGAAACCCCGGTATTCAAGGAGTAATCGTAATTTCTTTTGAAACCTTGTACCGTATCAGTTCTTATTTGTGTACCAATAATTGTCGGGTCAAAACTCCGTCGTATTGTTTGCAAGGTCCATCGCTCTGCATAACTTATTCCTGATGTAAACTGAAAATACTGTGCTACATTAAAAGACATACTTACCGGAATACTGTGCTGTATGCCGTTTCTAAATTCACGAAGTGATGATTTTCTAAACAATCTATCTTCGCTAATCTGACTGACTGAATTAGAACCCTGCATACTATATCCCACCGAAATCCTTTCATACCATTTTGGATTTGATGAACCACCTTTACTTTCAAAAGGATTGAAAGTGCTCATACCCAACTGAAATGTTGGAAGATCCAAATCCACTTTTTTCGTCTGTAAGTTTTGACTATGTCTTAACGAGCTGCTAAAATTAAATCTGTTGTCAAGAAATGTGCGTTGATAACTTATCCCTGATGAGATATTGCTATTTGTTGCCTGTTCAAGCCGGTCGCCCGCAACCCGGGTATCCCTAAAGTAAGAACTGGTACCAACATTTACATTTGCGGAAAAATTAGT
>DASVRX010000058.1:0-5177 GCA_036388375.1 Pedobacter sp. | reverse complement strand
ACATCACCCATAAAATTCTCGACAACTGGTGCTCTGTTAAATTTTTGAAGGAGCATTAGTCAAACTCTTTTTCCTTTATCTTGTTAAGCTCAAGAACATTTATTTTTAATTAATTTTAATGCGTTTACATTTAATTGCCATCGGCGGAAGCGCCATGCATAACATGGCTATTGCGCTATCTCAGCAAGGCCATATCATCACCGGTTCGGATGATGCCATATATGAACCTTCTCGCTCGCGATTAGCGAAACATAATATTCTTCCTTCGGAAATGGGCTGGTTTCCCGAAAAAATTTCAGCCGATATAGAGGCTGTTGTGCTTGGGATGCATGCACGTGCTGATAATCCCGAGCTGCTAAAGGCAAAAGAACTTGGTCTTAAAATCTACTCTTATCCTGAATACATTTACGAGCAGTCGAAGGACAAAACACGCGTTGTAATAGGTGGCAGTCACGGAAAAACCACAATTACTTCGATGATCCTGCATGTTTTAAAAGCATGTAATAAAGAATTCGATTACCTGGTAGGAGCACAGCTGGAAGGTTTCGAAACCATGGTGCAAATAACGGATGCCCCGGTGATCATCATCGAGGGAGATGAATACCTTTCATCACCAATCGACAGAAGACCAAAGTTTCATTTATATCATGCTAATATTGGAGTGATAAGTGGAATTGCCTGGGATCACATCAATGTGTTTCCAACGTTTGACAATTACGTCGACCAGTTTAAAATATTTCTTCAAACGATCAGTCCCGGCGGAACGATTATTTATAACACGGAAGATAGCGTTGTTAAAGAAGTAGTCGAAAGTTCCGCTGATTCTTTAAATAAAGTTCCTTATCAAACCCCATCCAGTCTTACTCAAAACGGTATCACATCATTACAGGTCGACAATAAAATTGTGCCCTTACAAGTGTTTGGTCAGCATAATCTTCAAAACTTACAGGCCGCCTTTAATGTTTGTAAAGAGCTCGGCATAAGTGATTCAGACTTTTATACTGCGACAGGTTCTTTTAAAGGGGCGGCGAAAAGACTCGAACTACTTGGAAAAAATCAAACCACCGCAGTTTATAAAGATTTTGCACATTCCCCTTCAAAGTTGAAGGCTACTTTGAATGCAGTTAAAGCGCAATATCCTGATCGGGAGTTAGTTGCAGTAATGGAGCTTCATACCTTCAGCAGCTTGAATAAAGAGTTTCTTGAAGAATATAAAGGATGCATGGATAATGCGGATACAGCAGTTGTATTTATTAACAGACGCACTTTCGAGCAAAAGAAAATGGAGCCGTATTCTGAAAATGAAGTAAAAACGGCTTTTGATAACGATAAGTTAAATTTTTTCAACAATTCAGAAATATTGGTCGAATTTTTGAGTTCTATTAATTATAAGGGTAAAAACTTGCTTCTTATGAGTTCGGGTGATTTTGGTGGTATTGATTTAAATATACTGGCGAATCAGGCCTTGATTGATTAAGTGGTTTTAAAATAATAAGGGTAAATGAAGACACTAGGTAAAAAGATCAGACTTTTAAGGCACCAAAAGGGATGGAGCCAGGAAGATGTAGCGAAACGTTTAGATATTTCTATTCCGGCATTCTCTAAAATAGAAACAGGCATTACAGATATTAATTTGTCCAGGTTGGAGCAAATATCGAAGTTATTTGAAATGACCGTTGTACAGTTACTTACATATAACGATACCGAGGAACAAGAAAAATATATATCTGAACTGGAAACAATGACCAAGAAGTTGCAGGAGCGCGAAGCGGAAGTGATTGATCTACAGAAAAAGATCATCAATCTTTTTGAAGAGCTTCGTCGAACGAAAGTTATCGCATAAAACAAAGAAAGGCTTTTAGAGCCTTTTTTTGTTAGAATACTTTTTTGAGTGTTACATGCTTTTTACCGAAAGTTGCGCCAGTAGCTTCATGTAAAGCCAACATTTTATCATTAAAATCACCCACCCACGATAATTCCAGTTCTTTGTACTGATTTAGCGGCAGTACGTATTCTTTTAGTTTAATAAACATGGCAGATTCAAGTCCATGTTTCTGAAACGATTTTTTCGTGCCCATTACAACTGCACGCATTCTTGAAACGCCTTTCCATTTGTAATACAGGAACTGAAGTTTTTCAAATAGACCGAGCTTTCCTTTCAAAGGCTTAATCATCTGATTCGCATCCGGTAGGATAACTATAAACGATGCCGGTTCTTCGTTGATATAAGAAAACCATATCAGTTTTTCATCCATAATCGCCTTCATTTTCTTAAAGCTTTCAAGGATGGTGTCTTTTTCAATAGGCACAAAGTTTTTAAAGTCTGCCCAGGCATCATTGTAAATTTCTACAAAATCTGCTGCGAACTTATCAATATTGGCACTTTCAAGGTGCCTAAAGGTATAGCCGGGTTTCTTTGAAACCCATTCTGCTATTTTAGTAAAACGTTCTGGGAAGGGTTTATTTACTTCAAGATGATTAGTGATTTGCTCATAAGAAGACGTAAATCCGTACGCTTCAAAAAGCTCTTTGTAATACGGCGGATTGTAATTCATTCCGTATGAAGGATGGGTAAATCCCTCAATAAGCAAGCCCCAAAATGCATCGTTTTCTCCAAAATTTATAGGGCCATCCATGGCTTTCATGCCTTTTGCCTCTAACCATAATTGAGCAGTATTAAAAAGTGCCCTGGCTACTTCCTTGTCGTTACTACATTCGAAAAAGCCGACCCCTCCCGTAGGTTCCGGGAAAGTGTATGCCTTCTTCTCATTTACAAAAGCCGCTATTCTCCCTACCGTTGTATCGTTAGCATCTTTGGCAATCCAGCGGGTTATACTCCCGTGTTGGTGAAAATGATTTTGTTTCGGGTCAAATACTTTTTCAATGTCATTATCCAGGGGGCAAACCCAAACCGGGTCGTCCTTATAAATTTTCCTCGGCAGGTCTAAAAACTCTCTTTTTTCTGATCTATCTTTTACCTCTATAATAACCATTCGAATGTTTTAATAATAAAAAAAGCATTCAGTGGGCTGAATGCTTAATAAAAAGAACAAATACTAATTAATAATCTTCGTCATCGTCATCTAGTGGATCAAGATCGTCAATCACACCAAGATCATCTAACGGAGCATCAAAATCCTCGTCTTCATCATCCAGTAAATTTTCATCAATAATGGGATCTTCATCTTCATTTGCGCTGTCGGCATCAAATTTTTTCTTTGGCATTTCCATCTTTTGAGTAATTGTTGCTACGATAAAAATAATAAGATTTTAATAAGTATTATAAATTTTCCTATTAATTAAGTTTTACTCCTGATTATCACCAACTTTATTTTCGGCAGAGTGAATATCATTTAGCTGTGGCAATTGTGAGCTGTCGTTTATCCCGAAATAATCCATAAATAAAGAACTAGTGGAATAAAGCAGCGGCTTTCCAACCGATTCTGACTTCCCCGAGATGCTGATCAGATCCTTATCAAGAAGCTTTTGAATGGTATAATCGCAGTTTACTCCTCGTATTTGTTCTATCTCTAACTTGGTTATGGGCTGCCTGTAGGCGATGATAGCAAGCGTTTCTAAAGCTGCCTGACTAAGCTTCTTCTTTGATCGTTGAATTTGCAATTGGTTAATGATAGGGTAGTAGTCTTTCTTTGTTAGAAATTGATATCCACCATTCAATTCAACCAACTCTATAGCAAAAGATGGGTCGTTGTATTTTTCTTTTATTCTGTTTAAAAGAAAGAGTGTTTCTTCGACTGTGATCGAGGTTTCATTTATGCTACTTAAAACTTGCTGTATTTCATTTATCGAAACGCTGTTGGAGGATGCGAATATTAAAGCTTCGATATATAACTCGTGCGTGTTCAAGAGATGTAAAATTAGGAAAAGCTACTAAAGATGCAAGTAGGGTGAAAATTAGTGAATCTGTTCTACGAACCGAATCCGGTATCACACCTTGTACTTGTTGTCTTGCCACCTTTACAGTGATAAACTTCACCTTCAAATTAGTCGAAAACAAGCTTGAAGAAGCTTCTTTAAAAGCTCAGTGGCGGTTTTAAATATACAAATTATCCCTGAACCAATATACGTTTACAACACCTTACACCCTAATATGCGCCACACCGAAGTTTTTAATTTTCAACATCCTCCATTTCCGGCTATGGCATAAATCACGTTGCCTGATACAGATAAATTGAAGACCTTTTTATCGTTAGAAGGAAGTATCAGTTTCCATGTTTTACCCTTGTCTGATGATCTGAAAATACCGGTACCATGTGCACAAAAGAAGTCTTCACCAACCTGAACAATTGAAGTAATGAAAGCTTCCATAGGAAGGCCGGTATTAACAGGCTGCAAGAAGGAGGCAATAAAACCTTGCGCCGGAAGGCCGGCATCAATGAAGTGCCAGTTTTTACCACCGTCGTACGATGCTCTCACTCTTCTGGACTTTAATAGTGAATTGTAAGTGATAGCAGCGAAACCACCTTTGATTTGTTCTACATCAATACCAACACCGCCTTCACTAATCACCTCTTCCCAGTTTTCAGCATCATCTGTCGATCTTAAAATTCCTCTTTGGCTGGTGGCCAGGAGTACACCGTTCGACTCCACGAATTCCTTTACCCAGCCTCCCATATGGACTTGTTTCCAGGTCTCTCCGTTGTTCGTAGATTTAAAGAGGCTATTGCCGGAGCTAATAAGAACGGTGCCTCCGGCAGTTTCGAAAACCGTGCGTACCTCTTTCCCTTTAAAATTCGTGTACATAGGCCGCCATTTGCTTATTCCATTTTGCTTCTCTAAAAACTGCCCATCGTAATTGTAGGCAAATATTCCGGTCTTACCCGCCGCAATGTTTTGTTTGTCGGGGAAATTTTCTTTTTTCCAATTCGTAGAAGTGGAATTTGGTCGATTGTGATACATTCCATTTCCATCGCGTAAATAGAGCCCGCTTTCATTTGTAAAAAAACCACCCCCCTTCAATTTTTCAGGCAGCCCCTGGCTAATGTCCTTCCATGATTGTCCGCCATCAGCAGATTTAAAAACGAGAGTGGCAGGCCGCGATTCATTGCTATTGGGATTAAATGTTGAGTCTATTGCTTCTGAATTTTTCACCCGCTTACCAGTAAGTTTCGCACCCAAAAAAGTTTTACCTGCTTCTATTGATTTCCCTACCGGCT
>DASVRX010000057.1:0-12775 GCA_036388375.1 Pedobacter sp. | reverse complement strand
GTGTGTCGCAGGTGCGGGAGTGTACCGCAGAATTACTTCGCTTTGCTAAAGAAACCTCAACCCCGGTTTTTCTAATTGGGCACATTACTAAAGACGGCGCGATTGCAGGCCCTAAAATCCTTGAACACATGGTAGACACAGTTCTGCAGTTCGAAGGCGACAGGCATCATGTATATCGTATTTTAAGAGCAATCAAGAACCGGTTCGGTTCTGCATCTGAATTGGGAATTTATGAAATGCAGGGAAGCGGTTTGCGGGAGGTTTCTAATCCTTCTGAAATTCTTCTTTCTCAGCGCGATGAAGAGCTTAGCGGAATTACGATTTCGGCAATGCTGGAAGGCGCCAGACCGATGTTGATAGAAACCCAGGCCCTAGTCAGTGTTTCTGCCTACGGCACACCTCAGCGCTCCGCTACAGGTTTCGATACTAAGCGGATGAACATGCTTTTGGCAGTTCTCGAAAAGCGCTGTGGCTTTCGCTTAAGCGCTCAGGATGTATTCTTGAATATTGCTGGCGGACTAAAGGTAGAAGATCCTGCAATTGATCTTGCGGTGGTAGTTGCTATCATTTCATCTCACGAAGATATTTCGGTATCAACTAAGGTTTGCTTCGCGGCAGAAGTAGGTTTATCAGGAGAAATAAGAGCGGTAAATAGGATTGAGCAGCGTATCGCGGAGGCGGAGAAGTTGGGATTTCAGCAAATTTACATTTCGAAGTACAATCAAAAGGGCCTTGACATAAAACGATATTCTTCCATTGAGATTAAGAGCGTTTCGAAGATTGAGGAGGTTTTTAGTTCGTTGTTTGGGTAGTTGCTTATACTTACCATTAGTTCACATCAGGTTCTCCAGATCGTTCAAATCTTTAGGGCGACCGGACGCTTTTTTTGCTTCGATAAGATCTGAAATATGCAGAGTTCTAATGGTTAGTCCTTCATCATCGAAATAACTTGCTTTTTTGAAACATTCATCAAAATTCAATCCTTTTAACGAAACCATAATATCTATTGCAGAGGGCGGGAGCCCAAATGTAAAAACATCCCAATTAGGATGATTTAAAAAGTTTCCTTCAGTCATGTCAAAAACTGGCATCCTAAATTCGATAAATGCCTGAGATATTTTCTGGTAATTGACAGGGCTTCTCTTAACCCAAATATCCATATCTCCTGTAGTTCTTGAATAACCATTTAAGATTACCGAAAAGCCTCCAACCAATATATATTCAACATCTTTATTATTAAGGGCTGTTAAAAAATCGCGAAAGTCTTCATTGAATATATTACCCATTTCCTCTTGATCTCGCACTAAACCTTGTTCTGTCTAACCTGGGCGGTTTGCCTTCAGGGAAATTAAAAGCAATGCTGTTTAAGTATTGTGCAATGCGAAGTCGCTCCTGCCACGTAAGGTTTCTATAATAGACGGCGTGCGACGCTGAAGCATCGTTTGCTGTTTGAGCTTTAAACGCGGTTCGATCAAGTTTGTAAGCACACATACTACAAATATAGTCTAACACAAAGTTCTCTAGAAATGAGATCACAAATTCAAAGGTTCTGCGAGCAGAAAGTATTGGAAAATGATTTATGTCAAAGATTGAGAATAGAAGAGGCCGGTTTCTCAACCAGCCTCTTTATTTTATTTACTCAAATACATCGATTTCTCTTTGTACAATTTTACAAAGTATGGGTCTTCCAAATCCTTTATAAACCTAATTGCTTCACCTGTCGATTTCATTTCTGGACCCAATTGTTTTTCAACTTCAGGGAACTTATCGAAAGAGAAAATAGGTTCCTTAATCGCATAACCAACCAATTTGCGCTCAATCTTGAAATCTTTCAACTTATTTACACCCAGCATAATTTTAGCAGCTATATTGATATAAGGAACATCATACGCTTTAGCGATGAAAGGAACCGTACGCGATGCCCTTGGGTTTGCCTCAATCACATACACCTTTTCATCTTTTATCGCGAACTGGATGTTTAGTAGTCCGATTACATTTAAGGCCTTCGCTAGTTTAATGCTATACTCCTCCATCTGACGGATTACATTATCCGATAAATTAAAGGGAGGTAACACTGCACTTGAATCTCCTGAGTGAATTCCGGCAGGCTCAATATGTTCCATTAATCCAACAATATGAACTTCATCTCCATCACAAATTGAATCAGACTCTGCTTCTTCGGCTCTGTCCAAAAAGTGGTCAATCAAAACACGGTTTCCCGGAAGATCACCTAGTAACTTTACAACTGCATTCTCGAGATCCTCATCATTGATGACGATGCTCATTCCTTGTCCGCCAAGTACATAACTCGGACGTACCAAAACCGGATATCCTACCTTTTTGGCAACCACCAAAGCTTCTTCAGCATCTTCCGCAACGCCATAATTTGGATAAGGGATTCCAAGATCTTTTAATAAATCAGAAAAACGGCCACGATCTTCGGCTATATCCATGTTATCGTACGAAGTACCAATAATTTTGATACCGAATTGGTGAAGCTTTTCGGCCATTTTAAGTGCCGTTTGCCCGCCAAGCTGAACAATTACTCCTTCTGGTTTTTCAAGCTCGATAATCTCACGAACATGTTCCCAGAAAACAGGCTCAAAGTACAGTTTGTCGGCCATGTTAAAATCAGTGGAAACTGTTTCCGGATTACAGTTGATCATGATGGATTCGAAGCCGCACTCTTTGGCTGCCAGTAGTCCGTGCACGCAAGAATAATCAAACTCAATTCCCTGACCGATACGATTCGGTCCAGATCCTAAAACAATGATTTTTTTCTTATCACTCGGCGTAGATTCGTTTTCATCTTCAAACGTAGAGTAGTAGTATGGCGTTTGTGCCGGAAACTCCGCGGCGCAAGTATCAACCATTTTATACACACGTTTAATTCCTATTTCCTTACGGCGATTATAAACTTCATCCTCAGTTATTCCGTTGCCCAGCAACCACGCAATCTGGACATCAGAAAATCCTTTCTGCTTCAGCGTGAAGAAAAACTCTTTAGGGATATTGTTCAACGAATAACGCTTCAATTCTTGTTCAAGCTGAACAAGCTCTTGAATCTGAAGCAAGAACCACTTATCTATTTTGGTTACTTTACGGATAGATTCCATTGGAACGCCCATGGTCATGGCATCTTTCACCAGGAATAAGCGGTTCCAGCTCGGATGCTCCAACCCGTACATAATTTCGTCCAGGTTCCGGTTTTGACGACCATCTGCACCTAAACCAGCGCGGCCAATTTCCAAACTCTGACAAGCCTTTTGTAAGGCTTCGATAAACGTACGTCCAATGGCCATTACTTCACCCACAGCTTTCATCTGCAAGCCAAGTTCCATATTGGCGCCCTTGAATTTATCGAAGTTCCAGCGAGGGATTTTTACAATTACATAGTCAAGCGTTGGTTCAAAATATGCCGAAGTAGTTTTAGTAATCTGATTTTCAATTTCATCCAGGTTGTAACCGATTGCAAGCTTTGCAGCAATTTTTGCAATTGGATAACCTGTTGCTTTTGACGCTAACGCTGATGAACGTGAAACGCGGGGATTGATCTCAATAGCTATAATTGATTCATCAGCAGGATTAACTGAAAACTGAACGTTACAGCCTCCCGCAAAATTTCCAATAGCGCGCAACATTTTAATCGACTGGTTACGCATATCCTGGTAACAGCGATCACTCAAAGTCATTGCCGGAGCGACCGTAATCGAGTCGCCCGTATGAATTCCCATCGGATCAAAGTTCTCGATCGAACAAATGATTATTACGTTATCGTTTCCATCACGAAGTAACTCCAGTTCGTATTCTTTCCAGCCAATCACCGCTTGTTCTACAAGTACCTCATGAGTTGGGGAGGCTTGCAATCCGCGACTTAAAGCAGCGTCAAAATCTTCTTTTTTATGAACAAATCCGCCGCCTGATCCGCCCATGGTATATGAAGGGCGAATTACCAAAGGGAAACCAATTTGCTGGGCTGCCTCTTTTCCTTCCAGAAAAGAATTTGCAATTTTTGAAGGGGCGACACCAATGCCGATATCAACCATCAATTGGCGGAATTCTTCACGATTTTCCGTCTTTTCTATGGCGGCAATATCTACCCCGATAATCCGAACCCCGTATTTTTCCCAAATTCCACGCTCTTCAGCTTCTTTTGCAAGATTGAGAGCCGTTTGGCCTCCCATAGTTGGAAGCACAGCATCGATCTTGCGCTCCTGCAAAATTTTCTCAATACTTTCACAAGTTAGTGGCCATAAATACACATGATCGCCAATTACATTGTCGGTCATGATTGTTGCGGGATTGGAGTTTATAATCGAAACTTCAATGCCTTCATCTTTAAGGGATAAAGCAGCTTGCGAACCAGAATAATCGAATTCTACAGCCTGGCCGATAATAATTGGTCCTGAACCGATAATCAAGATTGATTTTAACGAGGGATCTTTTGGCATTTTAAGGGAGTAATTTGTAAATCAAGTTCAAAAATGCGATTTGTAAAAATTGCCGGGGAGCGTTTGACACAAAATCCCGACATGATTGTCGGGATGCAAAGGTATAAAAAGGGAGGGTTTTTTAATAATAATTCGTGATTTGTTATCAATACTTAGTTGGGCCTAACACTTGCAAGTTTAGGCTTAACGGCAATGTGTAAAAAACTTTTACTGGAATACCGTGCTGAAGACCTGGTGTCCATTTGGGGGAAGACCGTACAACTCGCATCGCTTCTTCTCCTGTTCCATGCCCTAGATCTCTTATAACTTTTACCTCAGACAGGGTTCCATCGGTTTGAACCACAAATGAAATTACAACCATTCCAGTTACACCGCGTTGCTGGAAATAGACCGGATATCTAAACGCTCGTTGTACATAGGAATAAAATTTCTGAATTCCGCCCTTAAATTGAGGCATAACCTCTTCGCTTGTATACTCGGTTATACTACCATCTGCCAGCTTGGCTTTTCCGAACACAAGTTTTCCATTTTCATATCTTTCATCGAACGAAGCACTGTATTTTGGGTATTCGCCAGTCCACTGGCCATCCTTCACTCCATCTTTGTAAGCACCTTCTTCAATGATTTCAGAATCGTTTTTGTTACTTTTATATATACCATTTCCATCCTTCACCAATTGAACTCCCGTTGAATCAAAATAATCCCACAACTTGTATTTGGCGATAGTAGGTTTGAGTTCTCCAGGAAGAAGGATTTGTTTATCTAATTTTTCATAGGTGCCCCGTTTTTTTAGGTGCCCATTTTTATAGTATTCAAATCGGTCACCGAGCTGATCGCCATTTTTATAATTACCTATATCTCTCTTTTTTCCATTATTATAGAAAGTTACAACCTGCCCTTCATAAACTAGTTTAGGCTCAAATTTAGAAACCGTTCCTAATGTTTTTTTAGTATTGTCAGAATAGAACTCGAGGAGGTTATAAAGCACAGAACCGGAATCAGGTTCCTGAATCACTCGTATGTATTCTGCCTCCTCTTTAGTTTTTACAGGGATCTCATTGCCTTTAAAATAGTAGATGTTTTGTGCTTTTTGTGAATAACAGAAGTTTGCTAGTACAGAGAGAAAGGTTATTAAAAAAGTTTTCATACGCTTATAGAAGTGATGCCAAATTAACCAAAAAACCTTTCACCTCTATAGCTGTTTAACTTTCAAACACCCAATCATGAAAAAAATAATTCTAGGCTTTATAGCCATTTCAATCATAACCGCTTGCGCAACCGTACAATCTATTGTACGATCATCGCTTCCATATACAGCAACCCTTATCATCCCGGCAGGAACTGGTACGGGTAGTATGAAGTCCGCAGTTAGTCCCGCCAGCAGTGCCGATCAGATCTTCGGCGGAAGCTCAAACGCGCAAATTAAGGAAGTTCGTGTTGCGTCAGCAAAGGTTGTAGCCAGTAGTCCATCAAATCAAAACCTTGGCGTATTTAGTTCTATGCGACTTTATTTATCAAGAAGCGATGGTTCGGGCGAAGTATTGGTTGCCAGCAGGAACGATATTTCATCTTCCGCGGGTTCTTCTGTAGTACTTGACATTGACAATTCTCGTTTCCTTGATGACATTATAAAAAGTTCGTCTGCCCGACTCAGAATGGAATATGTGTTACGAAATTCGCTAAATGCGGACGTAAGTGTGCGCGCCAGCCTAGGTTTTACTTCAAGCCCTGCAACTGCCCAATAAAAGGCTAAATTTGGAGAAACCTTCCTGCTTTTCGGGAAGGTTTTTTTTGTGCCTTTGGAAAGTTAAATTTGCGTGGTGATATTCTGCCAAACGTCTTTCTGGTTGCTTTTTCGTGATCAGTTAATTCAAACTTCTGCACTCGAATGGTTTGGTACAATAACAGGCTTTCTTTGTGTTTTTCTGGCTGCAAAGCAAAGCATTTTAAATTGGCCTATTGCCATCTTGAGTATCGCCGCTTACTCGGTATTGTTTTTTCAATACAAACTCTATGGCGATGCTGCGCTGCAAGTCTATTTCCTGGTAACAAGTGTTTATGGATGGTATTATTGGGTAAAAAGAAAAGATGAAGATCAACAGCCAATAGTCTCACTTAATGCATCTCAATCTTTAAAAGCCGCATTGTCTGTTATAATTCTTTCTGCTGTTTTGGGGGTGGGCCTCGACGGATTTACCAACACAGATGTTCCTTATATTGATGGTACTTGTACAGCCATAAGCCTGGTTGCTCAATTTCTTCTTACCAGGAAAGTAATTCAGAATTGGGTACTTTGGATCGTAGTAGATATTTGTTACATCCCGCTTTATCTTTATAAGGATCTGGCACTTACTGCGGTGCTCTATACCTTATATCTGATTTTGGCAACTTTAGGCTATTTAAATTGGCGGCGTACATGGAAACTGACGGTAAAATAATCAAGATAGCTGTAGTCGGTCCGGAGTCGACGGGAAAATCTACGATTTCAGAACAGCTTGCCGCGCATTACCAAACGGTTTGGGTGCCCGAATATGCGCGAGGATATTGTGAAAAACTGACCGAGCCATGTTCCTGGCAAGACGAGATAAATATGTTTCATGGTCAGCTTGCGCTTGAGAAAGCTTTGATCCCCAAAGCTAATCGCCTCTTAATTTGTGATACCACCTTTATTACTGTAAAGATTTGGTGCGATTATATATTTGGTAAATCACCGCAGGAAGTTCTTGATGAACTCCCAAATCATCCTTACGATCTTTATTTATTGATGGATATCGACTTACCCTGGCAAGAAGATCCGCTAAGAGATTTCCCTCACTTAAGAGAGCATTTTATGCAAGTATGGCACAAAGAACTCACTGGTCTCAAGGCAAATTATTCTACAATTTCAGGAACTGGTTCCATAAGATTGGCGAATTCCATTAATGCAGTAAATAATTATTTATCAACTCTTTAATTAAAACCTGCCTAAATTATCTTTAAGTTATCTTGCCTATTTATGAAAGAAATTAAAACGTAAAATGTATGTTTGCCTTCTCAAAAATAATGGATAAAAATTTGTAACATCCGGATTGTTCTTGAGTCTATTTAATGAGCACCGATTTTGAGAAGAGAAGATGCGATAGAGTTGACGGAGCTTATAGCTGGTTTGACTTAGTTTTCTAAGTATACATACGTTCTTTTTAAATTAATGATTAAAAAACCTTCCATCACTTGGAGGGTTTTTTTGTTTATTAGCAGATTGATATTTGAAACTTAATGGAACTACTCTCTAATCCTGAAATTTGGATCTCCTTAATTACCTTAACTCTTCTAGAAATTGTATTGGGGATTGATAACATCATCTTCATCTCGATTCTATCAAGCAAGCTACCCAAGCATCAGCAAAAGAAGGCCAGAAAACTGGGCCTTGCACTAGCCATGATTACCCGCATATTGCTATTGCTTTCCTTAAATTGGGTAATGAGCTTAACTTCACCCTTATTTAATCCGGGAGAATGGATAGGAGTCACGAAAGAAACCCTGTTAGAGAAAATGGCTATCTCTGGAAGAGATTTGATATTAATATCGGGTGGATTGTTTCTGATTTATAAGAGTACAAGTGAAATTCATGAAAAATTGGAAGGTGATGAACATCAGCAAGAAGGCGGAAAGGTACATTCCTTTTCAGGAGTAATTATTCAAATTTTAATATTGGATATTGTGTTCTCACTCGATTCGGTGATTACCGCTGTTGGTATGGCCGATGAAATTTTAGTGATGATTGCTGCCGTAGTAATAGCCGTGGGAGTGATGATGGTTTCAGCCGGAGGTATCAGCCGGTTCGTAAATGATCATCCAACGGTGAAGATGCTTGCCTTATCTTTCTTATTATTGATTGGGGTATCTTTACTCGCAGAGGGATTTGAGCAACACATTCCAAAAGGATATATTTATTTTGCAATGGCGTTTTCAGTTCTGGTAGAGATGCTTAATCTAAAAATGAAATCTAAGTCAAAGCCCATAGATCTTCGTAATACGCCAGACAACGTTGAATTTTAGCGATTAAACAATCCTGCAAAGTAGTCCCTTCAAATATTCTCCTTCCGGGAAAGATGCTCGTATCGGGTGATCTTCCGGCTGGCAAAATTGGTAAATAAACTGGATTTCTTTTCGGGCATCCAATGCAGCCCAGGCAAGTATTTGTTTAAAATGCGTGATATCAACAGCACCCGAACAAGAGAAGGTTGCAAGTAATCCGCCGCTGGTTATCAGCGACATGGCAATACGGTTCAAATCTTTATAAGCCCTTGATGCCTTATCAAGTGAAGAACGCGTTGGTGCATATTTAGGCGGGTCAAGAATCACAATATCAAATAGTTCACCGCTTTCGCGGAAGCTCCGTAACTGCTTATTTACATCTGATTGAACGGAGTGCTGTCTCGTTTGCTCGAAGCCATTTAACCCGATATTTTTATTGAGCGTTTCAATCGCAAGGGGCGAACTATCAACACTAATTACTTCACGAGCACCCAACTGTAAGCTATTTAAAGAAAAACCTCCCGAATAGGCAAAGCAATCTAAAACCCGTTTCCCCTCTGCATGCTCCGCAACAATGCGTCGGTTATTTCTCTGATCACAAAAGAAGCCCGATTTTTGACCTTCCGAAATATTGATCAGATATTTGATATCGTTTTCTTTCACTTCTACATATTCAGGCGGAGCAATTCCAGCCAAAATTCCGTGCGAAGGTTCCAATCCTTCATGTGCACGGGCAGAAGCATCGCTCCGGTCGAAAATACCTTTCGGATTAAGCTGTTTTTGAAGCTCATCTAGTAAAATATGCTTTACAGTTTCAATTCCGCTGGTATGTACCTGTACCGATAAGAAGTCTGCATATTTATCAACTATTAATCCCGGCAAATAATCAGCTTCGCTGAAAACCAACCTGCAAACATTGGTATGAGTAGAGGTGAGAATTGCTTCGCGAGCTTTTACTGCTTTTGAGATTCTCAATCTCCACCAATCTTCGTTTAACTCAATAGCACTATCCCATTCTAATAATCTAACCGCTACACGGGATTGGTTGTTGTAAAAACCTTTGGCCAGAAAATCGCCTCCCGCATCAAGTACTGAAACTATTTCTCCGTTTTTCGGATTTCCTTTTACTGCGTCTATAGCACCGGAGAATACCCAGGGATGTAATTGCCTAACTGCCTTTTCTTTTCCTTTTTTTAGTCGTACATCAGCCATGTTGCAAATCTATACTAAAACCCAAAAAATTGGGAACTTTTAGAAAGTTCTTAAACTATCGTCTTACTTTTGATTTATGGAAGAGATATCCTGGACCGATTTTGAAAAAGTTGAATTGCGTGTGGGCACCATTCTGGATGTTCTCGACTTCCCCGAAGCAAGAAAACCCGCTTACAAAGTAAAAGTCGACTTTGGGGAGTTTGGTGTTAAATGGAGCAGTGCACAAATAACCACACATTACACGAAAGAAATATTGGTAGGCCGTCAGATCATTGGCGTTATCAACTTTCCCAGGAAACAGATCGGTAAGTTTATGTCCGAATTTTTGGTAACAGGTTTTGCCGATCTAAACGGAGACATTGTGTTGGCCGCTGTTGAACGAAGCTTGCCAAACGGTTCTAAATTGATATAATAATGCGATATGTAAATTTCGAAACGGACAATACTGTTTCTCCTCACGAGTTCTTTATGAACGAAGCCCTGAAGGAAGCCAAAATTGCTTTAAGCCTTGATGAAGTTCCAATTGGGGCGATTATCGTTTCGAATGGTAAGATTATAGGCAGGGGGCACAACCTCACCGAAAGGTTGAATGATGTAACAGCCCACGCCGAGATGCAAGCATTTACAGCTGCCGCCAACTATCTTGGCGGTAAATACCTTAAAGATTGCACTCTTTATGTTACCATAGAACCCTGTGTAATGTGTGCAGGCGCATCTTATTGGACTCAAATCAGCCAGATTGTTTACGGTGCCCCGGATGTGAAGCGAGGCTTTAACCAAATTGGCAGCAAAGTACTACATCCAAAAACCCAAGTGTTAGCCGGTATCAAAGAACAAGAATGCGGCTCTTTAGTATCAGACTTCTTTTTGTCTAAAAGGAATAAAACTTGACATCACTCTGAACAATTATTTTAATCATAAGTTATATTTGTGTCTTTAAGAATTTAACCTCTAAAATATAATTTATGTCTTTCGAATTACCAGCGTTACCATATGCAAGCGATGCATTAGAACCGCATATTGACAAAGCAACCATGGAAATTCACCATGGAAAGCATCACAATGCCTACGTTACAAATCTAAACAATGCAATAGCCGGCTCTGATGCCGAATCTAAATCATTAGAAGAGCTTCAGGCTTCCATTTCGCAGTATCCGCCCGCAGTTCGCAACAATGGCGGCGGTCATTATAACCACAGTTTATTCTGGACAGTTATTGGTCCGAATGGCGGTGGCGAGCCTTCCGGCGAATTAGCAACTGCAATTACTGAAGCCTTCGGTTCTTTTGAAGAATTTAAAAAGAAGTTTAGCGAAGCTGGTACAACACGCTTCGGTTCTGGTTGGGCATGGTTAAGCGTTGCCGCTGATGGAAAATTGCAAGTTTCATCAACTCCAAACCAGGACAATCCATTAATGGATGTTGCTGATGTAAAAGGAACTCCAATTTTAGGAATGGATGTTTGGGAGCACGCCTATTATCTTAATTATCAAAACCGTCGCCCGGATTATATCGCAGCTTTTTTCAACGTAATAAATTGGGATGCTGTAACTGAGCGTTATTCCGCTGCGAAAAAATAATTTTATAATAAAAACTTTTTCTTAAAAAGTAGTGTCTTTACAGAAGTACACTACTTTTTTTATTTTAAGACTATGAATAACAAAATATTTTTAACTCTAGCAATCTTTGCAGTTACCTTATTAACAAGCTGCGAAGCCATTGGCGATATCTTTCAGGCAGGTATGTACGTTGGTGTATTTATCGTAATTGCCTTGGTTGCAGTTTTGATCTGGGTGTTAAGATTTTTTAGAAGACGCAGTTAACTAGCTTCGAAATTATCCCTCTCATTTTACCTAAGCCTCCCTCTCCTTTGGAGAGGGCCGGGGTGAGGCCCCTTACTCCACCGTAACACTCTTCGCCAAATTCCTTGGCTGATCTACATTACATCCCCTCATCACCGCAATATGATAAGAGAGGAGTTGCAATGGAATTGTTGCGAGCAAAGGCAGGAAAGCTTCATTGGCATCAGGAATTTCAAGTACATAATCTGCCATCTTTCTGACTTCTTTGTCGCCTTCGGTAACAATGGCAATTACAATCCCTTTTCGTGCTTTAACTTCTTGAATATTGCTGATTACTTTCTCATAAGACGAGTTCTTGGTGGCAATAACAATCACAGGCATTTCGGCATCGATAAGCGCGATAGGCCCATGTTTCATCTCGGCCGCAGGATAGCCTTCGGCATGGATGTACGATATTTCTTTAAGTTTTAAAGCGCCTTCCAAAGCAACAGGGAAGCCGCTGCCTCGGCCTAAAAACAAGCAGTTGGTAGAATCTTTTAGTTTCTCTGCAATTTCAATGATGTGATTGTCGGCTTTTAAGCATTTCTCAACCAAAGCTGGGATAGCATCTAATTCAGTTAACAAGCTCACTAAAGTACTTTCCTTTACCGTTCCTCTTTGCTGAGCCATAAAGAATGCCATCAGCGTAAGTACGGTTACTTGCGCGGTAAATGCTTTTGTAGAAGCTACACCTATTTCCGGGCCGGCGTGGGTATAAACTCCGGCATCAGATATCCGTGGGATAGATGACCCTGCTACGTTGCAAATTCCGAAAATTGTTGCACCTCGTTCTTTAGCCAATTCAATTGCCGCCATTGTGTCGGCAGTTTCTCCGGATTGGGAAATAGCAATTACGATATCCTTTTCGGAAATGATAGGATTACGATACCGAAATTCTGAAGCATATTCTACTTCTACTGGTATCCGTGCATATTCTTCAATCAGATATTCACCCACTAATCCCGCATGCCACGACGTTCCGCAGGCAACAATAATAATGCGATCTATATTTTTAAGTTTATCAGCGTAATCCTTAATCCCTCCCAACTGAACTTTACCTTCAATGGGATAGATCCGTCCGCGCATACAATCCCGAATGGAACGGGGTTGTTCGTAGATCTCTTTAAGCATAAAGTGATCATAACCGCCTTTTTCAAGCGCTTCCAGTTTCATATCCAACTCCTGGATATAAGGCGTTTGTGTAACGTTGTCTATATTTTTTATCAGCAATTCATCGCGTTTGATGTATGCTATTTC
>DASVRX010000056.1:0-8122 GCA_036388375.1 Pedobacter sp. | reverse complement strand
TACTGAGAGCGGACTGATCGGCTGGGGTTTCACCGGCACGCACGCCTTTTTACCAGGAGACCAAGTGATTGCCGCGTGCATCAAAGATTGCTATGCTCCCTTACTAATTGGTGAATCGGCTCTAAACATTAATCAGCTCTGGTACAAGATGACACGAAACCCTGCGATGCAGTGGATTGGCCGTGCAGGAATCGCTCAGCTGGCAATTGCCGCAATTGATACGGCTCTTTGGGATTTGAAGTCTAAGCACATGGGAATGCCACTGTGGAGTGCATTAGGCGGAGCAACGATAGATGTTTTGCCAGCTTATAATACAGACGTTGGCTGGCTGTCTATTCCTGATACTGAATTGGTGAGCGGCGCTAAGCGTGTGATCGAAGAGGAGGGTTTTAGAGGTATTAAGATTAAGGTAGGCTCATCGAATCCATATGTCGACGTTAAACGGATTGAAAAGGTACGAACTGCTATTGGTGCCGATGTGATGCTCGCCGTAGACGGAAACGGTAAATGGGATTTGCCAACTTGTGTTAGGTTCTGTCGCGAAGCAGAAAACTTTAACTTGTTTTGGTTTGAAGAACCGATGTGGTATGATGATGTTCGCGGACACGCGTCGCTGGCAAAGCAAACCACAATTCCAATCGCGCTTGGTGAACAACTTTATCATTCAGATGCATTCGAAGGTTTTATGGACGCACAGGCTGTACATTATGTTCAGCCGGATATTACGAGGTTAGGAGGCGTAAGTGAATTCTTAACCGTAGCTGATGCAGCTCTATCACGCAGATTACCTGTCGCTGCTCACGTTGGAGATATGGGCCAGGTGCATGTACATTTGGCATACAATCATGCGTCTTGCTCTATCTTGGAGTACATTCCATGGATTAAAGATGCTTTTGAAGAACCTATCTTAGTGAAAGACGGGAATTACGTGAAACCACAAATGCCCGGCGCCGGAACTACACCAACCGCGGATGCTTTCAAGAAATACAGCAAACCGCTTAAGTAGGTAAATGCAATTTCATAAATGTAATTGCATTTACCCATTTGAAGCCTATGGCTTGATTCTTCCTTCGATTGAGTCATCCAGCGTTTTCCCAATCGAAGCGCCAATAAGCATTTTTATACCGGCAATTGCGTCTCCATGTTTGTTATCCCAATAATATCCCGAGGATGGAGAAACTTTTATTGCTGAAATCCGCGGGTCGTTTTCACCTTCAGTAAACCAGACTTTTAATATCGGTTCCCATAGTTCGTGTATAATATTTTTATCTTCAGTAATACTGGCAATGCCTTGCAGATAAAGAAAATTAGAATGAGCAGATCCCTGGAAGTATAATTTCACTTCAGGATTCGCCTGTATCTCTTCGTTTTTAAAACTATCATTCGCGCTTAAAAACCAAAGGTCGCCATTGTCGTCTACTTTTTGAACGCTCATTGGCCTGGTCCCGCTTGACGACCCTATTAAGGGAGTAGTGCTAAAGAAACAAGTCTCTGCACTTTTAATCAGCTCCTTAATTTTTTTAATCGCTTCAGTGCTGCTTAAATCTTCATAATTTCTTTCCGGTTGGTTCTTATTGATGCTGTCCATAGTTTTATGTAGATAGATGATTATTTTGATTGGTTAGTTTATATTAAACCAGAAGTTCATTCCGCTTGAAATATTTTTCAAGCGTTTTATATCGGTAATTAAAGATTTCTTTTACTTTTTTGTGGACGAATAATTCGCCTGCGAGCCATCCCAACACCGAAAGGCCGATTTCATAATAAAGTAAATCAGTCATTAGCACACCGCCTTTCACCGCTTTGAAATGATGTTCGTGATGCCAGATTTTGTAAGGACCCGACCGCTGCTCATCAACGAAATATTCCATCTCTTTAATGTGGGTTATTTCGGTGCACCAGTCGAGGGGGATGTTTAGCATCGGCTTGATTTTATAGGTGATCATCAATCCCTCATACATACGCTCCGGCAAAACCGAAGTTATTTGAAATGTAAGATCTGCTGGCGTTACTTCGTTGAGGTTTTTAGGCGTGGCAAAAAAATCCCAGGCTTGTTCAAGGCTTATCGGTAATAGTTGTTCTTGTTTTATAACGTGCATTTGATTTAAATTATCTGATATATCAGCTTACGAGTTTAATGCAAATTAAGATTTTATAATTCTATTATAGAACAATTAAATACTAATTTGTGTTAAGCAAGGAGGAATTAAAAACCTTAGTGCATAATTCCTGTTCAAAAACAAACAGCTATATATGGAAACGCAAGAGTCAGGATTAGAGAAACTAAAAGGATTTGTTAACGCCGGTGATATTGCCATGCTTTGTACGTTGCAGGAAGAGGAAATACACAGCCGCCCGATGGCAACTTCGGATATTGACGAAGCCGGAAATATCTGGTTTTTTACGAACGAATACGCCCCCAAGGTAGATGAAGTTCAGAACAACCAAAATATTACGCTATGTTATTCTGACCATAGCGACAGTACCTACGTGTGTATAAAAGGCACGGGATCTCTCGTAACAGATCGTTCAAAAATGGAAGAATTGTTTAATCCAATGGTAAAGGCTTTCTTCCCGAAAGGACTTGATGATCCACGCCTTGCCTTGTTGAAAGTTGAACCAAAGCAGGCCGAATATTGGGACAGTCCATCAAGCAGCATGGTGCGTTTTATGGGGATGCTAGGGGCTGCAGTTACAGGCAAAAAATATAGTGGCGGCGATCACGGAAAAATTGATCTGTAGGCTGGTTCTTACTTTCGGATTGTAGCACCATGAAAGTATGAAAACGTACTATTATTCCCTCAAACATGCGCTTGTCTTAGCAGTAATTATTTAAACGCATACTGCGAGGAGTAATCTCTTTAAGGCTTTATTAATAGCCAGCGGCTTACTATTAGAATGATTAAAAGGATAATCCGGTGGTACGCAATTCTACACTTTCGGCATTAGCTCCGTTTACTATTTCATTTGGAACGCTCATACTTAGCTTTTGATTATTATGTTGCTGCTTATGCTAAACATATGAAGGCTCATTTATATCTTTAGTCGTCCTTATCATTTATGGATGGTTATTTAGATATTGGGTTTTAGTTCCAAATTAACATATGCAACAAACTTTTCTTTCAATAATGCTTGCCAGATATCGAAAATTTGGTTCAACTATTCGTAAGGCTCGTTTCAAAATGCTTGGTTTAAATATTAAAAATGGTGGGAGGTTAGGGAAAATCACTTGTGAGTGGCCAAGCAATGTATTTATCGGAAATAAATGTATAATTCAAGACGGCGTTGATTTTAGAATTGGTCGCCCGTTCTCTGAAACTAATATCATTAAAATTGGTGATCGTGTTTTTATAGGCCGCTGTTGTGAGTTTAATAGCGACGACAAAATTATAATTGGAAATAATTGTTTAATTGCGAGTAATACAACTTTTGCAGATATGGCACATCAAACTGGCTTAGGATATCAAATGAATAATAAGCCGGTAATAAGCAAAGAAATTATAATAGGTGATGATGTTTGGATTGGTTCAAAATCAATAATATTAAAAGGAGTAACCATAGGTTCTGGGGTTGTTGTTGGAGCAGGATCGTTAGTAAACAAGTCAATACCCGAATATGAAATATGGGCGGGGTCTCCGGCTCGTTTCATCAAAAAAAGAACTTAATTGCAATATACCCTAGTTGATTGCACTTTCATGATTGCAAATCATAAATGCTCTTTTAACTAATGTAAATCTATATGAAAGTTGGTTTTCAAAATGTGGACGATTACATTCTAGAATTCCCGCTACAGGTGCAGGAAATCTTAAGTAATATCCGGCAGCTGATTCTCGAAACTGCACCCGAATCTGTAGAAAACATCAGCTATGGCATCCCGGCGTATAAGCTGAAGGGAAAACCATTGGTTTATTTCGCCGGTTATAAAAACCATATCGGCTTTTATGCCACCCCTCAAGGCCATGAGAATTTTGCGGAGGAGCTCTCTAATTTTAAACAGGGTAAGGGCTCAGTTCAGTTCCCATTGAGCAAGCCTATTCCATTCGATCTTATCAAACGTGTTGTAGAGTTTAAAAAATCATCACTTAAATGACAAGTCCTGCATGATCAATCTCCCTCTCCCAAAAGCTTTATCGAAAGCCCATCAATTTCCTCAGCTATTTTAATCTGGCAGGCTAAACGGCTTTTACTCGTCGCATCAGGCCGTGAATCAAGGGTAATGAGTTCCTGCTCCTGCGCTTCAGGCAGGTTCTCCCAGCCTTCTAATACTTCACAATGGCAATCAGAACAAAGCGCCATACCCCCGCAGGTGGCGCGTAAATCGTATTCATAAGCTTTAAGTGTTTCCATCAGGTTTAAGTTAATTCCTTCCGGAACTTCTAAACTCTGAACTTCGCCTTTTATATCTTCAACCTTAATGTGTATCATTTAAAAAGTGTTAACGCCGTAAACGGTGGTGTATTTAAAACTTAACTTCTGATCGGGATAGACATGTTTGAAAGCACTTTGGGCCATCAGCGCGGCTTCGTGAAATCCGCACAAAATCAATTTTAACTTACCGGGATAAGTATTGATATCGCCGATAGCATAAACACCATTGATGTTTGTTGAATAATCAGTAGTGTTTACCTCGATGGCAGATTTATCAATATTCAATCCCCATTCGGCAATCGGTCCGAGTTTGGGGGTTAATCCAAATAGCGGAATTAAATAATCAGTTTCCAGGTTTTTGGTTTCGTTGTTTTTTCCCTGGAGGGTGATTTCTTTAAGATGTCCGTTCCCGTGGATGGCTGTAATATGCGATTGAAGAATCAGATTGATTTTTCCGGTTTTAGCCAACTCGAACACTTTCTCTGCAGAGTCTGGTGCTCCTCTGAAAGTATCGCCACGATGTACAAGCGTTACTTCCGATGCTATCTCAGAAAGAAAAATGGTCCAGTCGAGGGCAGAATCGCCGCCACCAGACAATACGATTTTTTTGTCGCGGTACAGCTCCGGATTTCTAACCATGTACGACACGCCTTTTCCTTCGAATTGCTCCAGTCCTTCGATGGCTGGCTTTCTGGGTTCAAAGCAACCCAATCCGCCCGCAATCACCACCACTTTACTGCGCACCTCAGTATTTTCATTCGTTTGAACGATGAATGATCCGTCATCCAGCCGCTCAAGCTTATCAACCCGTTCGCCTAAAGAAAAGGTGGGATTAAACGGTGCAATCTGATCCATCAATCCGTTTACTAAATCTTGCGCGTTAATTACCGGAAAGCCGGGGATATCATAAATTGGTTTTTGCGGATATATTTCTGAAAGCTGTCCGCCCACTTGCGGCAAAACATCAATCAGGTGACAGCGCATTTTAAGTAGACCAGCCTCAAATACTGCGAAGAGGCCAACCGGACCTGCGCCAATAATGCAAATGTCTGTTGTGATATGTTCCATATTTGGTTTTTTTGTACAAAGCAAAGATGGAGCCGATAAGGTGGGCTATCAAATCACAATTGGTGATGCTTTATAACTTTTAGTTATGGGTGTTACAGAAACGTTTAAAGATGCTGGTCAGCTTCGAGTTACTACCATGCAGATGAATAAATTGGAACGTTCTGAAAATATCAAGCCCCTCAATCTCAATAACGCTCAATTCATTATATTTCAATTCTTTAAGAATTGATTGTATAGAAAGGAAAGCAGCTGTGTCTGAATTTAAAAGGTATTGTTTAATACTTCCGCTGCTTTGAAAGCGGGTTTCAATCTGTAAATCTTTTGCATGAACCTGTACCTCGGCAAGTGCTTTAAGAACCACATCCAAAGTGCCCGATCCGGCTTCCCGCAGCACAAGCGGAACCTGTAGTAACTCTTCAGGTTTAATCTCTGGCTTCTTAGCGAATGGGCCATTTGTGCGTGTAACCAATACAATTTCATCCTTGGCAAAAGGCTCGTAAGCTAGCTGAGGGAAATGTGAGTTGCCTTCAACGATCCCGATGTCCAATTTCTCTGATATCACTTGTAGAGAAATAGAATCGGTGTTTGCTTGTGTGAAATTGTACGAAACAGAAGGATAAGCTTTTTTAAACAGCGCCAGAATTTTGGGGAGGATGTTTTGTGCAATTGTAGTGCTGGCTCCGATTCGTAAATTGCCTCCGGTAACCTCGTTTAATTGCGCAAGCTCAGTTTCCAAAGAGGTGTATAAGGCGAAAATTTTTTTGGTGTATTGATTTAAAATTTGTCCGGCAGGCGTAAGGGAGATGGTATTTCCGTTTCGTCTGAACAAAGGGTTTGCTAACTGCTGTTCGAGTTCATGGATATGTTTGGTTACGGCGGGTTGACTAATAAATAACTCAGTAGCGGCTTTAGTGAAGCTTAATCGCTGTGCAACAGTATGAAAAACCTTTAAACGGAAATCGAAGATCATGTCGCTTTATTTCAGTTTCTTCGCCAGCAAAATCAGCATTTTTTTAAATTCCCCTTCTGTATAACCAATTGATTGATAAACTATTTTACCATCTCCATCGATGATTATGTTTCTGGGTATAGCCTGTGTGGCATATTTGCTGAATATTTGTCTATCTGTATCCGGTAGAATTGGAAAAGTGTAATTGTGTTTGGCCTTAAAAGGATCAAGCTTTTTCCAGTCTTCTTCGCGGCCAATAACCATTAATGCAAATTTGGGATTGTCTTTGTACTTATCCCAGATGTCATTCTGCACCCGCGGTAACTCGGCTGCGCAGGGAGGGCACCAAGTAGCAAAAAAGTTTATCATCACCAGCTTCCCGCGATAGTCTTTCAGGTCCTTATAAACTCCTTTATCAACTTCAACTTTAAATGAGGGAGCTGGGTCGCCAATCTTGGTTAAAGAGCCGTTATCGGTTTGAGAAAACGCCCGGCAGACAAAGAGTAATAGCAGGAATGATAGAAAACTTTTAAGTGCCATCACATAGGTTTTATATCAAATGTGCTAATTAATTTTTATGCTGTCGCATTTAATGCGATAATTGCATGAGCAATATTATGGAGAAGATTTATTTAAGCGATTCAGGTCCCAAAGTTTCACCCGCAGTTTACGGTTTTTACCGCTGGGATGGAGTTAAAGATACATCGGTAACGATGGAGAATATTATTAACCTGTGCCTGGAGCTGGGGATAAATACTTTCGACCACGCAGATATCTACGGTTCTTATCAATGCGAGGCGCTTTTTGGCGAAGCGCTGAGCAAGAGATCTTTCAAAAGAGAGGATGTGGTTTTATTTACCAAATGTGGATTATTGCTACCTCATGCGATAGATCCTACCATAAGAGTTAAGCACTATAATACATCAAGAGAGCATATTTTAAAAAGCGTAGACAGCTCACTGAGCAGATTGAAAACTGATTATATCGATATCTTTTTACTGAATCAGCTTGATCCGATCTCAGACCTGGAAGAAACCGCTTTTACGCTTGAGCAATTAAAAGAATCAGGAAAAATCAAAAATATCGGAGTTTCAAATTTCTCCGTTTTCCAGCATCAGTTACTTGCTTCATATCTTAAAAAGCCAATCGTAACAAATCATATCGAACTTAATTTATTAAACACTTCTGCCTTGCAAAACGGTCAGATGGATTACATCAAACAGCGTTATATGCATCCATTGGTATCAGCGCCGTTGGCGGAAGGCAGAATTGCCGGTGGCACTGATGGTTTAGCCGTAAAAGTTCGCAAAAAGCTGGAAGAGATTAGTCCGAAATATAACGCTGATATCGAGTCATTGGCTGTGGCCTGGCTTGTTAGACTTGGTGCAATTCCGTTGATTGGTACAACAGACGAAAATCGTATTAGAAATATAGCTGCGGCTTTTGATATTGATCTTGACAGGCAGGATTGGTATGAGTTGTATGCGGCTTCGAGGGATGAGTTTTAGATCTTAAGATACTCTTCACAAATTTTTAAAACTTTATTAATACATCATTAAATATTTCAGCCAAGCTTTATTATGACTAAGACTAAAATCAAGCAAGCTGAATTTACGAGATGGTTTGGGCCGTTACTAGATGCATTAAGAGATTTAGGTGGTTCTGGCCGCCCTAAAGAAGCGACAGAAAAAATCGCAAAAAACCTTAAGATTTCCGACAAAGTTTTAGAAGAATTAT
>DASVRX010000055.1:0-15395 GCA_036388375.1 Pedobacter sp. | reverse complement strand
GTGAAAATCAATTTAAAAATATCCTTCGGGTCGCGATATTGATTGTAAGTTTTAACCTCCATCAAAATGGCAAAAACCGAATAAAGAAACCCAAAGCTTAAAATAAAGCCCAGGAGATAAAAGAAGTTCTTCCAGTCGGTTTCCCCAAAAAGGGCAAAGAATAGAAATACTATCATTCCCAGGAACTCGATAATAGGGGCCAGAAATTCAAAAAAGAACCAGTATGGATAGCTAAGCATTCCAACCAGCCCATACTCGGGATTAAAAAACATCTTTTTGTGAAAAAGTAATGTTTCAATAGTTCCGCGGGTCCAACGGTTGCGCTGTCTGCCAAGAATTTTATAAGATGCCGGAGCTTCTGTCCAGCAAAGCGGATCGGGAATAAAGGTGACGCGGTATGGAACTTTTTGCTCCTCCATATATCGTCGCATCCTAACAACCAATTCCATGTCTTCACCAACGGTTTTATGATTGTATCCGCCGCAATTGATCACAATTTCTTTATCAAAAGCACCAAACGCGCCGGAGATCAATAATAGTCCGTTAATTTTACTCCAGGCCATGCGGCCCAGCAAAAAAGCCCTGATATATTCCAGAGTTTGTACACGAGGCAAAAAATCTGTTGCAAGATTTATTTTGATCAATCGCCCGTCTTCTATTACACATCCGTTAGCAATTCTTACTACGCCTCCAGTAGCAATTACGCGCTCATCCGGAGTCTCCAGGAATGGTTTAGCGAGTTTCAATAGTGCATCCTGCTCAAGAATACAATCAACATCGATACATACAATGTAGTCGTTAGAGGAAATATTAATTCCAACATTGAGGGCGTCCGCTTTTCCACCATTTTCTTTATCAACAACTACCAGCTTTCGGTAAACCGGATTGCTGCTTTTATATACACCACGGACCTTTTTAGTTGCTATTTGTTCATTGTAGAAATAATCAATCTTTTTAAGATCAAAGCTGTCAATAAGTTTTTGAAGACAATCATCTTTACTTCCGTCATTAATTATAATAACCTCAAGATTATTATAATGTATAGATAGGAGTGATTTAGCATTCTCTACCACAGTAGCACCCTCGTTATAAGCAGGAGCGAGGATGCTCATTGAAGGCGCTTCGGGCGACGTGGCGAGAATCCTGTAATCAGTAAAACTGTTTTTATTAAGATATTCTCTTACTGATACAATTGAAAACAGGCCAATGCCCATATATGAAAGCAATAATGTTATTGAATACAATAACAAAAAAACAGTAAACAAATAGGGTATTACACTTAGCCAGCTCATCGTGTGCACTCCATTTTAACTTGTTGTATAATTTCATGCAGCGGATATCTGGAAGCACTATGATGTTTATAAACTATGTCTTCTCCTTCAGGTCCGCATTTAAATAAGGCTCTTGTTGCGGCAATTTTAATCTGGTCGTCATCCGAGCTTAATTGTCTTTTTAGAAACGATAGGCTATCTGGTGATGCAATTTCTTTTAAGGCACTTAATATTGCCAATTGGTGAGCTTTAGGTTCGTCATTGTAAATTCTTATTAAATGTGCTGCAGTCGTATCCTCATAAATCTCTCTTAAGCACTTAATACATTGTAAGCGAACTTTCTGATTTTCATGATTGAGGCACTCTACAATTTGATCATACAAATGAAACTGATGATAAGACGCTGACAGTTTTAAAGCGAATATGATTACCGTATCATTTGTCGACTGCAACCAATTTTCTATACCTTTAAAATCTCCCGAAGGGATATTAGAGAGTTCTTTAAGTAAATTTAACTGGTGCCATTCTGAGACGGGGTACTTTATATGGTTAAGGAATTCCAACCCCTCAAATCCATGATATTTAACAATACTGGTTTGAGCTTCCATACGGATGTACTCATTTTTGTGGTTAGTTAGTTTGAATAACTCGGGCGGAAAGTCATCAAAATGCATTGTTGCCAATTGTTTAATTGCCATTGCTTTGATGTGCCATTTTGAACTTTTAAGATTCCTTTCTGAGTCTTTTCTGAGCCCTAGCTGCTTATAAAGTTTGGAAAGATTTTCGGCCGCAACCCCTGCCAAGCTATTGTTGCTAGTTACTAATTCATCAATAAGCAGTTTCCTAAATAAACGCTTGTTTAAAAGTTCTTTAATACGTTTGTTTATGTTTATCGAAAATGGCGTTTGCTCATCTTCTTCAAAGAAAATTGCCTTAGTTATGAGAACATTGGTCTTAACCTGCCATCGTGCTTTCTGCTTATCTCTCTTATTTTGTTTAACAAGAGAAATACACATATAGGCCAGTAAAACAAGCATAAGGATTGTTAGACTGATTGTTACAGATAATAAATGCTGAGTAGTTAGCATAGATCTAAATTAAATCAGACCATAAATCGCCGAACTCTTACAGAGAGTTCGTTTGGACTAAAGGGCTTAGTTATATAATCATCGGCGCCCAGTTGAAAAGCTTCAAGAACAACGTTTTCCTGGCCCATAGCCGATAAAATCACCACAGGAATTCGTTTGCCGGGCATCTTTCTTACATGACCAATAATTTCCATTCCCGAAGTGAAGGGCATCATTAAGTCGGTAATAATTAAATCAGGATGAATTTTTTCTATTTGGATCAATGCTTCTCGACCGTCACGAGTGGTATAAACGGTATGTCCATCTTTTTTTAATCTGAATTCGAGTGTCTTCAGCATCAAAAGATCATCGTCCGCAACAAGTATATTCATAGTGAGAGTTTATTTAGATGGCGTTTGTTGACTTTTAATCGTAAAAAAAGCAAAAAAGGTTACAGAAATGGTACATCCATTTTGAGATTACTCTTTTTAAATGATTGATTTTGATTGTGTTTGTATTGGCGTAGTAATAACTATGAGCTCTTGTTAGGCTTAACCCGACTTATTGCGATGTGAGCGATCTAGAATTGTATCACAATGAAACATTTTGCCCAATTCAACGCTTTATAAGTATATATAACCAATATGAGTTACAAACCAAGTATATATTCCAGATTAAGCATTTATCTTCTTCCTTTAATTTTCCTCGCAGCGTCTGTCACCAGCTGCAAAAAAAAAATAACATTAGGCGAGCAGCCCGTTTTGGATAGTGTTTATATCACAACGTATATTCAATCTCAACCAGAATTTAAAGAGTATTTAACCTGGTCCAAAAAGTTTTACCGCGAGAGAAAGTTTAAATTAGGCTGGTTTAAGAATCACGAGCTGGTTCCTCAGGCTCAGAAAATGTTTTCGGTAATCAGTAAATCACATGAAGAAGGTCTCGACCCAAAAGATTACCAGTTAATTAATCTGGATGAGCGACTGAAAGAGCTTCAGGATGCGAAAAAAGATACTGCAAAATTTAATGATTTGGAAAAGAAGCTCGATCTGGCCTTATCTGCCACATATTTCAACTTCGCTGATGATTATTACAGAGGTTTAGTGGTACCAAAAGAGAATAGAGGAGTTGAGTGGGATGTTAAAAGCAATAAAATTAAATTACATAAAGCTTTGATGACCGTACTTGGCGAAAGGAAAAGTAAATATCCTTACGCTGAGTTTGGATCGCTACACCCGGAATATGCCAATTTAAAAAAGGCGCTGATCCGCTATCGGGAAATTCAGAAAAATGGAGGCTGGCCAAACATACCTTCAAATACCGTTCTCAAACCCGGACAACAATCTACTGTAGTACCTTTATTAAATAAACGTCTTGCAGATTTACTTCCAAAAACAGAAGGTGCTGCAATTGATAGCGCAACTTACAGCCCTGCCTTGGTTGAAGCAGTAAAAAAATTCCAGCAACTTCACGGGCAAAAGGCTGATGGAAATATTGGTCCGGCAACAGTGAAACTTTTGAACGTACCTGTGCAAAATAGAATTCGCCAGATCATCATTAATATGGAGAGGTGGAGATGGATCCCTAAAAGTTTTGAGCCAAGTTATCTTTTTGTAAATATCCCTGAATATAAACTTCGTGTAATTGAAAACTCGAAACAGGTGATGGACATGAATGTAATTGTAGGAAAAGTATTACATGAAACGCCGATTTTTAGTGATAAGCTCGAAAACGTTGTACTTTCACCATATTGGAACATTCCTCCAGGTATATTAAAAGACGAAATTGCGCCAAAGGTGATGAGCGATCCTGGTTTTCTTGATAGGATGGATATGGAAATAGTGACATTTAAAGGGGAGCCTGTTAGTGCCTCTTCAGTAGATTGGAGCCAGGCCGGGAATGATAATTTTCAATATATCGTACGACGCAGGCCAGGGCCCAAAAATGATTTAGGCGATGTGAAGTTTATCTTCCCTAACGAAAATAATGTGTACTTACACGACACGCCGCATGATGAGCTTTTTAGTCAGTCAAAACGTGGCTTTAGTCATGGTTGTGTACGCGTAGAAAGACCTTTAGAGCTAGCAACATATTTATTAAAAGATGTACCGGGGTGGGATCGTGGTCGGATAATGAGTCAGATTAACACAAGAGAAGAGAAGTATGTTCCGGTAAAAAGAAAACTTCCGATCTACCTGTTGTATTTTACGGCTGCGGCAGATGCTAACGGTAATGTACAATTTCACGAAGATATCTATGGTCATGATCAGAAGCTGGCCTCAATGTATTTCAGTAAATTATAAGTTCATATAAACCATGCGGCTTATTGTGTAAGTTTGAGGATGAATCCCGAAATACTTACACAATTAGTTAACATGAAAATGCCTTTCGGGAAATATCAGGGAAAACTAATTTGTAATCTTCCAGAAAGCTATCTGGTTTGGTTTAATCAGAAAGGATTTCCGCCCGGCAAACTCGGCATTCTTTTGGCAACCATGTACGAGATCAAACTTAACGGTTTAGAATACCTGCTCCAGCCGCTTAAAACATTAAAGCCATCTAAAGCAAAATAATTATCTATTATTAAATCAAATTTTTATATTTGATTTAATGAGCCAAAGCACTTATCTAATTCTTGTCGTTGCAGTCGCAGTACATGCGCATTGACGGGATTGTATATCTTAAAATATTCTAAGCCCGTCCAATTTGGTCGGGTTTTTTTGTTATAAAACGATGTCAAAAATTAAACAAATCATCAATCTATCAGCAGTCATTATTGTGGCAGTCGTGGCATTTTGCCTGGCGGAATAGATTGATATGTAAAAACTTAGTATCAGCCTCCCGCCAAAAACGGGGGGCTTTTTTTATTCACAAAAATCTCGAAATATGAGTACACCATCAACAAACGTTTTTGCCAGCAGAGTAAGCCAGGTGCCGCAATCTTTTATTCGTGAAATTTTGAAGGTTGCATCGAATCCCGAAATCACGTCTTTTGCAGGCGGACTTCCAAACCCGGATCTATTCCCCATTGAAGAACTCAAAGAATCGGCCGCAAATGTTTTTCAAAATGATGGGAAGCAGGCATTACAGTATGCTTCAACTGAAGGGCTTTATCCCTTACGGGAATATATCTCTAACCGATATTTGAAGCGTCATAATCTTACCATCCCACCGGAGCAGATTCTGATAACCAATGGTTCACAGCAGGCACTTGATTTAATTGGAAAATTATTCATCAATCCCGGTGATAAAGTCTTGGTTGAACGGCCGGCATATTTGGGAGCGCTGCAGTGTTTTTCAATGTTCCAGGCGCAGCTATTAGAAGTTAATTTGGAACATGACGGGATTGATACCGAACAGCTTAGAAGTAAACTGGAAGCCAATGATGTGAAACTGTTTTATGGAATACCTAATTTCCAAAACCCAACCGGCATCAGTTATAGTGAAGAAAAAAGGAAAGAAGCGGCTAATATATTATCCAACTTTAAAACCATTTTCATTGAAGATAATCCTTATGGTGAGATATCGTTTACAAATAACACTCACACATCGATTTATTCATATCTTCCTGAGCAAACCATTTTGCTAGGTTCTTTCTCTAAGACAATTGCACCTGGATTGCGCCTTGGCTGGATGGTGGCTCCAATGGAAATAATCACTAAGGCGACCATTCTAAAACAGGCCTCAGATCTGCATACAGGAAATCTAACTCAGTATATATTATCTGATTTTCTAAAAAGAAACAATCCTGATTATCATATCAGCAAGATAATTAAGCTCTATCAACATCAATGCGAGGTGATGATGAACGCCTTGCGAAACGACTTTCCTTCTTCGGTTAGTTATACTCAGCCTAAAGGAAAAATGTTTTGCTGGCTTACTTTACCAACCGGTATCACATCAAGAGAATTACTTGACAGGGCAATGAAAGAAAATATTATTTTCGTTCCGGGCGATACTTTCTACGCCCAAAATCCCGATAGTCAGACTTTAAGACTTAATTTCTCAAACGTAGATGAAACGAGAATGATAGAAGGGTTGAAGAAACTAGGTGATTTGATGTAAAAAAAAGCTGACAGGTCTAAAACTTGTCAGCGTGAAGAGCATTGATTCTGTTAAGCAGAAAAATGATATTTTCTAAAAAGCACTATTCATTTGATAAGCCAGCGCAATCTTCGACTTATCGAATTTTATAGTCCTGTCTATCCTGGTAAGGTAATCTGATGTTTCAGAATAGAATTTCTGGATGTAAATTCTATATTCCTCATTATTATTACGAGGTAACTTTGCAATGATATAGCTTTGGAATAAGGCATAATCAACAACAGAATCTTTCCAGTTTCTGTATTTCGCATGCCCTCTGTGTTCTCCTAAAGCTGAGGTTGGTCTTTTTCCCGCCACTTTCATCCCAAAAAGGTTATGGTTTTCTTTAAAAATAGCCGAAGTGAAATTTCCGGTTTCTAATCTGGCCTGCGCAAGAACTGTCTCCGGATACTTAATTCTCAATTCCCTCATAAAAGAAAGCAGCGCTTCTTCAGAAAAGTTTTCGGTGGATGACACTGAAGCTTGTTTGGCATTAACGGCGGCTAATGGTGAAAAGTAGTTACCAATGCCATAACTTACACAGGCCATTAACGCATAATACAAGATTTTCCTTTTGCTTACTTTCTTAATTCCTTCAAACTTTTTCATAAGATTCTTCATAGAATGTTTTCAAGGTCAGGCTGTGGTAAGCAGCATGACGTGTTAATTGAAGACTTAAACGGTGGCTATTTTGGTTTATTTCTAAGATCTGTATGGGCAATTAGCCGTTAAAGTGCTTATTGAATTTACTATTCTTGAAACTTTTAGGCAGATTTTCGCATTTTAACGGTTGCTGGGAGTGATTCCTGTGTTCGCAAAGCAGGCCATTTCCTTTGTAATATTGAGTAATTTTTAGATCTAAAAAGACATATTTATTACAAACAGTCTGATTTTTAGGCCATAACAGTTCTCACCCACATTGCATCACATAAATTTGATATGACTGCCGACCCGTATCGTGAAAGATTATTCGAAATGCGCCTAATCGATATTTACAACAAACACTCCTGGCTTAGTAAAGAATTGCCTTTGCCCGATTTCATAAAATTATTCCCGGTTGTTTACAAGCGAGATAAACCGGTGCTTCCCGACAAGCCTGGCAATTTTGATTTAGATAAGCATATTTTCCTGGAGGTACTTGTAGCGTTCAGGCAATCATTTAGTTAAAAATCCATTCAGATTTAAAGAACCATTCTACGTTTTAGATGTTAGTCTTTATAATTCACAATGAGAAGTTCTAAATATTCAAATATCCATTAAACTTAATACTATGAAAAGTTACAAAGATCTATTACACGATGCAGAATCTTTATTTAAAGATGCAACTCAGGCAAGTAATATTAATTCTCGCAACAGCGATGAAACAGCAAAATTAATAGCTGTAGCAGCTATCGGCCTTGCAGTAGGCGGATTGCTTGGAATCCTTTTTGCTCCATCCGCAGGTGCTGAAACAAGAAGTACAATTGCTGATTCGGTAGGTGGCTTAGCGGGCACTGTAAGAGAAAGAGCAAGACAAGGAGTTGATAAGTTGGCTGATCTAAAAGATCAGGCTGTTGATACCGTTCGTTCGAGAGTAAATGGTTCGGCTGAATCTGAGCCATCAAGTTTAAATACTTTGTAAATACATATTTATTTCATTAAAAAGTCCGCTTTAGCGGACTTTTTTGGTTTCATAGATTTGCCTGATGCTGAATTTACTCGCGATTACTGAGATAAGCTCACCAGCCCTTTATCATGCCCGTAAATATCCTCCCTAAAATGAACGTTTCCGGATGCATCAACCCAAGCGGTATAATAACTGATTGATACCGGAACAGGAGTTTTTAATGTTGCATATTTCTCAGACGAACCATTCATAGCGCTTCTAATCGCAGCTTCATTCCATTTTGGATCATCCCTCAAAAGGTACTTTGCCAGTTCTAAGGGCTGACTAAGGCGAATACAGCCATGGCTAAAAGCACGCTTATTTCTGGCAAATAAGGCCTTAGCAGGCGTGTCATGAAAATAAATATCATATTTATTCGGGAATAGGAATTTAACTTTCCCTAAAGAGTTCTTTGGTCCGGGCTTTTGGCGAATTTCAGGCACGCCATTCCGGGTTCCGGTTGTCTCCATATGATTAATTCTTAAATATCTTGGATTCCGTTTAATGGCGGGCAGAATCTCGTTCTTAACGATCGACTCAGGAATATTCCAGTACGGACTAAACACGATTTGCGTTAATGCATCAGAAAAAACCACCGTTTTATTCGTTGTCTTTCCAACAACAATATCAATACTTAACACTTCCTGGCCGTTTTCGAAGGCATGAAGTTTATATTCGGGAATATTAGCCACAATGCGTTTGCCTTGTACTTCGGTGTTTTCTTTTAGCAGCCTGTCTTTGTTAACACGAAGCTGATTGATTCGGGTTTCGAGCGGCACGTTTAAGGCTTTCAAAAATGCTGCATCAATCATCCCGGTAGGTTCTAAACCATGCCTGGTTTGAAATCTTTTAACAGCATCGTCCATTCTTCGGTTGCCAGCGAAGAAATTGCCCGAGGATTTGAAGTCTCCTAAAAGGTCTAGCCGCTTTTTAACTTCCTGCATCACCTCCGAATTCTCGTCTGCCGGGGCAGTCGTTTGTGCGGGCAACGAAATTGCTTTCCAGTCGTTTTCGCTTTTTATTTCTTCCAAACGGCTAATGGCGTTCTCAATTTTCTGGTATTGTTCTATGCTGTTGCCCGAGGTGTTTTGGGCAAGGATAATATTGGATGATAGTATCGTTAGCGACAATGCTATCAGGTTGCGGATCTGTTTCATAGTAGAATTTTGTGTGTGTTTTAACGTATTGCAATTTCTAAGCCAGTAGTTTTTATTATTTTGGGGCCTTGAAATATTAAATAACAAGCCACGTTCTAAAACAAACGTCTAAGAAGTGCCCAAAAAATAGGGGAATCTTTTGGTAACTAACATCTTAAGTTTTAAGTACAAGGATGTTTATTAACGTAACTCAAGCATAGTGAAGGGGAATTTTAAAATCAATAAAGCTGGAAGCCATCTGTTTCAGCTCTCAATTTTCTTACTGATTATTTTATTTGGAAGTTTTTACCAACGTGTCAGCGAGAAGGACATCGTTAAAGAACTCGACTCAAGGGCAGATTTACAGCGATCTGCTGTTCTGCTTAACAATCATCTCCAATTCCTGCCCTTTAAAGATTTAACTTACCGGAAGATAGCCGCCATTAATACGGGCGCCGCTTTTACATCAGAGTTTACCAAAATGCTTGGCAATTACGCGCCAGTTAAAGCATATGATTTAAAGCACCTTAATTCCAGTGATTTGATTCCGTTCAGTACATTAATCATTCAGGTTGGTGCAGAATCATTATACCGGCCCGAAACCATTTCATTTATTCTTGAGGCTCAAAAAACTAAGGAAGTAATTATCGCAGGTTTTGGTAATACTTCAGCCTTGCAAAGGCTTGATCAATTTAATTTCCCGATTTTATGGACACCTGAGCTAAGCGTGGCGGCGGTAGAACACGCGGCACAAGTCGTTTTCGGTGGTATTGCCGCTCAAGGTAAACTGGCAGCAGATATAAGCCCCAAATATTTGGCTGGTGCCGGATATGTTACGTTGAAAACGCGCTTAAAATACGCTCTTCCGGAAGAGTTAGGCATCCAATCTTCAAAATTAAGTCGTATAGATGCTATCGTTGAAGAGGCTATCCGCGAGCACGCGACTCCAAGTGCAGTGGTAATGGTGGTAAAAGATGGCAGTGTAATTTTTAATAAAGCTTACGGAGCGCATACTTATGATGGTGAGAAGCCTGCTGCTGTAAGTGATATTTACGATGTTGCTTCGGTGACTAAAATAGCGGCTACTACAATGGCAACTATGAAATTGTACGAACAGCAAAAAATTGACTTGAATGCTGGTATTGGCAGTTACCTGCCCGATGCAAGGTTCAGCAATAAGGCCCACATCCCGGTTCAGGATGTCATGTTGCATGAGGCAGGTTTCGTAAATCTGGACTTTTGCAGCGATCTCCGCCCATCGGATCATTCACGGGATTCCTCCGTGTTTTTCCCTGTAAAGGTAGCCGACAACTATTACGTTCGCAGAAATTACTATCAGGATGTGATGTGGCCCAAAATGCTTCGTTCGCCTTTGCCAACACGCGGCAAGTATGTTTACAGCGATATCAGCATGTATGTAATGAAAGAGATTGTTGAACACCAGGCTCAGAAACCCCTTGACAAATATGTTCTGGACGAATTCTACAGACCTCTGGGAATGCGCACTGCCGGATTCAATCCGCGAAGACGCTTTGATAAGGATCAAATAGTACCCACAGAGCGCGATAATTATTTCAGAAAAACATTGCTGCAAGGTTATGTTCACGATTCCGGGGCTTCTTTGGTAGACGGCGTATCTGGTCATGCTGGCTTGTTCGCAAGTGCTAATGATTTGGCTATTCTTAATCAAATGCTATTGAACGGAGGGACTTATGGAGGTGTGCAATACTTTAAACCAGAAACTGTTGAATTGTTTACCAGTCGCCAGTCGCATGTTAGTCGCCGTGGCTTAGGTTTTGATAGGAGTAACGGCATTAGCTATCCATCAAAATTGGCTTCCGCCGATACTTATGGCCACACCGGTTATACCGGAACTTGTGTGTGGGTAGATCCAAAACATAAATTGGTATATATCTTTCTATCAAACCGGGTTTACCCTTCTGCATCTAATAAATTAAATTCACTTCGTATCAGGCCAAGAATTCAAGATGCGGTTTACTCCGCTGTTTTTGAGGGAAATGGTAACTTTGCCAGCATTGGGAACTAAACGTTATCATTACGGCATTTGCAATCGACAATTAAATCTTTGATTATATTAACATTACCAATTAAACCGGGTAATTTATAAGCCATGGCCTCTAATAAGCAAGGAATTCCTGCGCAGATAGTTGATTTTTTTTCAAATATCTTTTCAACAGAGCTTTGGCCGGCGCGCTGGCATTGTGGAAGTTGGTCTGATTTTCATGGCTGGCTTTACATAATCTCCGACCTGATGATCTGGGGCGCATATTTTGCCATTCCTCTGCTATTATTCCGTCTTATTTCTAAACGGACAGATCTTCCTTTTCCAAAAATATTCTGGCTTTTCATCTCCTTCATTCTTCTTTGCGGATTAACACATTTGATGGATGCTGTCATTTTTTGGTGGCCGGCCTACCGATTAAGTGCTGTTATTCGTTTCGTGGCCGGAGTGGTGTCGCTTTTTACGGTGTACGCTTTATACAAAATTTTGCCTTTGGTTTATACCTTACGAACCGCAAAACAGCTTGAAATAGAAATTGAGCAACGCAAGCAAGCCGAAGAAGAGGCAAGAATTCAAACTTTGGAGCACGAAAAAACTAAGGAACTTCTTAAAGTCAAAGATGAGTTTATAAATCTGGCATCGCACGAGCTCAAAACGCCTTTAACGGTAATTCAGGGTTATCTTCACATTATTCAAATGAAGGCTGCGGATAGCGATTCTACTGAGCGGGAATTAATTACCAAAGCCACAAATCAAACAGCGAAGCTTACCAACCTGATCAATAATCTGTTCAATGTATCTAAGATGCAAATGGGTTTGGAGCAGTTAAGTCTAAGCCGATTCAACCTTAATGATGTTCTAAGTGACTGTGCTAATGGTTTGCAGAAGCAGTGGAAGCGCAATGTCACTATAAAAGTAGATGGTGATTTCTTTGTAGATGCGGATCAGCCAAAAATTAAACAGGTTATGAATAATTTGGTAGAGAATGCTTTAAAGTATTCTTCACCCGGTGACGAAGTGATTGTAAGTGCGCAAAAAATTGGCGACAAGCTTAAAATAAGTATTCAGGATTTCGGCTTGGGTATCGAGAACGAAAAGATCAGGCACGTATTTGATCGCTATTACCGGGTAGAACATACCAGCCAAAATTATTCAGGGATGGGTTTAGGACTCTATATTTGCGCCCAAATTGTTAATCAACACGGTGGAACAATAGGTGTGGAGAGTGTACTTGGAAAAGGAAGTACATTTTGGTTTGAGTTAAACCTGTCTGAAGTTTCCCAACTCAACTGACGAGCTTAGCGCATTTTAATCGCTTAATTTATTTAAACTATCTTTATTCGATAGGTGTTTTATCTGTTCATAGTTTAATTACCTAATGTTAACGCGAAATAAAACCCGAATTGTTGTTATTGGAGTTGGAGCCGTAGGCTCTACAACCGCTTATACCCTGCTATTACGTAACCGGATGGATGAGCTGGTTTTGATTGATTCAAATAAAGAGAAAGCTGTTGGCGATGCTCTTGATATGAATCACGGACTTCCTTTCTTAAGCGGTGCCAAGGTATGGGCAGGCGGTTATCCCGATTGTGCAGAAGCAGATATTATCATCATTACGGCAGGAGCAGCTCAAAAGCCAGGTGAATCCAGGATTGACCTGTTGAAACGTAATGTGTCTATCTATGAAGGAATTACCGATGAGGTTTTAAAGTATAACAAGCACGGCATCCTGCTTATCGCATCCAATCCCGTTGATGTGATGGCTTATTTCACCTATAAGAAATCGGGTTGGCCCGCTAATCGAATTATCGGATCTGGAACTTTACTGGATAGTGCCCGCTTTCGTTATTTGATCGGGCAGAAGTTGAATATCGATCCCCGCAGTGTGCATGCTCATATTGTAGGCGAACATGGTGACTCTGAACTGCCATTATGGAGCCTCGCAAATATTGCCGGAACCGAGTTGGCATTATCAGACAGCGATAAGGAAGAAGTATTCGATCAAACTAAAAATGCTGCCTATCAAATTATCAACGCTAAGGGTGCAACGTATTATGCAATAGCTCTGGCGCTGGATCGTATTTGCACAGCTATTCTTAAAAATGAAGCTTCTGTGCTTAACGTATCTACGCTGCTAGACAATTACCACGGCGTATCTGATGTTTATTTAGGTGTACCATGTATCGTGGATAGAAATGGGATAAGAGATATATTGCCTTTGAATATTAATGATACGGAGAAGGAACAACTGAATCAATCAGCGAATAAATTGAAGGAGATTATAAGTTCAATCTCTCTCGAGGCCTAGGTCAGATAAACTTTCCAAAAGTCTTAACTTTTGGAAAGTTGTTGTTTTACACGATTAGCGTCTTAAACGCCCTCGGCGTTTACTAACTTATCGCCCTTAATACTGCTAATAAACTCAGAAATCTTTTCAAGATAACCTTCCTCACCTAATAACTTCACAAAAGCACTTCCAACAATTGCTCCATTCGCATATTGGCTGGCTTTTCTAAAGCTTGTGTTATCAGAAATCCCAAAACCAATCATGGTAGGGTTTTGCAGATTCATACCTTTTAAGCGTAAAAAATATTCTTCGGTAACATCAGTTAAAGCAAGATTTTTTCCAGTGGTTGACGACGATGATAAAAGGTAAATAAAGCCGTTGGTAAGACTGTCAATTTTGAGAATGCGCTCATCTGAAGTCTGCGGAGTAATCAAAAATATATTGCTGAGATTACTTCCTTTAAAGCATTCCTGGTACATTTCTTCATACTCATACATTGGCAGGTCGGGTGCAATAACACCGTCAACGCCAACTTCTTTACAGGCTGCGCAAAACTTTTCTACGCCGTACTGAAGTATTGGATTTACATAACCCATTAACAATACCGGTATCGAAACGTGTTTTCTCAGATCTTTCAATTGCTCAAATAACACCTTAAGGGTCATCCCATTTTCAATGGATATAAGGGAGCTATTTTGAATAACTGGCCCGTCGGCCAACGGATCAGAATAGGGAATGCCTATTTCAAGAAAATCTGCGCCAGCTTTTTCAAGTGCCGCTGCAATTTCTAAAGTGCTGGTTAAATCCGGGTAACCGGCAGTGAAATATATGGAGAGAACATTTTCTTTCTTTTGTTCAAAAAGTTGTTTTATTCTATTCATTTGAATGAGATCTAATTTTTTTGTGGAGATTATAAACTTGCACTTACTAAAATCCGAAGTACTTCATGTAATTATCGAGATCCTTATCTCCACGTCCCGATAGGCAAACGACAACCGTTTCATCCCCTTTGAATTTCATTTTATTTAAATAAGCAAAGGCATGAGCGCTTTCAATTGCCGGAATAATTCCTTCGAGCCTGGTTAACTCTAAGCCTGCGTTTAACGCTTCTTCATCAGTTATGCTTACATATTCTGCACGCTTTGCAGTATGCAAGTGCGCATGCTGTGGACCGATTCCAGGATAGTCCAGACCGGCTGAGATCGAATAAGGTTCAATCACTTGTCCGTCTGGTGTTTGCATCACAATCGAACGGCTTCCATGAAGTACACCTTCCGTTCCTAAGTACGTTGTGGCCGCAGATTCGCCTGTATCAACCCCTTTTCCGGCGGCCTCTACAGCAATCAGCTTTACATCGGGCTCATCTAAAAAGTGATAGAACATACCGATTGCATTACTTCCTCCGCCAACGCAAGCCATCACATAATCAGGCGTTTCTTTGCCGGTTTTTTCCTTTAACTGCCATCTGGTTTCCTCAGAAATAATAGCCTGCAAACGTGCTACCATATCGGGGTATGGGTGCGGCCCAACGGCCGAACCGATGATATAATGTGTATCTACCGGATTATTGATCCAATCGCGCAAAGCCTCGTTGGTAGCATCCTTTAAAGTTTGACTGCCCGACGTTGCCGGGATAACTGTTGCACCCATCATTTTCATGCGGGCAACATTCGGCGCTTGTCGTTCAATATCAACAGCTCCCATGTAAACCACACATTCAATCCCTTTTAAGGCGCAAACCGTCGCGGTGGCAACACCGTGCTGACCGGCACCTGTTTCGGCAATGATGCGGGTTTTCCCAAGTCGTTGTGCCAGTAAAATCTGGCCAACGGTATTATTGATCTTATGCGCGCCAGTATGATTTAAATCTTCACGCTTGAGAT
>DASVRX010000054.1:0-3805 GCA_036388375.1 Pedobacter sp. | reverse complement strand
AATCGTTAAATCTGGCCGTAAAGTGTTATTCGTAGCTACTAAAAAACAAGCTAAGGATATTGTTGCTGCTCAGGCTGCTTCAGTGAACATGCCTTTCGTAACCGAGCGTTGGTTAGGTGGTATGTTAACTAACTTCGCAACTGTACGTAAGTCGATCAAAAAGATGTCTAACATCGACAAGATGACTAAAGACGGAACTTACGATGTACTTTCTAAGAAAGAAAAATTGATGATTCAGCGTGAGCGTATCAAGTTAGAGACCCTTTTAGGAGGTATCGCTGATTTGAACCGTCTTCCGGCCGCGTTATTCCTTATCGATGTTAAGAAAGAGCACATCGCTGTTTCTGAAGCATTGAAACTGAACGTACCGACTTTCGCAATGGTAGATACGAACTCTGACCCATCAAACATCGATTTCCCTATACCGGCAAATGATGATGCTACAAAATCAATCCAATTGATTACTGACATCATTATCAAGGCGGTACAAGAAGGTCTTGATGAGCGCAAACGCGAAAAAGAAGAAGAGACTGAAAAAGAGGCTGCGGCTGCTAAAGCGAAAGCTGATGCTCCGGAAGCTGCTGAGGCTCCTGCCCGTCGTGAGCGTAAAGCTGCTGCTCCTGTAGAAGTTGAAGCTGAAGTTACTGCTGAAGCAGGAACGGGTGCGCCAGCTGCTAGCGCGGAGTAGAGCCCCTCAGTCCCCTAAAGGGGAAGCTCAATTAAGTAATAACAAAAAATTTCATAACACTCTAAGCCTCCGCCAACCGGCGGAGGCTTAGAGTTAAATACAAACAGAACATGTCTACAGTACAAATCTCTGCCTCAGACGTAAATAAACTGCGCCAGCAAACAGGTGCAGGTATGATGGAGTGCAAAAAAGCTTTAACAGAAGCTAACGGCGATTTCGAAGCTGCTATCGATTACCTTCGTAAAAAAGGTGCTAAAGTTGCTGCCAGCCGTCAGGACCGTGAGTCTAACGAAGGTGTAGTTATCTCTAAAACTACTGCCGATGGTAAACGCGGAATTATTGTTGAAGTAAACTGCGAAACAGATTTCGTAGCAAAAAACGCGGACTTTATTGCTTTTGCAAACAGTCTTGCTCAATTGGCAATTGATAAAAATGTTACATCGGCTGAAGAGCTTACAGGTTTAGATCTTAATGGAACTAAGGTTGCTGACGCATTAATTGACCAAACCGGAAAAATCGGTGAGAAAATTGGTGTTTCTAAATTTGAAACTATTTCTGGCGAGAAAGTTATCGCTTACATCCATGGTAATTACCGTTTAGGTGTATTAGTTGCTTTAAGCGCTGATGCTGCTGAAGCTGATGCTGCGGGTAAAGACGTTGCAATGCAAATTGCTGCTATGAATCCGGTTGCTTTAGATAAAGGCGATGTTGATGCTAAGACTATTGAGCGTGAGCTTGAAATAGCTAAAGAACAAATTCGTGCAGAAGGTAAGCCAGAAGAAATGGTTGAAAAAATTGCTGCCGGTAAATTGAATAAATTTTATAAAGATTCCACTTTACTGAACCAGGAGTTTGTGAAAGATTCTTCTAAAACTGTTGCTCAGTTTTTAGCTAGTGTTCAAAGTGGTTTAACTGTTACCGCGTTTAAGCGTGTGCAGTTGGGAGCTTAGTTAGTTTACCTGAAATTAGTGATTGGCTGATTAGTCAATTCACGAATAAATATAATCCTTGTCAGAAGTGGCAGGGATTTTTTATTCAATAGGGTTGCTAAAAACTTCTTCAAGGCTGAGTACAAAGCCTGCCAAGATAGGGGTTGTTACTTCATCACCAACGGTAAGCAAACGCTGAGCAACATACTTGCCTTCTTCGTTAAGAACGTACTTTAGAAAAGTATGCTCATCCGGATGAATAATCCAGTATTCTCTAATCAAAGCTTCTTCATAGACTTCAAACTTATTTTGAAGTTCCTTTTTATTATTACCGGGGGATAAAATTTCAACTACAATATCAGGAGCACCGATACAACCTTTTTTATCAACTTTAATCGGATCACAAATCACACAAATATCCGGTTGAACCACAGTATAAATGGTATTATCGTCAATCGACTTGCGTGGTAGACGTACATCAAAGGGAGCTGAAAACACTGAACAGGGTTTCTTTTTTAGGTAATTATATAGTTCATTGAACGCGGCACCAGATACACGTTGATGATACGTATTTGGTGCAGGCGTCATCTTAAATATCTTCCCTTTGATTAATTCAATCCGCTCATCAAAAGTCCATTTCAAATAATCTGCGTACGAATAAGTCTTATTTAAATCTAAATCTGATAGTTGCATATCCCATTACCTTTATCCAAAAATAACAAATAATCATTGATCCGGTTTAACCGCCTGACTATTAACTAATGACTATTTAACCAATGACTATTTAACTAACGCACTAATTTGCTAAATTCGCCCAAATATTGTCATAGATGAAATACAAACGAATCCTCCTGAAACTAAGCGGAGAATCTTTAATGGGCGAGAAACAATACGGTATTGACAGCGACCGTGTTTTACAATACGCCCAGGATATTAAGGCCGTTCATGATACAGGTTTAGAGATAGCCATTGTTATTGGAGGAGGAAATATTTTTAGAGGCTTGAGTGCTGAAAAAGGCGGAATGGACCGTGTACAAGCTGATTACATGGGAATGCTGGCCACCGTAATCAACAGTATGGCTTTGCAGGATGCACTTGAAAAAACCGGTGTAAAAACCCGTCTGATGACAGCCATTAAGATGGAGCAGATTTGCGAGCCATTTATCCGCCGGAGAGCGGTTAGGCATCTTGAAAAAAGAAGAATTGTGATTTTTGGTGCCGGAACAGGTAATCCATACTTCACTACGGATACGGCTGCTTCACTTCGTGCTATCGAAATTCAGGCCGATGCTGTTTTAAAAGGAACGCGTGTTGATGGTATTTATACTGCAGATCCTGAGAAGGATTCTACTGCAACCAAATATGAAAACATCACCTTCCAGGAAGTTTATGACAAAAATTTAAACGTAATGGACATGACTGCGTTTACGTTATGCCAGGAAAATAAACTTCCAATCATCGTTTTCGACATGAATAAATCCGGCAATTTTATGCGGATTGCCGAAGGCGATTCTATTGGGACATTGGTAAAAGGATAATTTTTATAATCTCATATACTGAACAATGAATGAACTTATAAAAAAGCAGCTTAACGATGCGAAAGCTACAATGGATAAAGCTGTTGAGCATTGCGATGCCGAATTATTGAAAATACGCGCGGGTAAAGCTTCTGCTGCGATGCTTGACGGAATCACTGTAGATTATTACGGAGCTCAAACCGCATTACAACAGGTTTGCGGTATTTCTACTCCCGATGCTAGAACTCTTGTTGCGCAACCCTGGGAAAAACACATGATTGGTCCTATCGAGAAAGCCATCATTGATTCAAACGTGGGCTTAAATCCGCAGAACGACGGTATTGTAATTCGGATGAATGTACCTCCATTAACTGAAGAGCGCCGCAGGGATCTTTTCAAAAAAGCAAAAGAGGAGGCAGAACGAGGCCGTATCACTATTCGGAACATCCGTAAAGACGTTAACGGAAAAATTCAGCGATTAAAGTCTGAAGGCGTTTCTGAAGATGAAATAAAAACAGGCGAAGGAGAAGTTCAAAAGTTAACAGACAGCTATATTGTTAAGATTGATAAACTCGTAGAACTGAAAGAGAAAGATATCATGACGGTGTAGTTGATTGCTTAGTCAGTCGCAACATACTTGTTGCTATTGGCTAGTCAAATTTAATTTTAAA
>DASVRX010000053.1:0-16141 GCA_036388375.1 Pedobacter sp. | reverse complement strand
ATCCTACAACAACAACCGTTATATCCATACCAGCAGCACAAATCCTATTTATAAAGAAACTAAGCAAAAGCCGCAGAATAGTAAGCTGAACCTGTCCTTCAAAGATTGGCAAGCCATCAGTGGTCAGGATCAATCCAGTACCGCAGTATTTGCCGATAATGAGTTATTAAAAAGCTACGCACCGGAAATTATAGTCAATGAAGGCATAGCTGACAAAGAATATGTGTTTGGAAAAGATAAATACAGGGATAACAAGGGAGAGATTTTTGCTGGTCCGGTAAAGCTTGGTGGATTTCAATCAATAGTTGTTTTTAAGAAGAAATAATGAAGAGAAAGTTTCTGATCCTTTTCCTTTGTGTCATATCTGTAAATCTTTTTGCGCAAATAAGTTTTATTCCCGAATTAATTCAGAGAGATGGTTTACCTAATCTGGCATTAAAAATTAAGGCTGCCGGCCAGGACTCAATTTGCATCGCATTTTTTGGAGGAAGTATTACCGAAGCAAAAGATGGTTGGAGAGATCAAAGCATGGCTTGGCTCAACAAGCAATATCCTAAGGCTAAGTTCAAACAAATTAATGCAGCTATTGGTGGCACAGGATCGTCTTTGGGAGTTTACCGGTTATCGGAACAAGTTCTAAAATATAAACCCGATTTGATCTTTGTTGAATTTGGAGTAAACGACTATAAAGAGACGCATAAGAGTATTTTAGAGTCGATGGAAGGGATAGTAAGACAAACCTGGAAAGCTGATTCTAAAACTGATATTTGCTTTATTTATACCATTGCGATCGGGATGTTAGATAGTTACCAAAAAGGGTTTTTTCCTAATTCAGTAAACACGATGGAAGAAATTGCGAGTCATTACAAAATACCGTCTTTAAATTTCGCGCCTAATATTTTAACTAAAGTAGAGAAGAAAGAGCTAAACATTCAGGGTAAACAAGGAAAAAATGATTCTGTGTATTTTTCTCCAGATGGGGTACACCCTTACCCTGAAACGGGTCAATTATATTACACACAAACACTATCAAGCTATTTCCCCGAGCTTATAAAGCGCCCTAAAAAGCTCAATCATAAGCTTAAACAAATTCATTATTCAGATGCATATGAGAATGCAGCAATGATCGATGTTTCCGAAACTATGCTGGTAAATGCTTCTAAAACGAAACATGTTGAATCGGCAGAATACCAAAAATTTACACGTTTACTACCTCAGCTCAAAGCGTTAAGAACCGAACAAGAAAGTCTTCAATTCGATTTTACCGGAAATAAAATTGGGTTTTTAGATGTAATCGGTCCTGAGTCAACTCAACTTAAAGTTGAAGTTGATAACGAGGCGCCAAGGTATATCACCAGGTTCGACAGGTTTGGAACTTTCTCGAGAATGCACTGGTTCTTTGTTGAAAATTTAAGTGATGGTAAGCATCATATAAAAATAAGTATCTCTCCAAATAAAATAAACAAAGCAGCAATTCTTGGTGTAAAGCCCACCGAGCTTGAAAGTTCCAAAAAGTATGACAAAGAACTTTGGCGGGTAGGTAAAATACTTTTAGTTAATAAAGGTACTCATCAATAGGGATAGCAGCTCTGCTAACATATCCTTTAATTGGCCCAAGAAAGTTTAAAAAACTGCCAATTGTTTTATCTTTCCAAAAGTTTCTACTTGGTAATTTCGTAGAATTGCCAATGTATTTAATTGCCTCAATTCCCAAACTGAATAATTCATTCAACCCATATTAAATGAAACTCTATAAAACATTAGAAGGTGCTATTATTGAAGATGATAATGGCAAAAAGTACAAAAAATCTATCAGCAATTGGGATGCTTATATCAACCGAGACGATCTATATAGTTTTCTAGAAAGTGAAATACAAAGTTCGGAAGCCGTTACCGGTTCTGGTTTGGAAGATACTGCTTTAGCACCTTTGCAATCACAAGAAGTTTGGGCAGCGGGAGTTACTTATTTGAGAAGCAGAAACGCAAGGATGGAAGAATCTCAGGAGACCGGAGGCGCAACCTTTTATGATATGGTTTATGATGCCGAACGCCCTGAATTGTTCTTCAAAGCTACAGCACAAAGAGTTGTTGGTAACAATGACAAAGTAAGAATCAGAAAGGATTCTACCTGGAACGTTCCTGAACCGGAATTGACCTTATTGATTACTACGGGCGGAAAGATTGTGGGATATACAATTGGAAACGATATGAGCTCAAGAAGTATTGAAGGCGAAAATCCTTTATACCTTCCGCAGGCTAAGGTGTATGAAAAGTGTGCTGCGTTGGGCCCCTGCATTTACGTTCCGAAGGAAACTATAGTACCCGAAACCGTTATCTCAATTAGCATCAAAAGAGGCGAGGAGGTGATGTACGATGACCAGGTGCAAATCAGTAAGATGAAAAGAAATCACACCGAACTGGTAGAATTCCTTTTCAGGGAATGCGAATTTCCTAACGGATGTTTCCTGATGACAGGAACTTGCCTTGTACCTCCAAATGAGTTTACGTTGAACAGTGGCGATGAGATTGCTATCTCTATTGAAAGAATTGGAACATTAAAAAATAGTGTAGAATAATGGTACTTACAGGAAAACATTTAATCGGATCTGACTTTGTTGCTGCCGGAATTGATCAGTTCAAAGCTTATCGCGCAGCCGACGAAACCGCTATGGATATGCCTTTTTTTGAGGCTACAAGTCAGGAAGTTAAAGGAGCATGTCTGGCAGCGGCAGCAGCATTCGATATATACAAAACCAAGAGCAGCGTTGAGATCGCAGCTTTTCTCGAAGCGATAGCACAAGAAATTGTAGCGTTGGGCGACGTGTTAATCGAAACCGCAAAAGCCGAAACAGGCCTGCCGGATGGCAGATTAAACGGTGAACGTGGCCGCACTACCGGACAGTTAAACCTTTTTGCAAAAATGTTGCGCGAAGGCAGCTGGGTGAATGCAATTATCGACCAAGCACAGCCTGAAAGACAGCCATTACCAAAAGCAGATATTAGAATGATGCAGGTGCCGATAGGCCCCGTAGCAGTGTTTGGTGCAAGCAATTTTCCATTTGCATTTTCTGTTGCAGGTGGCGATACCGTTAGCGCTTTAGCCGCCGGTTGTCCGGTAGTTTTTAAAGCTCATCCCGCTCATCCCGCTACTTGTGAATTGGTTGCGATTGCAATAAACACCGCAGCTAAAAGGACTGGCATGCCAGCCGGAGTTTTCAATATGGTGCAAGGTGCTTCGCATGAAACTGGTGGCGCTTTGGTTACTAATCCACATATTCAGGCAGTAGGGTTTACCGGTTCTTACAAAGGTGGTAAAGCGTTATATGATTTAGCGGTAAGACGAGAGCAGCCAATTCCTGTTTATTCGGAAATGGGCAGCGTTAATCCGGTGTTTTTCCTTCCGGGGATCTTAAGAGAAAAAGGCGCGGCACTTGCTAAAGGATTAGCCGAATCCGTAACCCTTGGCGTTGGGCAGTTTTGTACCAATCCGGGAATGTTTGTGGTAGAGCAATCAGCTGATGCTGAAAACTTTGTTACAGAAACTCAACAGCAACTTTCGGCCATCACGGTTGGGCCGATGCTAACTCCGGGTATTAAGAAAGCTTTCTTATCAGGAATAGAAAATGTAAAACAAGTAGAAGGTGTGAGCAGCCTGATCGAAGCGGAGCAGGGATTGGTTATTCCGCAATTATTTGCAACTAAAGCCTCTGCAGTTATAGCTAACCACGCAATCGCTGAAGAAATATTTGGTCCATCTACCGTGGCAGTTACAGCTGATAGCGTAGACGAAGTTTTGCAATTTGCGAAGAATCTTAAAGGGCATTTAACTGCAACTATCTTCGGTACTCCGGAAGATTTGCTAGCTTACAAAGAATTGGCAACAATTCTTCAACAAAAAGTTGGAAGAGTAGTTTTTAATAACTTCCCGACAGGGGTAGAGGTTACCCATGCCATGGTTCACGGCGGGCCGTTTCCATCAACTACAGATTCAAGGTCAACTTCGGTTGGAACAACTGCGATTTACAGGTTCACCAGGCCGGTATGTTTTCAGAATTGCCCTGATGAATTGTTGCCGGATGCTTTGAAAAAAGGTAATCCGTTAAGTATTATCAGAAATGTTGATAGTGTTGTAGGGAAACATTAAGCTTTCTCAAAATGCCAAGAGTTAATTAAAATTCTTTATTCATCTTCTTTTAATGAGATGGGTAAAGAATTTTTAGTTATGACCCTGCTGAATTACCTAACGAGCAGGAGAAAGTACGAAGTTTAGCTCATCGGCCATGTCACCTTCTGTTTTTTGCACAATATCGATTTGGAGTGTCTCTGGGGTAGATTTCAGCTTGAGATTTTTAAGTTGTATCGGATCTATTTGTACAGTGTAGGGGCCTGCTTTTAAACCCATATAACTGAAAAATCCGTCGCTTTCGGTAAGCGTTTGTGCCACTAGGGTCCCGTTTCTGTGAATATTAACTTTTATCTGTCCCTGACCCTTCTGCTCTTTATTTTTGCTTATTTGTACCGTTCCTGATGCTTCTCCTGCAATTGTAACAGGAACCTCTACAAGTTTGAGTTGATTTGGGTCAACCGACACATTTATAGTATTATTCTTTATCACCCAAGCGATATTTTCAAAGCTGGCCTTGTCAATTTCTAAGAGATATTTTGCGTAGGGCTCAAGGTCGAAGATTTGAATAGTAGTGTCCTTTACGTTATTAAATACTCGTCCCCCTTTAGTAAGAATTCTTAGTCCCGATACCTTTGGTTCATTGATATCTCGCTTCCCGTTCGAATTTAAATCCATAAACGGTTGTACGGTTATTCCTCCGCGCCCTATGCTGCTTCGGTTGTTAAATCCCAAATACTTAGATTTCTTATCATAGGTCATACTTCCATTCGCTTGTTGTGTCATGCTGGAATTGTTTCTGCCTTGCCGTACGGTAGCCCCCATTCTAACAAAGGAAAAATCATATCTGAGACCGATTCCAGCGTATTGAGTATAAGCAAAGAAGTTCCTATCGTAGAAAATATTAATCACAGCACGTGCTGCAAAACGTTTCTCTAATTCCACTCTAGTGGAAGATATACTATGTCGAGAGAAGCTATATTGGATTTGCGGAGTAAATAGCAGATTTTTGGGTAGCCGATAAGTTTGTGCCAGGTCACTATAAATGTTTGTGTTTTGTGCTTGTCGGGTTAAAACGGCGTAAGTGCTCAAATTGGTATTTATACCGCGGTAGACACCGGAGAGTAACAAGTTTGCTGTCGTGAATTTATATCCGGGAATTACAATCTCGTTTAGCGTAAATCTCGAAAATGCATGTAGGCTTTTAGTTGTGAATGGGATTGATACGGCAAATTTCCTTTCCTCGAGGTACCTCAGGTTTATAGCTTTTTGATTCTTGTCGTAATAGCTGTAGTTTAGTTCTAATTGCACATTCGACTTTGTCGTATAGGACAAGATACCTCTGGACCTGATACGGTAACTGTGGTCGCCCGTAAAAAGTATGTTTTTATATATTTTGATAGAGGTGTTTATAAACGGCATAGGAGCCTTACCTACTGATGAAAGATATTCAACTCCGCCGCCAGCAGTGATATTCCTGGTTAGCCCATAATTGAATGCCGCCCGTGAAAACCTGCTACTAGATGTATCTTCAACCAAGCCTGCACTAACCACATATTCAAATTCTTTATCGGGTAAGAAATTAAACGGCACATTGATATTTTGTTCATTCGAGCGCTCTTCTCCCCAAGGACCATAAAAGCGCAAATTAATCGCAGTATTCCCATATACTAGCGGGACATCAAACTGATAAAACCCTGATGGATCAGCTTTGACGTAATCTATAAGAATATTATTCACATATAATTCAACCATCCATCCTGGTTCAGTTGTATTTGTAATCCGGTATGTGCCAAAAGAACGACGATAAGTTGTCGGTGTATTGGTAAATTGCAAGCCAACTACGGAGGCTGGTAATGTAGAAGTGGCAAAGGTTGGTATTTTTCCCGCGAGTACTTGCCTTAATAAAGGTTGATTATTGTCTGCAAATCGCCATAAATATTGCTGTTGCTTAAGGTTGTTAGACTGGCTGTTGAAGTAATTTAAGTTTACGGTTGTTTCTCCTCCGGCTACCATGCCCCCGAGATTCAAATTAAGGTGAGTGAAAGGGGCTCGATTTTCCTGTTGCGTGTTGTAAACCGACCAATCCGCCATTCCTGCTTTAAAAAGTGAATAGCTTCGGCCAATGCTTGTATCAGCTTTTACCTCTCTTTTGAGCAAGCTAATGTTTTTTCTCATCAGCTCTAACTTCATTTCCTTAACTAATGGTAACTCATGTATCGTGTTTAAAGTCACGGACAATCCACGAAAATTGAAGGCGCACACCAGTCCAAACACATCTCCGAAATAGTTTCCTTTTAAGTATAAACCTGTCTCTGTCTTTATCAAGTCTCCAGGGCTTAGCTTTACCTCGTTATTCTTATAGATAATACGTTCGGTATTTTTATCAATTAGGTATCTGTTCTCAGTGTTTAAGAAGAAACCAGAGATAGAATCTAGATTCTCAGACGGATTATTTTTTAACTTTAAGAAGTTGAAAACATCGGTAATTGAAAGATAAACTTGTTGGTTTCGGATTAATGCTGGGACCTCTTGTCCCCCTACTCTCGGAACTTGAAAAAAGATAGATGTTTCGTCATAATCAGGTGGAAGCGGGGTGTCATCTGCGAGGGCAACGTTCCAAGACAATAGAGAAGCCAACACCAATAGTGAAGAAGTAAGGACATTCTGAATATAAATGGTAATAGCCGAATATCCAGATCGCTTATTTGTTTTCTCTCTATCCATCGCAATCCCTCTCGGGTTTACTCCTGTATAAATGTAATTGAAAAGGTCCCGCTGTAACTTCCCGCCGGATTACTCTGTTCATTTCCTACTGTCAATGTTCCTCCAATACTTATGGTTGTTCTTTGCGGAGGAGCTACCATGTTTATGAATAATGAACCTTTATCAGGGATTCCTAAACTTAACATCATGGAACCTCCGTTGATACTCGAAAGCTGGGTATTCGTCGAAGTCAAAATCGAGATAGATTTGTTTGCAGGAGCTTCAATTTCGAAAGTTGCCGGAAAATAGAAAACTCCCAATCCTGCCAATATCAGATCCCCCGTTGAGCTTCGCACACCGCTATTGGATACGGTGACTGTTCCTGTTGTGGTACCTAGTATGATGGCACCAAAGCTTAAGTTCTGTCTAGGATACACTGACACGGTTTGAGCCCTAATGCAGGTAGTACCGATCAGAATAAATCCTAAGCAAATGATTGCTCTGAAATAAGTACTCCGTAATTTTGTTAGCTTCATGCTGTACCGTTGTTGAGCAGTCATATAATATTCTGACTATCCACAAACTATTTCAACGCTAATGCGGATTCAGCGATGGTTACCTGTTTCTCCTCGTCTGGTGTAGAAAAAATAATTTTAAGCTTTCCTTTGTGGTAATCAATTTCTTTATTCTGCTCCAATTCTAACGTGAAGTATCTTTTCTTATTTGGTGTATAAATCGCCAGACCTTTCGCAACGCCCACCTGCCGCTCTGTACCATCTGGTGCTATATATTTAATAAAAAGATGACCATAAACCGAGCTGTTTCCAGTTCTATTAAATGTGATTTTTAATTTCGGAGCACTGTTGGTGGAATCTAAGCTAATATCAGAGATACTTATATTACTATTTGTTTCTCCTACCCTAATTATTGCTGGTATACTTAAACCAAATAAGGGTATCAATTTAATAGAGATGTTTTTAGCTGTATCCGCCTTGGATTTTGTGTCTCCAAGTGGTGTCAAATTAGGTACAGCCCTAAAGTAAAGATAAGAACGGTATTCTCCCGCTGGTAAGTCAGAGGTCCTGATTGTTTGAAGCTTGATTGATTGTGCCTCATTCGGACCCAGAGTAATAGTTCTAGGGAAGATTCGCAAATATTTGTCTGCGAAATTCTGGCCTTCTTCTGGAGAAGTAATCTCTTCAAACTCTCCGTTCTCTTTCATCCTGTAATTGATAAAGGATATTACATATTTAGCACTATCATGCCCGATATTTGACAGATTTAGTTCCTGAAACCTTTTCCCTGTTTCAAAAACTACTCTTTTAGGCATAATTTGTAGGTTTCCCTGGGCTTTAACCGAGTTAGTAGCTAAAAGGAAAATAATAAGAACTAGGGATAAGCGGAAATAGCCCGAAAGATTATATCCTTTAAGTAGCGTCATCAGTATACTAAGTTTGCGTTAATTAGATAAAAGAAAAAAACGCTTATATGTCAAGCGTTTTTTTCAAGAAACCATGATACTAGTTGTAAACAACTGTTACTGAAAATGGAGTGCCTGAAAGATACTGACCGGCTGCCTGGGTATTACCAACGTTTAATGTAGCTCCTACATTGACTACTTGTGTTCCTCCGGTTAAAGTACCTACTCCTGAAGGAAAGCTCGTGAACGCATTAACAGTCATTGATTCTCCATTACCATTTACTCTTGTAAGCGTAGTCGGAGTGGCGTTGTTTGGTAAAGTAATTGCGAACGTGTAACCTGCTTGGCCTGTTACAGTGAAAGATGCTGCAGTAACCGTACCGGTTGTGCTCGGTAGAACCACGCCATTTGCTGATACTGTACGCGCTGCATTAGATGGAGCTAAAACAACAGTACCTCCGTTAGCATTTACTGCAACGTTACCAAAATTCATATCAACTGTTCTTGTGATAGCGATGGGCGTTACCACGATTGCTTCAGCTGTTGCGGTAGCACTGGCTTGCGCAAATGATACTGCTGAAAACCCGAAGATACTTAATGTCAATGCTGCTAATCCTTTTGTAAATTTGTTCATTTCTTTCGTTTTAATTTATCTGTCCAATTTTTGTTTACAAGCCTCTACTACGAGGATAGTCAGAATTGGTTACTATGAAAAGTATAAAAAAACTCGGTAGGAGCGGATTTTCAACGCGTCAATGACATTTCTTATCCTCAAATGGTTTCCTAGAGTAATGAGTATTAGCGTCAACGAGTGTCTGATTGGCGCCAAAATTAATTTATAAGAAAATAAGCCCTAAGTGCTGATGCTCTAACATGGCATTATCGTTGTGGTGATATTGAAAAGATTATGAGAACCGAAAATATAAATCAAGAAGAAACTGGCTTGGCCACCCCGCTTCTAGAACCAGCCTTTGATACTGCAACTATTATGGGAGGTTTATATGGAGACGGAATTATAGGATTCAAAGGTGCATTCAGCAGAGAATGGGTGCAGACTTTACATCAAGAAGTTCAGGCTTTGTATGAAGAGGCATTGAAACGGCCCGGCGGCGCGGTTGGGCGCGGTCCGAAAAGGCATTACGTTGAAATTCACCCGGAAGATATTTCAGGCTTTGTTGATCTGGCCACACATCCCTGGGTGGTGTTTGTATGTGAGGCAGTACTCGGTCCGGACTATAAAATTGTTGAAATCGGTTTTGATGTACCTAACCCCGGTTCACAAAGCCAACCATGGCATCGTGATTTTCCCGCTCCTCCTGATACTCTTATTGGAAGAAGATTAAATTCGCTGGCATTCAATCTTACTACAGTAGATGTGTTTGAAGACATGGGACCTTTTGAAATTGCCCCCGGCACACAATGGGATTTGCCGACCGGTTTTCAGCATGGAATGTTTCCGCCAAAATCGTATTACGAGAGGTACGTGCAGCGTGCGCAACAGAAAATGCCTAAGATGGGAGATATTTCAGCACGATCAGCATTAACCATACATCGCGGTACACCCAACCTATCCGATAAATCCAGACCTGCACTAGTTCTGGGAGTTGATGCTCCCGGTGCAATTAACGCCGAACGGCACGATTTACAAGTGACTCGTTCGTTTTATGAACAACTACCCGACAGTTTAAAGCAGCATCTCACTTGTCGCCTGGTCGACGAACTCGAACCGATTGTTCAGGCACACAGTATTGAAGGCTTGATGATGGGAGAAGCTTAATGGTTAAAAGGTTATAAAATAGTTTTGAAAAAATGCAACTCTGTGTATAGCAAATCGTATTAGTGCTTCAGTTTATAAATCGCGAAGTAAACAACCGATCATAAATGGAAGACCGCCGTGAGGCGGTTTTTTTGTTTTAGATTTTCGCTTTTACCGACGTTCTATCTATCAGCGTCCATCCATCGTTACCCATACCTTTTTGTATGAAAACATCTCTTGCCACTTCAAACCCGATTGCCCCGGAAAACCCGCAATACACAGCCCTTTTTGGGGGGCGGCGAAATGAGGATTTGGAACAAAAAGCGGGGCTGCATTTGCCATAATGCGGCAACTGCTTTTCGAAAAGCCTTCAAATGAAATTTGCATGTGTTCGATATTCAACTGATGATTGTACCTACTTATTTGTAACCTAGATAGAATATGATGTAGGGACATTACTAGAAGATACAATAATACCGTAATTACCACCTTTAGTTAATTGCTTGAATTACAACCTCAAATAACAATTGTTATCAACACTCGCCAATACAAGCTTAGTTTATTATAGTGCCTGCAACTTTTATTAACCAATTGTGAAATCCAGCGTAGAAGACTTCTTAATGTAGTTTAAGTCGAAAGAAGTCAAACTCACCAAAATGAAACAGAAAAATAATTTTTTATGGTTGGATCTTGTAAGAGGTTTAGCCGCATTAATCGTATTTACAGGTCATCTTAGAATAGTCTGTTTCAAAGAAGTTTCATTGTCTGAGATTGGCTTATTTGCAAAGTTATTTTATTTCGTAACAGGTTATGGTCACCAGGCCGTGGTCATATTTTTTGTGCTGAGTGGATTTTTTATAATCAAAAGTATTGATGAATCTGCACGGGCCAATAAGTGGAATTTCAGCAACTATTCAATCAACAGATTATCCAGGCTTTGGACGGTGTTGATCCCTGCTCTTCTTATTGGCTTTGTTATTGACAGATTCGGATTTCATTTTTTTCCTAGTACTTTAGGCTATACAGAGCAGATAAAGTATTTCGAAGGGCTTAATGCAAGAGAATCATTAAACGCGTCTGTTTTTATTGGCAACGTATCATTTCTGCAGGGGATTCTGGTTCCAACCCTGGGGTTCAATACCCCCACCTGGACCTTACCTTATGAGTTTTGGTATTACGTTTTGTTTCCTGTATTGTACTTTCTTGTTTATCCAAAGTATAGTTTATATACAAGAATGGCATTTTCCTTGTTAGCAACAGGGGTATTTATCATCGTTGGCTCCGAAATAGCCATCTATTTCCTTGTATGGCTGATGGGAGGTGTCAGCTTTATCATTTATAAAAAATTAAGCGCGGGCTTTTCACTAGCAAGTTTCCTTAAGTATTTTATACTTCTCGCTTTTGGTTTTATATTAATTATGATAAGATTTAAACTAAGCCCTTTGTTTTTTAATGATTTTACTTTAGCTATCAGCTTTGGCTTATTGATACCTGTATTGTGTACCTGGGATATAAAAATGCCGGTTTTAAAGAAACTTGCAGCTTATCTGTCAAACGTATCTTACACTTTATATCTCACGCACTTACCCTTATGTATGTTTATCACAAGCTGGTTGTCTTTCCAGGTGAGCGAATTAAATGCAAAGAACATTGGTTTATATACGGCAATATGTGTAGTTACCATGCTTTACTCAACCCTTTTCTGGTATTTGTTTGAGCGGAATACGGATAAATGCAGACGTTGGGTCATGAGTTTATTCAGTAAATTCAAAACTTCATCTAGTCCTCTTCTTCAGTTATTGAAACAAGGTGTAAACGTTTGATAACGCATTATCTTAACAGATGGATGATCCCAGTATAGCACATGGCTCAAATAGTCTTTAAATAAGGGTTAACCGTCAAAAATGCCGCCTCTAATGCCGTTTCGTTTAACCAAGGGGATAGCGATGGGACCGATGCTTGGAAATTAGTGCAAGGATTACGGTGATGCAATTTATAAAATCGCCTTTTATGAAAATGAGAATTTAGCTCGCTTTATACATGATTAAATCGACCTCGGTTCTAATTACTATAGAATTGCAGACTTTTATCTAATTTTGCTACGAGTAAACACCGGCATCCCAGTAGAAACTACTAGGTATAACCCAAAATCTTCAACACCTGTTTACTATTCTGCTCTTCCCCAAACACTTCAAAATTAAACGTTTCATCGCGATTTCGGCGAATGATTACATGTTTAGGGGAAGGAAGCAGGCAATGATGAATACCGCCATAACCGCTTAGAACTTCCTGATAGGCACCTGTGTGGTAAAATCCAACGTATTGAACCTTACGGGTTTTTGGCATAAACACGTTATTCATGTGGGCTTCCTGACTGTAGTAGTCCTGTCCATCACAGGTAATGCCCCCAAGGTTTACCCGTTCGTATTCTGAATCCCAGTTATTGATGGGCAATAAAATGTATTTCTGATTTAGAGCCCAAACATCAGGAAGGTTGGTGATAAACGATCCATCGAGCATAAGCCATTTCTCACGATCGTTCTGTTGTTTACGTCCTAGTACTTTATACAAGATTCCAGATGCTTCGGCACAAGTGTATTTGCCAAATTCGGTAATGATATCCGGCTCTATGACATCGTGTTCGGCGCAGATTTCTTTAATCCGTTTTACGATTTCGTTCACCATGTATTCGTAGTCGAAGTCGAAAACCAAAGAATCTTTGAACGGCATTCCGCCACCAATATCAAGGGTAGTTAAATGCGGGTTAATCTTCTTGAATTTGCAATAAAGTGTTACATACTTTTCTAGTTCGTTCCAGTAATAGGGTGTATCGGAGATTCCGGAGTTGATAAAAAAGTGCAGTAAAACAACCTTAAAGTTCTCGTTCGAGGCGATTTTGTTGTTGTAAAAATCAAGAATATCTTCCATTCTGATACCTAATCTTGAGGTATAGAATTGCGAGTCGGGCTGCTCCTCTGCCGCTATCCTGATGCCAAGATTGCAAGGGATATCCAGTTCGTCGTCGTAGAGATTAAATTCTTCTTTATTGTCGAGAACAGGAATGATATTCGAAAAGCCATCGTGTAGCATATCGATGATGTACTGCTTGTATTGATAGGTTTTGAACCCGTTACAAATCACGGTAATCTCCTTGCTCAAGAGACCTTTTTTCTCAAGAGCGTCGATCATCGGCATGTCGAATGCGGATGAGGTTTCGAGGTGGATATTATTTTTTAAAGCCTCTTCAACAACATGTTTGAAATGAGAGCTTTTAGTGCAATAACAGTATTTATAGCTACCACGATAGTTGTTGTTAACTATCGCCTTCTTAAATAAAAGTTTAGCTTGTTGTATTTTTTTGCTGATCAAAGGAACATAGGTAAACCTAAGCGGCGTGCCGTATGTCTCAATCATTTCCATGAGATTTAAATCATGGAAGTATAATTCGTCGTCAATAACTTCAAAGCCTTCTTGTGGAAAGCCAACGCTGAGGTCAATAAATTCTTCGTAGCTCTGCATTAATTAATTTTTGGCAAAAATGAGTTTTTTTAATGAATATATGCTTATTCTTTTTATTTGTGGTTTAGTTACATCTTAACGCAGATAGTTCCTGATTTTTACATTCGAAGCTAGGCGGCGGGATTCTTTACAACAAGATTATAAACAAGGGTTATTGCATTATTTGCTCCTTAAACGTTGTTGTTTTAATTTGCTAAATTCTCTCAAGATATCTTTTAACCGTTCCTTCTTTAATGTTAATTTTGACCGATGGATTTTATTATTAAAGGAACCCTGAATGCTGTAAAGGCAATCTATAATACCGACTTAAAGGAAACTGAAATAGGCTTACAGGAAACCCGCAAGGAGTTTGAAGGTGATATTACTGTGGTTACTTTTCCACTTACACGTTTGTCAAAAAAATCTCCGGAGCAAACCGGAACCGAGATTGGGCAATTTTTGGTTGATAACATAGAGCAGGTTTCCAAATTCAATGTAATTAAGGGTTTTTTAAATCTGTCGTTAAGCGATACCTACCTCAATAAGCTTTACAAAGAGCAAATTTCTCAGAATAGCTTTGCAGTTTTTCCACCTAACCGGAAGAAGGTTGTGGTTGAATATTCTTCGCCAAACACCAATAAACCGCTGCATTTGGGCCATGTGCGTAATAACCTATTGGGATATTCTGTTGCCGAAATATTATCGGCAAACGGCTATGACGTGATCAAGGCTAATTTAGTCAACGACCGAGGGATACACATCTGTAAATCGATTCTGGCCTGGAAAAAATTTGGTGAGGGCGAAACGCCTGAGAGTACAGGTTTAAAAGGCGACCACCTGGTTGGAAAGTATTATGTGATTTTTGATAAAGAGTATAAAAAACAAATCGAAGAGCTTAAGGCAGCAGGGCAGGAGGAAGAGGAAGCAAAGAAAAATGCGCCACTAATTAAGGAAGCACAGCAAATGCTGCAGCAATGGGAAGCCGGGAATGAAGAGGTGATTCAGTTGTGGAAAACGATGAACACATGGGTTTATGCCGGCTTCGACGAAACCTATAAAAAGCTGGGCGTCGATTTTAAAAAGTACTATTACGAATCAGACACTTATTTACTTGGGAAAGATATCATAGACGAAGGCCTGGCAAAGGGAGTATTCTTTCAAAAGGAAGATAAATCAGTTTGGATAGATTTAACCGCCGAAGGGCTGGACGAAAAGCTGGTTTTGCGTGGTGATGGGACTTCTGTTTACATTACCCAGGATTTAGGAACGGCCCAACTCAAATACAATGATTTTGGAATGGATGAGTCTCTGTACGTTGTTGGAAACGAACAGGACTATCATTTTAAGGTTCTTTTCCTGATACTGGAGAAGCTGGGAAAATCCTGGGCCAAGGGTTTATATCATTTGTCATACGGAATGGTTGATCTTCCCTCCGGAAAGATGAAATCCCGTGAAGGAACTGTAGTTGATGCCGACGATTTGATTGACGAAATGGTTTCAACCGCCCAGTCGAGAACCGAAGAATTAGGTAAAGTTGACGGTTTTTCCGAAAATGAAAAAAGAGAGCTTTACAGGATGCTTGGCATGGGGGCCTTAAAGTATTTCCTGCTTAAGGTTGAACCCAAAAAGCGTTTGCTATTTGATCCAAACGAATCAATCGATTTCCAGGGAAATACCGGTCCATTTATTCAGTATACCCACGCACGTATTCGCTCTATCATTTCCAAAGTGGGAACGGAAAAGTTTGAGTTTGATAATTTAGAAACATTTACAGCGACAGAACGAGAACTTGTATTATCGCTAAACAGGTACCCTGATGTTATAGCGGCAGCAGCTAAAGACTTCAGTCCGGCTCAAATTGCCAATTACGTTTACGAATTAGCGAAGCTTTATAACAAGTTTTACCACGAAGAACCAATCTTGAAATTAGATGACGAGGAACTGAAAAAATTCCGACTCTCACTTTCTGTTACTACCGGATCTGTGATTAAGCGAGGGATGCGATTATTGGGTATTGAAGTGCCGGAAAGGATGTAATTCGTTTGAACTGTGCTTATGTAAATGAGCTTAATAGTAGCGTGAGGGATAGAAGTGGAAAGCCCACAGCCGTGAGGAACGAACGGCGAGGACTTGGAGCGGATAGCCCGACCCGCAGGGGCACGCCCAAAACAGATTATAATGCTACGTCATAATCAACTATTTTGATTCGCATAATTTACAATGGTTCTAATTTTAGTATCCAACAAACTTACTGACTGGTTGAGTATGTCTAAATAGTCAGGATTTAGATTAGAATTTTCTTCGTTAATCAGATCCATAATACCAAGAATTGATGAAACCGGAAGACGAAGCTCATGAGATTGAATACGTGCAATTTCGGCTAGTGCCTCGTTTTGTTCCTTCATCGTTTTGATGGCATAGTCCAACTCCATCACATGGCTCACCTGGTTTGCCAACGCGGTTAAGCTGGCTTGTTGTTGCGCGGTTAGTGTTTTAGGTTGCAAGTCGTACACGCATAACGTGCCAACATTATAGCCATCGTACGACTTGAGGTTTGCACTCGCATAAAAACGAATATGTGGGTTATTGGCAACCACAGGTAATTCTGAAAAGCGCTGATCCAGTTGTGCATCTTCTA
>DASVRX010000052.1:0-7474 GCA_036388375.1 Pedobacter sp. | reverse complement strand
GTTATCGTTTGATGCTTAAGGCCTTTTCATGAAAGTTTACATCTATATATTTCTGTTATTAATTCCATCTCTTCTATTTTCTCAAACGAACAAGATCACCATTTCAGGAGAAGTAAAAGCCAAAGGAAATAACGCTAAGTTGCCTTATGTTACAGTAAAGCTTAAGAAACAGTCAGATGGTAAGCTAGTAGTAGGTACCATCAGCAATGAGGAGGGACGTTTCAATTTTACAGATATCGGCAGTGGATCATACACGCTGGAACTATCATATATCGGATATATAAGTAAGTCAGAGTCTCTTTTGGTTGGTGAATTAAGTAAATTTTTGGATGTTGGGGCAATCGAACTTGAATCTGATTCGAAATTATTAAATGAGGTTGTTGTAACAGGTACGCAACAAACCGGTGTTTCGGATCAACTGGATAAAAAAACCTATTCTATTTCAGGTAATATCAGTCAAACGGGTGGCTCTGTCCTTCAGGCCATGAGCTCGCTGCCAGGAGTTACGACTTCACAGGATGGCAAAGTGCAATTACGCGGAAGCGATAAAATAACGGTGCTGTTAGATGGCAAACAAACCGCACTTACTGGTTTCGACGGTCAGGCAGGGCTGGATAATATTCCTGCGTCTGCGATAGACAGGATTGAGATTATTAATAATCCATCTGCAAAATACGATGCTAATGGAAACGCAGGGATTATTAATATCATTTACAAAAAGAATAAACAGGAAGGCTTTAATGGAAAAGTAAGTCTCACTTCAGGCATGGGCGCACTATGGCAGAAGCAGGAGAACCTTCCAACCATCAGACCTCAATATCAAAATACACCTAAAATGAATCCATCTATATCTTTAAACTATCGAAAAAATAAAAGCAACACATTCTTACAAGGCGATTGGCTCTACACCGAGACCCTTAATCGCAATGAATTTACTGATCGGATTTATGATAACGGAGACTACATCCGGCAACAGGTTAAACGTAACCGTAATACCAGTTATGCGACGGTTAAATCGGGCTTAGATTACACTATTAACACGCAAAATAGCTTTAGTATTTCAGGGTTGTTTAACCGTGAAAAAATTATCGATCGCGGGGATATTCCATATTTTAATCAAAGCTTATCTATAAGGAATCGTTTGTGGCAGTTTTTAGAAGATGAAGTAAAATATACGGCTATAGCAACCGCAAGTTTTCAGCATAAATACAAACAACCAGGCCATGTTTTAAATGCGGGCTTCAACTACACATTTCATAGGGAGGATGAAAAGTACTTTTTTACTAACATCATGCCTACGTTTACCGGAAAAGATTCTTTTGCGCTGCTTTCTGATGAGCACGTATCGGACCTGACTGTTGATTATCAAAAACCTCTAAAACACGGAAAATTGGAGGGGGGTATGAAAATGCGCATCAGAAATATTCCAACTAATATGCAGTTTTTTGCAGGGTTAAATTCACCGATAGATATTGATGCTGGCGGACCTGCCAAGTACAGTGAAACCATTCCGGCATTGTACGGAAATTATGTATTTGAAAATTCAAAAGTTGAAGTAGAAGCAGGTTTAAGACTTGAGTATGTGCAAGTAAATTACGATGTTAACCCCAATCATAATACTTACAAAAGCGATGGTTACACTTATACTCAGCCCTTTCCGAATTTGCGATTCGCGTATAAATTGAGTAGTAATCAAAAGGTTTCTTTGTTTTTTAATCGTCGGGTAGATCGCCCCAATGAAGTGGATATCCGTATTTTTCCAAAATATGATGAGCCCGAACTATTGAAAGTAGGCAACCCGGCACTGCGACCGCAGTTTACAAACAGCATTGAACTCGGTTATAAATCTAGTTGGAATAAAGGAAATATTTACACTGCAGCTTACCATCGAAGCACGAATGGCACCATAACACGAATTGCAACCCAGGTTCCGGGGAATACTTTGCTTTACAACGTGTTCCAAAATGCGGGCAGAAGTTTTAATACTGGTTTTGAAGTAGTACTTCAACAAAAAGTTTCTAAATGGCTGGATGTTAATACAAACGTTAATATCTATCGAAATAAAATTAACGCCTTTAGAGCGATCAATCAGTACCCGGTTCCGGTACTTTTTATAGCAGAGGATGACCAGTTAACATCGGGTAATTGGAAGGTTAATGGCTTGCTCCATTTACCAAAGCAACTCGAAATACAACTAAGCAGTATCTATTTAGCCCCGGATATTATTCCGCAGGGAAAGATTGGGTCGAGATACTCTCTTGATTTAGGAGTGAAGAAGCAGATTCAGAAAGGGAAGGGGGAACTCTTTTTAAATGCGACTGATTTGATAAACACGATGAACGTTAACAAAGAGCTTAGGGGAAATGGATTTCAATTAATCACAACGGATTATTATGAAACTCAGGTTATTAGGCTTGGGTATAGTTATAAGTTTTAACTGCTCACAGCCTTGTCGGTGGCCAACGTGTAAGTTTTATAGAGATTTGCTTTTGAAAAACTTCCCACAAGACGAATCTTAGCCATTTAAACCTGGTTGGCGCAGATACCGGCCAATGTGGCTAATGCCTGTGCAGTATAAGCAAAAAACAGGGCTGCCTTATCCACTCGGTGATAAGTTGATTTTCACGCAACCCTTATCTTAATCAATACGATTTTGAAGTGTCTCTTTTTAGTCTTACCCCCGCCTTTCCGGCAGCGTTTTCGAGCTTATTGCCAGCATTATTTAACTTTTCGCCTAACTTTCCAAGAACTTTTTTAGTTTTATTGTCGGCACTATCAACCCATACTTTCATGGAATCCAATCGGGCTTTAGGCGAAGTCATGATTGAATAAACCGTATCTTTTCTAAAAACCACGGTTCGTCCCGAATCTGCATAATCCCAGACCTCGGTGTTATTTACAACGTTTTTTGTTTTAGGCTCGCCGATAGATTCGCTTACTTCAGACTTCGACATTCCTATTTCAACTGTAGCCAGATCTTTAGATGGTTGGGTGCAACTGCTGATTATAACAGCTAACAATCCAGCAAAAAAGAATATTTTCATGTTTGTGTTTTTAGCTGTTAACACCGAATGTTATGGATTGTTTAAGTTTCCGTCCTTTGTGTCCGGCGACAATCTATCATTTACCCCATGTTGTAGATTTCTCCTTTCTATCTTTTTTATCCTATTTTCGAAAACCTTATGCAAGAAAAGAATAACAAAAGCACAATCCGGGCCTGGGCAATGTTCGATTGGGCAAACTCAGCTTACAACCTTGTGATTACCTCAACTATTTTTCCAGCTTATTATACTATTATCACTACCACAAAAGAGTATGGAGATAAAGTTGATTTTTTCGGTTTTAGTTTCGTTAACACCGCTTTAGCGAATTATTCTTTGGCAGTCGCTTATCTGATTATGGCTCTATTGCTTCCGGTTTTATCGGGCATTGCCGATGCCCGAGGCAACAAAAAGTCTTTTATGAAGGCCTTTACATGGATGGGTGCTTTGGCCTGTATGGGATTGTATTTTTTTGAATTGAGTACCCTCGAACTTGGGATAATTTGTTCTTCAATTGCGGCGATGGGATACATTGGTGGTGTAATGTTCAGTAATTCTTACCTGCCGGAGATAGCAAGTATAGACCAACAGGATAAAGTAAGTGCACAGGGTTTTTCTTACGGATATATTGGGAGTGTTTTATTGCAGATTATCTGTTTTGTCTTTGTTCTGAAACCGGAGCTTTTTGGTATTACTGATGGGTCTTTCCCTGCCCGACTATCATTTCTTTTAGTAGGATTATGGTGGATTGGATTCTCGCAAATCCCTTTTAATAAATTGCCAAAAGGCACCGCTTCAGCCTTAAAATCAACCGGAAACGCAGTTAAAAGTGGTTATAGCGAGCTTGGGAAAGTATGGAAGAAACTTCAGGAGACAGATGTCTTAAAACGCTTTTTATATGCGTTCTTTTTTTACTCAGTAGGCGTACAAACTATTATGCTTGTTGCCACAGCGTTCGGCGCCAAAGTACTTAAAATGGAAACCAGCGAACTTATTGCAACCATCCTGATTATTCAAATAGTTGCAATTGCAGGAGCATATTTAATGTCGGCTTTAGCGAAATATATTGGAAATATAAAGGTTTTGATGCTGGTTGTATCCATCTGGATAGCGGTTTGTATTGTCGCTTATTTCATCCAAACCAAGTTCCAGTTCTTTGCACTTGCAGGTCTGGTGGGATTGATTATGGGAGGAATTCAATCATTATCACGCTCCACGTATTCTAAGTTCTTACCCCAAAACACTACTGATACGGCTTCCTTTTTTAGTTTTTATGATGTGACCGAAAAGGTGGCTATCGTTATCGGTTTAGCCACATTTGCTTTTATTGAAGAGCATTCAAATATCAGGAACTCGGCTTTAGGTTTAACTATGTTTTTTATTGTGGGTTTGGTAATGCTATTTGTAGTTCTGAGAACACAATCGCAAACTATGAAGTCAACACAATAAGGCTAAAGCTTTAGCTTCTGCCGATAAGACTTTGGCGAATCGCCATATTTCTTTTTGAAGAATCTAGAAAAGTAGAATTGGGATTTGAAACCTGTTTTGTAGGCAATTTCTTTGAAACTTAGCGTTGTGAAAGTCATTAACTCTACTGCTTTTTTTAGTTTAAGGTTAAGGTAATACTGAGTAGGGGATATCCCGGTCTGGTTTTTAAACTTTTTCTTAAATGCGGAGTAATTTAATGAAAGGCTAACAATCAGGTCTGAAACCTCCATCTGCTTCTCAATATTTTCCGTCATCAAAAACTTTGTCTTTTCTACTAACTGAATCTCTTCATTTTCGCCAACCTGTTTGTTTTTTTCGATGGCATAAAGAAGTCCCAGAATTTGGTGAGCAATACCCGAAATGATTTGCTGATAGCCAGGCTCTGAAGATTTAACAGCCTCGATAAGTTGTTGAAATAAATTCAGAATAATTCCGCTTGAACCGGTATCGGTAAAAGGAACTTTTGGATTTAAGAAACCATTTGAATGCAAAGATTTAACGAAACTACCATTAAGACCGATCCAGTATTCCTCCCAGCCATTAGCTGGGTACGGCTTATAACGATGCCATACATCCGGAAATAGAAAGAAGCAAACACCCTGTTCGATTTTTTTAGCTGCGGTATATGATGATTCAAACACGCCGGAACCCTTGGATATAAAAACAATATAGTAAGCATTTAAAATCCGGCCCTTGTTCCAGTTAAAAGCGTGTGAAGCAGGATATTCATTATTTCTGGGATATTGCTGATTCGGCAATGTTTTAGAATAACCAACAGTTGTAACATAAAATCCCCATTTCTCATCAAGCTCAGTTGGGGATAAAAATTTGTTATAATCAGGCATATTGTAAATGTAACTAAATGCATGAATATTCTTAATGTTATACGTTGATACGACTAAAAACGATTTTTTTAATTCTATAAAATCAAAAAGTGCAAATATTAATCAAAAAGTACATTTTTTATTGGTAGATAGAAGCTGACCTTTATGTTCTAACTAATTAAACAATTATGAAAAGTGATTTATCTCAGGAACAAATAGGCTACTATCAAGAAAACGGGTTCTTAGTTGTGGAAGACTTTTTATCAGCAGATGAATTGGAATTTTGGCGCCTTGCTTTAGATGAGGCTTTAGCTAAACGTAATGGAAACCAACTGCCAGACCGTGCTGCACTGGTTAGTACAAATCCCGACCAGGATTACTACACTAAAGTGTTTGATCAACTACAAAACCTTTGGCAGGATAACGAGAAAATGAACCAAATAATGCTCGATGAGCGCCTCGGAGAAATGGCTGCTAAACTTGCAGGCGTTGATGGAATCCGAATCTGGCATGATCAGGCTCTAATTAAAAAGCCTTGGGCAAATCCAACCTCATGGCATTTAGATACGCCATATTGGTCGTTCTCTGATAGACGAGCAATTTCAATCTGGGTAGCCCTTGACGACGCTACTTACGAAAACGGGTGCTTGTTCTTTATTCCGGGTTCTTATAAAACTACCACTTTTGAAAATCCTGGAATCGGAAAGAATATGGGAGTAATATTTGATGTATATCCGGAATTTAAGAAAACAAAATCTGTTGCTGCCCCGATGAAAGCAGGTAGCTGCTCATTTCATAATGGATTGACTATCCATGGCGCACATGCAAATATGACACCGGGTATCAGAAGAGCAATGACCTGCGCTTACATGCCGGATGGTGCAACTTTTAATGGTCAGCAAAATATTTTATCAGACGAACAGTTTGGCAAATACACAATTGGTGATCTGATGAATGATGATGTGCAAAATCCACTAATTTATTCTTCAGTAAAGGCATAAATAAGAAGTTCGCCACGAAGTCACGAAGTTTGCCTAGTGCTTTAGTGTCTTCGTGGCCTAAATTTAAGTAATTGAAAATAAAAATACTTGCCCCTTACTGGGGATCTGAACATTTGGGTCTTGCCGAATTCGGCGATAAAATCCTTAGGGCAGGCTACGATGGTATCGACACCTGGCTTCCAACTGATAAGACTGAGAAGCATAAGCTTTTTGATTACGTGCAAAAGCACCAGTTGCATTTAGTAGTTCAACAATGTGAAGCGGACGGAAAAGACTTTAAAGAATTTAAGGAATCATTTATACAAAGTTTAAACCTCTGCCTGGAAGCAAGTCCTATTTTAATAAACTCACATACAGGCAGAGATTTTTTTACTTTCGAGCAAAATCTCGAGTTAATTGATGCTGCTGCCGAAGTAAGCGATAAAAGTGGTGTAGAAATAGCACATGAAACCCATCGTGGTCGTTTCGGATTTAGTCCGGCAGTAAGTGCAGAATATTTTAACCAACGTCCCGAGCTTATCATTACAGCCGATTTTTCTCACTGGGTTTGTGTTAGCGAAAGTTTTCTTGACGGTTTTCAAGATATTTTGAAGGAAGCAATTCTACAAGCGCGTCATATCCACTCAAGGGTAGGCTTCGAACAGGGACCGCAAATACCCGACCCCAGGGCACCAGAATGGCAATATGCTGTTTCATCATTTCTAAATTGGTGGGATCAGATAATAGATAACAATCAACAACTTGGCCGTAAAATCATGACCATTACCACAGAGTTTGGTCCGGTGCCTTATATGCCGGTAATTCCTCATTCTCAAATTCCGGTAGCCGATCAGTTTGAAGTGAATTGTTATATGATGGAATTATTAAGAGAACGCTATCAGCAGTATTCGTGATTCGCTGAAAGGTAATTAGGGCTTCAACGGTTAATTGTTAAAATGTTCAGCTTTTAATGGTTAAGCTTTTTACCTTTGGCATTCAATATGACGGTTGAATTATTTATACCATGCTTCATTGATCAACTTTATCCTCAAACTGCCTTTAATACAGTTAAAGTGCTTGAAAAGGCGGGATGTAAAGTTATCTACAATGCTCAGCAAACCTGTTGCGGTCAGCCAGCGTT
>DASVRX010000051.1:0-13742 GCA_036388375.1 Pedobacter sp. | reverse complement strand
ATGCTTACGGTGCAGTTGGCGATTGGATGTACCGAGTTATGGCGGGGCTTTCTGAGGATGCGCCGGGCTACAAAAAAATCAAAATCATGCCGCACATTGGAGAAGGAATTACTTCCGCGAAAGCTGAACTGCAAACCTATTATGGCAAAGCCAGCTCGGCCTGGCAGCTTCAAAATAATGAGCTAATACTTGGCGTGGAGATCCCGGCCAATACAACAGCCAGTGTATTTATTCCCGCTAAGAATGTCAAAGCAATTACAGAAGGAGGCAAGAAACTGTCGGACAGGAAAGAAATCAAACTCTCAGGGCAGGAAGGTGGATATGTAAAAGTGGAAACCGGTTCAGGGCGTTATATCTTCAGAGTAAACTGATGAGAATGTTACATTCGTTTGCTCCAAAATTTAGTCAGATTAACAATCTTTTAGTGAACTTGCCTTTCATTTAGGTGCGCTATATTTTGGATAAAGTGAATTAGAACAAAATGTACAGATCTCTTATTATCCTTTTTTTGCTCTTTCTTAGCATTAAACTGGCTGGTCAACCTGCGTTACTCAAAATTAATAAGGTAAGTTCTACTTCAAAGTACCCGGAAGTTGAATCAAACCGCTTTGAAAAAATTACGCTTAGTACCGAGGTTGAGGGCCCAATTGAATTAGCCGTTTCCAGGGATGGCAAAGTATATTTCATTGAGAGAAAAGGAAAAGTAAAGGTTTATGACCCCATAATACAGAAAACAAAGCTGGTAGGCGTATTACCTGTTGTATACGGAATTGAGTTCGGCTTGATTGGAATGGCCCTCGATCCGAACTTTGACAATAACCACTGGATCTATCTCTTGAACACACGCAGCGTAAAGCCTGGAAAAGCAGGATGGGGGGACCCTATCGAACAATACATTTCCCGGTTTACACTTGTCAATGGCCTTCTGGACAAGAAAACAGAAAAAGTGCTGCTCAAGATACCGGTTGACTGGCAAGATCATATTGCAGGGTCCCTTGAATTTGACAAAGCAGGGAACTTGTATATAGCCGTCGGTGATAATACATCGTTTACATTTTATTCGGCCACAGACGCTCAGAGAAGTTCTGCTAATACAAACGATTTGAGAGGGAAAATACTCAGAATACATCCTGAGAAGAATGGCACCTATAGCATACCTGAGGGAAATTTGTTTGCCAGGGCTACGAAACTAGCCCGGCCAGAGATTTATGTGATGGGATGTCGTAATCCTTACAGACTTTCAATTGATCCGGTATCTCAGTATTTATACTTTAGCGATGTAGGTCCCGATGCCTCGGTTGATTCTGTTACCTTGGGGCCGAAAGGATATGATGAAATAAATCAGGTTGGTGAGGCTGGTAATTTCGGTTGGCCGTATTTCACCGGAAATAATAAGGTTTATCCTCGTAAAGATTCCTTAAACCGTCTATTTTTCACCGACACACTCCGTCCAGTTAATTACTCTCCGAAAAATACCGGACTCAATGTCTTGCCCGCGGTACGCAAGCCACTTCTATGGTATCCTTATAATTTAAGTCCCGATTTTCCTGTTGTTGGATATGGAGCCAGGACAGCTATCGTCGGTCCCGTTTATCAGCATCAATCGAAAAATAGTTTAGGTTTTCCAAAGTACTACGATAAGACCCTGTTTATCGCCGATTGGTGTCGAAATTGGATTAAGGCGGTGAGATTAGACAAGAACAATAAAACGGCAAGTATTGAGCCTTTTTTGCCTGGTTTGCATTTTGATAAGCCCATCGATATGACTTTTGGGCCTGATGGCAGCCTCTATTTGCTTGAATATGGCATGGGCGAATCGGAAAGCAAAGGTTCAAAATTAGTAAAAATTCAATATAACTCCGGGAACCGTCCGCCGGTCGCCATCGCCACTGCTGATCGGCTTTCCGGAGCCGCACCTCTTAAAGTCAAGTTCTCAGCCGAAAAGTCTTACGATAAAGATCTAGGTGATGCATTGACCTATAAATGGATTTTTCCAGGCGGGAACTCTACTGCAGAAACAACGGATTTTACTTTCAGAGAGCCAGGTATCTATACGGTCATACTTGTGACTACCGACAAGGCCAATATTTCCGCCCGGTCAAGTTTAAAGATACAAGTAGGCAACACCGCACCTGAAGTTAACATAGTTCATCCCGGTAAAAATGACTTTTACAGCGAAAAATTTTGTTATAAAGTGAAAGTTACCGACAGGGAAGATTTACTTACGGGAGGAATAAATGCGAAAAAAATACAAACTCGCTTTTACTATTTGAAGCCTGGCGAAATTTTGACAAAGTCGGGGAATGTTGCGTCCGAAAAAGCTTTAAGAGGCGGACAGCTTATCGCCAATAGCGATTGCAAATCCTGCCACTCCTTAAATTCGACTTCTCAAATAGGTCCCGGTTTTCTAAGTATTGCAAAAAAATATTCACAGGATTTAAAAACAGAAACCATGCTGACTTCTAAAGTGATGCAAGGAGGTAAAGGTGTTTGGGGAAAACGAGCAATGCCTCCCCACGAGGGCCTGTCGCGCGATGATGCCGCTGCCATGGTTGCCTTCATCTTAAATTTAGAAGATAATAATAGTGCCAAATTGGTTAAGGAGTCGGATTGCATCAATATGTCTTCCGAAAAGATCGGTGGGAAAGTAATATTGATTTCATCCTACCGTGATAAGGGAACTGAGAATGTTGGCCCTTTAAAAACCACTGACACCTTGATTCTGCGCTCTCCGACATTTCTGCCAGTCGATTTTACCGAAGTCAGAGACGTTAAAAAGGACTCTCTTTTCACCAATGCAAATGATGGGGGATATGCTAAGCTTTCCGATGTAAATCTGACAGCGGTTGATTCTATAAGAATCAGATACTCTCCTGGCCAGGGTGGGCGGATCGAGTTTCGTATCGATTCTGTTGAAGGAAAACTGTTGCAAACCCTTCCTATACCATTAAACTCAATAGCTAACTGGAATAAGTGGTTTACAACATGGCATGAAACAAGCTTGCCTTTACCAAAGACCGAAGGACGACATGACCTTTACATTGTCTTCAGGAACGAAATATTCTATTATAACATGGTGAATGTTGCATGGGTAAAAATTGAATAACGAAAAATTAATCATCCGGTTCAAACCCTGCTCATGCCATTGTTCGGTAACCAACAATGGATTTTCCCGAAATTTCCTGTCATTGATCTTATGTGGACATTAAAGAAGCACTTCGTACAGGAATTCAAATATCGGCTATATTGCACTTAGTCTCGCTGTATGCTATGCAAAATGAAAAAGACTATATAGAAACATTCTGCCCAACAACCCGGCAGGAGTGGAGAGCATGGTTAAAAGAAAATCATAAGTTAAAGCAATCGGTATGGCTTGTTCAGTATAAAAAGCTGGCGGATGTTCCCAGCATAACATGGAGGGAAGCGGTTGATGAGGCACTTTGCTTTGGCTGGATAGACAGCATCAGAAAAAGTATTGGCGATGACCGGTTTATGCAGTTTTTCAGCAAACGGAAACCCCGAAGCAATTGGTCGAAGATCAACAAAGATAAGGTTGCTAAGCTTATCGAGGAGGGACTTATGGAAGAAGCGGGACACAAAAGCATCGAAGTTTCTAAAGCAAACGGATGCTGGTCACTTTTAGACGAGGTAGAGGAGTTAATCATTCCTGATGACCTGGAACGGAAATTCGAATCAAGGCCAGGTTCGAAAGAATATTTTCTTAGCTTAAGTAAGTCTTTAAGGAAAATGATGCTGCAATGGATTATACTGGCTAAACGACCGGAAACAAGACAGAACCGGATAATCGAGCTCGCAGAACACGCGTTGCAAGGCCAAAAACCGAAACAGTTTAGATAACCGGAGTTCTTTAAGCGACAAAAGGCACCCAGCCTTTTACGCCGCTGCCTGCCTGTTATACTTCTGCTTATATTCTATAGGCGACATGCCCGTAATTTTTCTAAAGGCCATTCTGAAAGCCTTGGTATCCGTATAGCCGACCTCGTACATCACTTCATTAATGTTCATAGAGGTATTTTCAAGTTGCTTTTTGGCCGCTTCAATTTTTACACGCTGGATGTATTCTGCAGGCGAATTACTTGTGGCTTTCTTAAAACGTCTTTCGAAGTGCCGCCTGCCGATAGCAAACTTATCTGCTAACAGATCTACCGACAATTTATCCGTGTAGTGTTGTTCAATAAACTCTTGGGCAAGTTTTATCGGTTCATCCTCGTGTTTCTTCTGTCCGTTGAACATCACAAAAGGCGACTGACTTTTACGGTCAATTTCTATCGCAAAAAACTTAGCGGCCATAATCGATAATTCACGACCGGCATATTTTTCAATCAGATGCAGCATCAGATTCATGTACGAGGTGGCGCCACCGCTCGAATAAAGTCCCTCAACTTCGGTGATAATACTTCCTTCAGTCATGCTCACCTCCGGAAACATCGCCCTGAATTCGTTTGCTGAGAACCAATGGGTAGAACACGACTTTCCATTCAGTAAGCCGGTTGAAGCAAGCAGAAATGCGCCAAGACAAAAGGAAGCTACTTCTGCTCCGCTTTTATATTGATTCACGATCCAGGGAATAAATTCAGCATTCAACTCGATTGCCGATTGCATATCTCCAGACAAGGCCGGTATAATGATCAGATCAGTCTTTTTTATCTCTCCTATTAAAACATCGCTGTTCACAGCAAATGCACCATTGTTAAGGCTTACCTGTTTAACCAGACCAACCAACTTAATCTCAAATGCCGGCTCCTTGCCAGCGTTTACCAAAAACTGGTTCACCGTGGTAAATATGTACCGCGGATCAACGATTGTGGAAGGAACCGCCTCAAAAGGCACTAAAATCGATATCTGTTTCATGGTTTATTGACAAGTGAGTTCATGAAGTAGTGTTCACCAAAATTAAAAATTAATTTCTACACTCTTAAGAAAGGGCTCAAAAAGAAGGTCGCAAAAACACCTTTTTAAGTCAGGTTTATACACCCCCCTGCTGGAAGATATGCCCTACCTTTGAATTAACAAACAATAATTAATCACCTAATAACAAAATCATGGCAAATAAAATTTTTGTAAATCTTCCGGTCAAGGACCTGAACGAGTCAGTAAAATTCTTCACCAAGTTAGGATTCAGTTTTAATGCACAATTCACCGACGAGAATGCAACCTGTATGATCATTTCAGAAGATATCTATGTGATGCTTCTCGTTGAGCCCTTCTTCAAAACCTTCTTACCCGGCAAGGAAATAAGCGACGCAAAGAAAACTACCGAGGTGCTCATCTGCCTGTCTGCCGATAGCCGCGAAAAAGTCGATGAGATGGTTAGCCTGTCACTTGAAGCAGGAGGTACAGCACCGATGGCAAAACAAGACCACGGCTGGATGTATTCTCACGGCTTCGAAGATTTAGACGGACATCTATGGGAAGTCGCTTATATGGATACAAGCGCAATTCCCCAAAATCCTTAATCAAGAATCTTTCTATTCCCGTGAGCTTGGCTTGCTTCCGGAAAAATAAGTCATAATAACATTAAAAATCTCATATTATGGAAACTACAATAAATCAACAAGTAAACGCCAAACATTCAAGAACCGCATTATGGTTAGGCAGAATTATCAGCAGCATTTGCGTATTCTTTCTATTGTTTGATGCCATCGCCAAAATCCTAGAATCCTCGCAGGCGGTTACTGGATCGGTAGCCCTCGGTATACCCGAGCATATTATTCCGGCGATTGGTGTTGTATTACTCATTAGCACCATCATTTACAGCATTCCGCGTACGGCCATTCTTGGCGCAATACTGCTCACCGGATACCTTGGCGGCGCCATTGCCATTATGTTGCGCGCAGGTCAGCCACTGTATTTCGCAACTGTATTCGGAATATTGGTATGGCTGGGACTATACCTCCGTAATGAGAAAGTCCGGAAATTCTTATTTTAACAAAAATCTAAACCTATATCACACATCATGTCAATTCCAGGAATATCTCAACACCATTAAAGAAAAAACCGGCAAGAGCCCTCAAGATTTCAATTCCCTTGCAGAAGAAAAAGGCTTCACGCAAAACGGGAAACTTAAAGTAAAGGCAGGGGAAATAGTTAAATGGCTAAAAGACGAGTTCGAGCTTGGCCACGGACATAGTATGGCAATCTTTGCCTTGCTTAAAGGGAGCAAAAACGAAGATAGTATCTAACAAATACCTATAAATTTAGCTAATGAAGGGGCTTCCCGGATCAATTCATAATTCCGGGATACCCGGAAGCACTAGTAGAGATGAGAAAAATTATTCTATCCCTAAACATCACCAACGACCATTTTATCGCCGGTCCCGACGGTAGCCTGGACTGGCATCTCCCATACTGGACTGATGAAATGCGAGATGCACTAGGAAAATTGCTCGATTCCTGCGACACGATTTTACTTGGCAGAAATACCTATAATGCATTTGCCGCATACTGGACAGTCAGGAGTAACGACTTAACCACTCCGAAGGGCGATCTGGCCCTAGTGGAAATGATGAACCGCTATACTAAAGTAGTAGTCTCCAAAACATTGAGCAGAACGCCCTGGAGCAATTCGGTTTTAGTGCAACAGAACGTTTTCCGGGAGCTTAAAAAATTAAAGCAACAGTCGGGAAAAAGCATCATCGTATTGGGTAGTTGTCAGTTAGCTGCATATCTCATAAAGCAAGATTTAATTGACGAGTACTATCTATGGCTGCACCCCATTTCAATAAAGCATGGCAAAGCTTTACCTCAACTAATTAATTTACACGTTAGGGCTAAAGTTGCTGATATAGAAGAGTTTAGTTGTGGAGTGATAAAGCGTGGCTATGTGAAGCATACGATGAGCCTTCAGGGATGACACTTTACTGAAAAGGATTAGTCTTGGAAGTTTGTTTCCTAAAAAGCTTTTTAGCAAGCTTAAAGAGAAGAATATCTATCAGTTTTCAATTGTTTGGACCTTAAAATCAATCACCTGTACCAAAAGCGGGCAGGTTTGTATCGAAAAAGAACAAATTTTTAACCCTATTATATTTAATCATCTGTAAATCAATAATATATTTGACTGGCATTCCATTGGTATAGGTCGCAGAAGTATGACCCTTTACTTATTATGATTAAAAACTTTTTTAAAATAGCTTATCGGAACCTCCTGCGGAGCAAAGGTTTTTCGGCAATTAACATTATCGGCCTCGCAGTAGGTATGGCTGCCGCGATATTGCTTTTGTTGTGGATACAAAACGAAGTGAGCTATGACAATTTTCATGAAAAGAAAGACAGGATATACCAGGTATGGAACCTTCGACCGAACGGTGGGGAGATAAAGACATCGGATAACGTATCGGAACCGACTGCGCCTGCAATTGCCAAGGACATCCCTGAGGTAGAGCGTGTGGTGCGGACCGACCAGGGAAACGAAAACATGCTTTCGGTTGGGGATAAGAAAATAATAAAGCAGGGATTGGCGGCAGATACAGGCTTTCTTCAGATTTTCACTTTCCCGATGCTGAAAGGGAACCCTGCTTCGGCACTTAACGGGTCCAATTCTATTGTACTTACCGAAAAGACGGCTAAAAGCTTGTTTGGTGATGAAGAGCCCATGGGCAAGATCATCAAAGTGGATAATAAAGAAAACTTCACCGTAACCGGGGTTTTAAAGGATCTGCCCAACAATTCTTCAATCGATTTTGAATACCTGCTTCTATACGATGTGGTGATAAGAAACAGGACAGCGACCGATTACGGTTGGGGAGATAACAGCACCCCGACATTCGTATTGCTGAAATCAAATACAAGTCTGGCTTCCGTTGCTCCAAAAATAAGAGTGTTGAAACAGAACTATGATAGAGATGCAAAGAAAACAAACTGGGAACTTTTTCTCTACCCGATGGATCGCTGGCGTTTGTATTCGAGTTTTACAAACGGTGTGGAAGACGACGGCGGAAGAAGCGGAATCGTAAAATTATTCTTGATTATTGCGGGATTTATATTACTAATTGCGTGTATCAACTTTATGAACCTGAGCACCGCACGAAGTGAAAAAAGGGCAAAGGAAGTGGGAATCCGTAAAGTATCCGGGGCACGCAAAGGATCCCTTATCGCACAGTTCATTATCGAATCTGTTTTGGTAGCTTTTGTGTCAGGAGTTATTGCAATTATCCTGGTTCAGTTAAGCTTGCCAGCCTACAATAATCTTCTGGAACAGGAGCTGTTTATCAATTATGCCGATATTAACACCTGGCTGGCAATACTAGCCTTCATATTATTTACCGGACTGATTGCAGGCAGCTATCCTGCCTTTTTCCTTTCTTCGTTCCGGCCGGTTTCGGTATTAAAAGGCAGCTTTAAAAGATCAAATGCCGCAATTTCTCCGCGAAAAGCGCTGGTGGTAGTGCAGTTTACATTTACCATCGTCCTTATTATCTGTACAATTATTGTAAAACAGCAAATAGATTATGCCCGTGAGCGTAAAGCGGGTTACAATATGAACAACCTGGCATATCATTTTATGACCGGGGATATTCCGAAGAACTACGAATTGATTAAAAACGAGTTAATCGCTAACGGCATCGCGACATCGGTTACTAAAACAAATTCTCCGCTTACCGCAACCTGGAGCAATGGAGGCGGGCAATCGTGGAAAGGAAGGGACCTTGAGTACCGAACTTCATTTGACCGCTATTTGCAAGATGAAGGGCTGGGTACCACAGCGGGTTTGCAATTTGTGCAGGGGCGGGATCTTGATCTGAAAAAGTATCCTACAGATTCTACCGGTCTTATAATAAATGAATCGGCCTTGGAGGTGATGAAATTCAAAGACCCTATTGGCCAGCAGGTAAGTGATCTTGGCGTCGACTGGCATATTGTAGGAGTTGTCAGGGACTTCATCCTAACCAATCCATATGAGCCGACAAGGCCAATATTAATCTGCGGCGCAAAAAGCAGTTTCATGCAGTTTTATACAGTTCTGATGAAGCTGAATGCAAACAATTCAACCTCACAAAACCTGGAGAAGATGGCGGTGATCTTCAAAAAATATAATCCGGAATATCCGTTCGAATACAAATTCGTAGATGAGGAGTATGCTAAGAAGTTTGAAAACGAAAAGCGTCAGGAGATTTTGGCGTCATTATTTGCCGGGCTTGCCATTTTAATTTCATGCCTTGGCTTGTTCGGTCTTGCCGCTTTCATGGCCGAAAGCAGGATCAAAGAAATTGGCGTACGCAAGGTTTTAGGGGCGTCTGTAGCTGGAATCACCGTGTTATTATCAAAAGATTTTGTAAAACTGGTAGTAATATCCTTTATAATCGCTGCTCCCGTAGCCTATTGGGCCATGTCTAAATGGCTGATGACCTATACTTACCGTGTTGATATTAGTTTATGGGTGTTTGTATTTGCAGGCATTTTATCAATCGCTATTGCCTTGTCTACCGTAAGTTATCAATCTATAAAAGCAGCCTTAACAAACCCGGTTAAGAATCTGAGAACAGAATAAGTTCTTAACTAGTTATCTTATTTGCTCGTACTTATTGTTGGTAGGGTACCCACGATGACTGAGGCTAGTTGGCTCTTTTAAATAGCAAGTTGGATAAGAATGCTTATCCAACTCACCGTTTACCTTAATACTACTGAATTATGTCAGCATTCCTGATGGTTTAATTCTTTCTTACTATAACTCTTTCTGAGTGTTTATACTCGTTCGAGCTAACGCTGATAATATACATTCCAGAAATAATATTACCATTAAGATCTAATGCGTAGCTACCAGGTTCAGTTTGCGATGGGATAGTTGCGTTCTGCAATTCTTTACCGTTTAAATCAAATAGCGTTAAAGTAAGGGGACTTTCAAATGCTCTGTTGAAGCTAAGATTAATCCTTTGATCGGCAGGGTTAGGGAATATACTAACACGATAGGCCGGCTTTAGATCTTCTGAGGAAGTTTCCCAATTCAACAAACTGCTAGTTACATCTTTGCTAGCATTAACCGCCATAAAGCCCGTCGTTTCGTTTAATGTGATGGCGGTTGAAAATGTCGGAGAGGTTCCACTTATGTTTTTGACTCTGAAATAAACAATTTTACCGCCATTTCCAGAAGATAAAGTATAATTGAAATTTTGAGTATAGGTGGTCCACACAGCACCTGTAAAACTTGAATTCTCACTCAACATATAACTCGCGGGAGTTCCATGTGCCAGTGAATATTCATTGTACACAGGTATCGTTCTGGTAGTTGTAGTTGAACTGCCGTTTTTTAATATAAGGCTGGAAACTTGCGGCGCAGCTACCGAATTTACTATTGCTTTGTAAGTATAAGGTAAACCCAAAAAGCTGACGGTAATATTAGCCGCTAAATCATCTAGGTAATATAAATCATTATTTGATGCGGTGATGTATGAACGCGCTGGCAAGAATGTGATATTGACATTATCCTTATTTTTCTTGCGCATAAATACTTGATTGTTTCTAACTTTTACATTAGAATGCCCATCACTGTCTAGAGAGAAAAGAAACTCAGTAGGGGAATCGCTACTTTTTACGTTTTTCGCGATGAGGTTTTTTTGAATAATGATGTTAGAATTACCACCAAAGTTTCCTCCATTCATTAACAAAATTGAATGACCATCGTTGTTTAGAAATTTAGTGTTTTGCAGGGTTACATTATCGTTATTTGTTTCAAAATCAAAACCGCAGCCATCAGGATTACCCTGATTTAAAAGGTCAGAGAATTCACATCCGTCTACCAACATATTCTTACAGTTAGATAAAATAACTCCGGTTGTTCCGTTTGGCCAGGTTCTTCCTGAAACAGCCGATCCCATGGTTACATTTACATTTTTAAATAAACCCCAGCCATTTGCATCAGCCTGCATCACGCCATTAGCACCGACTACCGCCCCGCCATTAACACAATCTAACCCAATAACGCCATTTACTATGCCGGTTGAAGTTATATTAGTCAGTTTTACCTTATGTATTAGTTGTTGCCAAATATTCGCTCCATCGGTGTTTGCAATTGGCCAATAGAATGTAGACATGACACCATTAATGGCTTCATTGAACTGGCAGTTAGATACTTCCCATTCTGTAAGAACAGTTGTATGGTTTCCCGAAATGGTTTGACCGCCGAATGTTTTACCTCCTACAAATATGCCTGAAGGGAAAAGATATTCACCACCACCACCATCCGAACTGCCTGATACCGTTTCCAGATTTCCTTTTACGTTTGCGAGTTGAGTGTTGATTTCAGCCTGCTTGTTGGGAGCAAAATTAATAGCACTCATTACAGGGTCGCAATTTATATTGTTGAAGGTGACGTTATTAACCGCAAAGCCTGTATTGGTTGTTCCTGTTATACTTCGGTAATAAATTCCCAATCGTGTATTGGCAATTTCCAAGTTCTGTATTTTTATATAGCTAATAGATTGTGATCGGGCTGTGCCTGAGGTTTTATCTAAATCGCTAATAAGAACTGCAATGTCATGTACATTATTCGTTAACGAGATTTTTGGTTTCGCTGTGCTTGTTCCGTAACTATCTACTTGAATCCAGTTTGAAGATGTACCCGCACCCCTAATTTCTAAACGCTGATTCCAAACGGAACCCTTTTTAAGCAGGATTTTTGTACCCGCGTTAAGGATTGTTTTGTTTACGTTATCAAAACGTCTCCATGCTTCAGCTTCAGATGTTCCGCTGGCAATATCACTTCCGTTGACAGCGTCAATATAATAGGTTCCCGAAAGAGGAGCATAAGTTGTAAAGTATTGCTTGGCAACCGTTGCTTTTTCTGCTTTAAGATTTTTTAGTTTGAAACCTGTAAATCCTGTCGAGATATAAGCAAAGCGGGGAACCGGTGCAGTTGCTTGAAGAACAGACAGGGAAGCATTATAAGTTGTTGTGCAAACATATCCGTTTACGGTAACTGTAATTACTCCGGTTGAACTCACATTGATAACAAATGAATTGAAGAGACCAGGTTTTATAACCGTACTTTGATAGGTTGAGGAGTTTGTAGTAAGCACCGTGCCGGGATAGGTATAGTTATTTGCGCATAGTATTTGATATCTGTTCAAATCAATAACAATTCCTTTATCGCCCCAGGTTCCATTCGAACTTAGGACTACGGTTGTGTTTTCCCCTCCTGAAGAGATGATCGCATCGAACTTTATTTTCAATCCTGTAAAGTCATTTGATACCAGTCCACCAAAGGTAGTAGCTACGGTAGCAAGCCCTAATCCAGGCTGATTTCCATCGAAGCATAATTCATTATTTGTATTTGTGGTCCATTGAGCTGTCTGCCCTGATTGCGGCCACATATCGGCTGGTAAAACGGCGAACGCTTTCGTAACTGCAAAGGAAACAATGGTTAGAAATGTTAAAATTAATCTTAAAGGTGTAGAATTTGTCTTCATACATTTTGGTTTTAATGAATTAATTGGTCGACAGATACTCCTTCCATTGAATAGTCTTACCCGGCCCGAAATTGACTTAAAATCAAATCAGGGATGATGATTAAATGGTTAGGAAAAAAAATCAAATGTCCCTCCGCGAAATATTTCTGGGAGATTAATTAGTTTTTATAATTGGTTTAAATCCTTGAGCAACAGGCTCAACTCTTGGTTATTACAAATAAGGAGTGATAACACTGTTGATACAAGTTTTTTCTTGTAGGTTCTTCATAATTCAGCTAAAATGGCCGTATTTATACTCGCCTGAGGAGCGGTATTAATTTACTGTAAATCAAAAGATTGGAGTAAATGTAGGTGTGTTGATATGTTGCTTTAATCTCATTATCGAGATTGAAGCAACACTTGGTGAGTGCTTGTAATATTGTAATCGCTTAGACTACTTACCGATCAAAATCTAATTTACAGAAAAGCCCGCAAATGTAATCTGCAGGCTTTTAGTTTCTTGGCAAGTATTTTGGCGGAGAGAGAGGGAACAAATTGTTTTTAATAATATCCTCTCAATCAGCACTTTATATTTTTTAAGCCTTAAGAGGGCACCGAATAGGGCACCTTCAAATTTGACCAAATAACGCTATTGCTTATAATATCAAATATAGTGAAATCTTAATTTTTTTTAAGACTAATTATTTGCGTTTTAATCGATTGCAGGTATTGTTCAGTTTGCGAGACTAAGTAATAAGGAGGTTCAATAAATGGTAGGTTTTTCCAATTGGGGTTGATACCTGGTGATGCTAATTTCGCCTGCATAGAAACGAATTTCCATCGGATGTGTGTCATATCTATTGTTTAAACTGACTGGTAAACTGGTTGGTGATTGTAGCTTTTCCCACCGGCTTACATCCCTGAATCACCAAGGGCTTACGAGTGCTTTTAGCCGCCCATATTTCTATTATATTTGTTGACTTTCAGAAACCTATCGGATTTAAAAGTCACTAAATGCCCGAACAACAAAATATTGAATACAAACAAAGTTGGCACGATGACTACCTTAAATGGGTTTGTGGCTTTGCCAATGCCCATGGCGGTATAATTTTTATCGGCAAAGACGATAATGGAAAAGTTGTTGGCGTGGACGATTACAAAAACTAATCGAAGATTTGCCCAATAAGATTAGGAACACAATGGGTATTTCTGCCGAAGTAAATTTACACGAAGAAAAAGGAAAACATTTTATTGAAATCATTACACATCCTTACTCCGTTCCTATTTCAGTAAGAGGAAGATATTATTACCGGAGCGGAAGCACCAAACAGGAATTAACAG
>DASVRX010000050.1:0-13579 GCA_036388375.1 Pedobacter sp. | reverse complement strand
CTACGGAAGATTACGCGCAAATACTATGGCTCGGAAGGACAGTCAAGCATTGATCCTGTCGTATTCTTCAAACTGATCTTGATCGGCTATCTGGAGAACCTTAACAGCGACCGGAAGATCATGGCCCATGTGAGCATGCGTATGGATATGCTTTATTTTATCGGGTATGATATTGATGAATCTCTGCCATGGCATAGCACCATCAGCCGCACCCGGCAACTGTTCGGCGAAGAAATATTTCGGGAATTATTCAAAGAAGTATTACGCCTGTGTGTGAACAAGGGAATGGTAAGCGGTAAACGCCAGGCTATTGACAGTGCTTACATTAAAGCTAATGCCAGCATGGACAGCCTGATTGAAAAGCAGGTCATAGCAGATGCGGACAGCTATATGGATGAACTCCATGAAGAAGAAAGTAAAACAGTAAGTTCAGCCAAAAAGCAGGAAGTAGAGTGGCACCACCAATGGAAGGCAAAAGAGTATAAAGATCAACCTAAAGGAGGAACCAATAAGGATGGAGATTTGGATAAGTACGGTAATACCATACGCCCCAAGTTCTTAAGCAATCATACCCACTATAGCAAAACCGATCCGGATGCCCGCATCAGTGTCAAACCGGGAAAGCCACGCCAACTCAACTATACCGCTCAAACCGTGGTAGACACTTCCAGCCATGTGATCACTACCATCATGGCCGAGTATAGTGATAAAAGAGACAGCCAGTCTTTAGCAAAAACAATTACCCAGGCGCAGGAAAATCTAAGTGAACATCATCTGGCAATTGAAGAAGTACTGGCAGACACGGGGTATTCCAGCGGAGAAGCATTGAAGTACCTCAAGGGCCAAAACATAGAAGGGTATATCCCCAACTTTGGTCAATACAAGCACACCCGTGAAGGGTTTATTTACAATGAATTGCTGGACCGGTATGAGTGTCAGCTTGGGAATAAAGCCTTGCTGACCTTTAAGAAAATAAGCACTTATCATGGCAAGAACCAAATGAAGCGTTACAGCAGCAGCAGTAAGGATTGCCGCAATTGCCCGCTACGGAGTACTTGCATTGGTAAAGCGGATTTCAAAAGCATTACAGAAACTGTGGATAAAGCACTTTACGATCAAATGCATGAGCGCCTGCAAACGGCCAAAGCTAAACGGATGAAAAAGTTACGAAGTTCAACGGTAGAACCAGTACTGGGAACCCTGATTAACTTCACCGGTATGCGCAGGATCTGGACCAGAGGAATTCAGCAGGCAACTAAATTTATGCTTGGTGCCGCTACTGCCTATAATCTTAAAAAATGGCTGAAACATGCTCCTAAAACGAACAAGATTATGGCAATAATCAAAGAAGATCTTACCAGACTCAAAAATACCCATGCCCTTCTTTATCTGCGATTAAACAGTGTGAATGCTTAATGCCACACAGAAAATGCAATTGTTAAACAGTAGCTATAATTGACAGAAAGAATGTTGGTGGTGCTTTAATGGGATTGTGCAACAGCTACCTATGTTATATGCCGTTTTATTTGATAATCTTTCCGGTTCGGTCGATATATACCCATTTGTCGCTTTGCCAGGTTGGATGCTCGTCACCGGGAAATGCTGAGACGGTTTTACACTCGAAACTCACCTTGGCTTTACCATTTTCAAAAGGGAGGGCACAATCAAATTTTGGTTCAATCAAAACCTTAGAAGTTATCGAATCAACGTATCCGATTTTCCCATCTTTTATTATTCTATACATACCTTCACTGGTGTAATCTGGACCATTGTCGAACGGGAATATTTTATAAATATGTTTTCCTTGTTTGTCAATTAACACAAAGCCCGGGTCGGCTACAATTCCATATTCAGAAATAGTGTCTGTATAGGCCGCATAATAGTCTCCTAATATTTTGTTGCCTTTTTCGTCAAAGTAGGCGAAGAGTGAAGTCTTGTCGTCTCTGTTCAAAATTAGATTTGTCGTGGTCGATTTTGATTGGCAAGAAAACAATATCAATATGAGGTTATACACTAATAACTGGAGATATTGATTTTTCACTTTGTCGGGCATATAAGTGTGTAATTTAACACTTAATCTCATACGTTTCAAAGAACCTAAGGAGCTCTCAATTCCGCTTATGTGCTTATTTCTTTGATCCTTATAAATTTTGGTAGTCTTGGTGTGCCGATGCACCTATCGGGTATAAAGTCTTTATGTAAAAGCAACGACCTTCTTTGGACTAAGGTTAGAGTTTATTCGTGGTCTTCTAGGTGCAGATGGCGGGCATAGCGGGTCATTCAAATTTTACCTATAGCGCGACCTATACATGAAAAAACGCAGCTCCCGTATACAAGAACTGCGTTTCTAGTGGTCCCGGCGGGAATCGAACCCACATCTAAAGTTTAGGAAACTTCTATTCTATCCGTTGAACTACGGGACCAAATTCTTTACCTAACTACACTGCCGTTAACCAGCATTTCGTTTGGAGCTACAAAACTAAGTTTTCCGTCAGAATTTTCAGCCATTAAAATCATCCCTTGAGAAAGTATTCCCTTTATTTCTCTTGGCTCTAGATTAATAAGAATGCTGACCTGTTTTCCTACAATATTTTCCGGCTCAAAATACTCGGCAATTCCGGAGACAACAGTTCGCTGATCAATACCGGTATCTATTTTGAGTTTAAGCAATTTCTTTGTTTTAGCTACTTTTTCTGCCTCCAGGATCGTTCCAACCCTAATATCCATCGCAGCAAACTGATCAAAATTGATATTTTCTTTTGCCGGCACTACTTCTATCGCTGCTACAGTTTCTTCTGCTTTACTTTTCAATTTATTCAGTTGATTTTCGATCACTTCATCTTCTACCTTTTCGAATAAAAGTTGTGCGGGCTGTAATTGATGCCCGCTAATAAATGAAACTTCCTGATCATAAAAAACTGCATCCCCTAAGTTAAGCATAGCAAAAATCTTTTTTGAGGTGCCGGGAAGCACAGCCTGAAGCAAGGTTCCAAGGTGAGCGATGATGTGAAGACTATTTTGAAGCACAGTTCTTGTAGCCTCAGGATTAGTCTTGAACGATTTCCATGGCTCGTTCTCTGTCAGGTAACGATTCCCTAAACGGGCGAGATCCATTATTGATGCCAATCCCTGGCGAAATTTATAGCTTTCAATATTTTCTTCTACTTCATTATAAATAGCTCCGATTTGAGCGTTGAGGTCATTGTCATTTAATTCCGTGTTTCCCTCAACTCTTCCTTCATAATACTTATGCATTAAAATCATCACCCTGTTTACAAAGTTGCCGAGTATTGCTACAAGTTCATTGTTAACCCTTGCCTGATAATCTTTCCAGGTGAACTCACTGTCGGATGTTTCTGGTAAAATGGAAGTGAGAACATAACGCAATTCATCCTGCTTGCCAGGAAACTCCTCTAAATACTCGTGCAGCCATACAGCATGATTTCTAGATGTTGAAAGCTTCTCTCCTTCAAGATTTAAAAACTCATTTGCCGGAACGTTTTGGGGTAAAATGTATTCGCCGTGCGCATGCAAAATAGAAGGAAACGTAATGCAATGGAAAACAATATTATCTTTTCCGATAAAATGAATCAAGCACGCTTCATCTGCTTCATTTTCTTGTTTCTTCCAATATTGATTCCAATCTTTTCCCTTATCTGCGGCCCATTGTTTTGTGGCTGAAATATATCCTATTGGAGCATCCAACCATACATAAAGCTTTTTCCCCTTGGCCTCCTCAAGTGGTACGTCTATTCCCCAGTCCAGGTCGCGAGTCATTGAACGAGGCTGAAGTCCGGCTTTTAACCACGAGCTGCACTGTCCGTAAACATTACTTTTCCATTTATTTTTCTTCCCTTCTATCAACCATTCTTCAAGCCATGGCTGGTATTTATCTAAAGGCAGATACCAATGTTTGGTTACACGTAAAACCGGGGGTTTCCCACTTAAAGTGGATTTAGGGTTAATAAGCTCAAGTGGATTTAAAGAGGTTCCACATTTTTCGCACTGATCGCCATAAGCGCCCTCGTTATTGCAATTCGGACAAGTCCCTGTAATATATCTATCGGCTAAAAACTGGTCAAATTCTTCATCATAATATTGCTCAGATTCTTTTTCAATAAACTCGCCTTTTTGATAAAGATTAAGGAAAAACTCCTGAGATAACTGGTGGTGTATTTCTGATGATGTGCGATGATAAATATCGAACGAGATACCAAACTCTTCGAAGCTATCTTTGATTTGCGTATGATATTTATCAATGATCTCTTTTGGAGTAATGCCTTCTTTTTTTGCCTTGATCGTAATCGCCGCGCCATGTTCGTCTGATCCGCATATGTAAACAATGTCTTTACGTTTAAGCCGCATATGTCGCACGAAAATATCAGCGGGGATATATGCTCCAGCCAAGTGACCGATATGTAATGGCCCGTTCGCATAAGGCAAGGCGGAGGTAACAGTAAAACGTTTGTATTTATCGAGATCAGACATTAATTCAATTCTATATGATGTGGCAAAGATAAATTATCGAAGGTGGAAATGCGCGGATTTATTTCACACAAAGAGGGCATGCAAAAGATTCCTTGTGGGCTCTGCGAAATTGTTCTTGCCTGCTTTCATGAATACTTATCTCCTGCATCACGTAATGGTCGCATATCGATGGAAGCACAAAGATCGAAGAATTACCCTCGCTTTATATGAAACCTTACATTCAATTTCTCAGTATTACCAAAACCCTTAAATAAACAAGTATTTTTGATACTCTAAAGGCTTTCTCTATGCGCCCTCATTCCGCTCCACCATTTCTCAAAAAAGGCGATAAGGTTGCCATTACTTGTCCGGCAAAAAAACTGCCCGGTTCAATTGATAGTGCGATAAAATTGCTGAAATTCTGGGGTTTAGAAGTCGTAACAGGAGAAACGGTCACAGCATCACATCATCAATACGCAGGTACTGATGAACAAAGGCTTAACGATTTGCAGCGTTTCCTTGATGATCAATCCGTTAAAGCCATATTCGCCGCACGCGGCGGTTATGGAACAGTCAGAATAATTGATGATTTAGACTTTGAAGTGTTTAAAACACATCCCAAATGGCTGGTTGGATTTAGTGATATTACTGTTCTGCATAGTCATATTTCCCGAAATTGCGGCATCCAAACTATTCACGGGCAAATGCCTTTAAACGTGCCGGATGGAACGAAGCCCTCCCTAGAATCGTTACGCAAAGCACTGTTCGGCGAACAGTTAATTTATGAAGTAGCAGCAAATCCGAACAATAAGCCAGGCGTCAGTCAGTCAGTTTTGATCGGCGGCAATTTAACTTTGCTTGTAATGATGAACAACTCGGTTTCAGAAATGGATTTCTCAGGAAAGATCTTATTTATTGAAGACTTAGGAGAATATTTTTATTCAGTAGATCGGATGCTTTGGAACCTTAAACGCGCCGGAAAACTTGCTTCGCTAAGCGGCCTAATTGTGGGTGGTTTTACCGATCTGAAAGATAATGACATTCCCTTTGGAAGCAGCATTGAAGAGATTATCCTTGAAAAAGTACAGGATTTCAATTTTCCAGTTTGCTTCGATTTCCCAGCGGGACATCTGGCTGATAATCATGCCCTAATTTTTGGCAAAAACGTAACGTTAAGTGTGGATCCCGATAAGGTTAGATTAACCTTTGATGATGAACAAACTCTCGCTTGCTAGCGTAGCATAACATGATACGCTCAGCTTTTCTTTTTCTTGCATTACTGTTATCATTTGGCTTAAAGGCACAGATTGCTAATGGCGATCTAATTACAGCAAAGCCGGTTACAGTTAATAAGCTTTATAGCATTCCCGCCTCCCCCAAAGGCTTTGGAAGTCTCCAAGAATTCCCAGTGAGTGATAAACGATCGCCTTACATCTTTGAAATGGAGCGAAATACGATTTGGTTCATCATGGACATCCCTTTTAATGGCATACTCACTTTTGAAATTATGCCCCATCGTAAACAAGATGATTATGATTGGATGTTATTTGATGCCAGCTCTAAGCTTGAATCTCAGATACGCAATGGAGACGCATTCCCTATTAGGTCTAATAACAGTCGAAATGATGTAACATTAAAAGGCATCACGGGTTTAAAAAATGGTTACCCAAATGCTTTTGAAGCTCCCGGACCAGGTAAAAGTTTCTCGAGAGCTATAAGTGTTAAAAGCGGCCAGAGGCTGGCCTTAGTTATTGATAATATTTATGAAAAGGGGTTAGGCTTTAACTTTATATCACACCTCAAATTACCGGTTTTTGTTTTCAAAACTCTTTCGGGATCTGTGAAAGATATAAAGACCGGTTTCCCCTTAGCTGCTAAAATAGTTTGTGAAGATGATTCTACAGGGATTAAAATTTTAGAAACAACAGCCGACAAAAATGGATTCTACACTTTAAAAGTACCGTCCGACCGCCCTGTTAATGTTACAGCTACTTATCCCGAATATGTATTTCAAACCGCTGATGTAAAAGCGGAAAACGCCAATTCAGAACAAAACTTCAATCTTGAGAAGCTTGGAAATATGCAGAAAATTGACTTATTCAATATTCATTTTATGCCCGACAAGCACCTCATTAAGTCCAGCTCTGAACCTGAACTTGAGCGACTGATTGAAGTTTTAAAATTGCAAAAGGAATACGATATCCGGTTGATTGGCCACACTAATAATAATCCGTTCGCTGATGCCAGGTATCTGCAGAAGTTATCATTCAATCGAGCTGTCGCGGTGAAACAATATCTCATAGGAAAAGGAATATTAGAGAAAAGAATTTCGTGTACAGGAGTAGGCGGAAAGCAACCGTTGATTGTTACTCAGGATGTGGAAAAGGGGTCGAGGAATTTGAGGGTGGAGGTGGTGGTTCAAAAAAAGTAAAGTTAAAAATTAATTATGATATACTCTGAAAACAAAAGAAGCAACTGTTATTAGTTGCTTCTTTTCCAACGGTTAAAAACCTGCATCAATGATCATCTTCCTCGAAACCGGTTCTCTTATATCCACCCATATAGTATTTTTTATTCACAGGGTCATCATCAGAATATTGAATCTCATAGTATATAGAATCGGTAGGGCTCTTAGAAGCAGGACCTGCTGTTCCTTTTTTTATGATTTTTCCATTAGTTAAAGTAATATCTACCTCATATGCTGGGTCAGAATTCTTAATTGCCGAACCGCCGCCAAACGTAAGAGTCGAGGGACTCACTGGCACCTTAAACTTCGTATCATAATAATGGTCTTCGAACCACATCTCTGATGCAGTGTTTGCAGCAGTGTTATAACTGTGGATGGTATAGTAGCTTGGTGATGCCAAAGTACCGTTTTGATTATAAACTCTGACATACCAATCTCCGGCGAGCTCCTGCACTGCGGTACCCCCCACTTCCACATCCTTCTTACATGAACTTATGATAACAACAAAAAATGCGATCGCGATTGTAAATATATTTCTTTTCATTCTCATGTAGCTAGTTATTGTTTAACAAAAGTTCTAACACCTGTCCCATACCCCGAATTTAATACTCTCCATGAATACGTTTTAGTTGCAGCATTATATGTTTCATCTGATCCACTAAAGCTTCCACCATCGCTGGCAACTTGTTGCGGGAAATCAATAGCATTGGCACTGGTATGAAAAACTACTACCGTGACATTAGTACCACTAGCGCCCCCCGGATTAAGTACGGTATAGACACCTGGCGCTATTTTAGTCCAAGTAGCCACCTGTCCATTCGAAGTCCGTGCATACGTTCCAGACAAGTCCGCCGCAGCGGCATCAGCTCCAATATCCGAGACAATGACTGTACGACTGGTCGAGGCAGAGAACCCATCTGCGTTTACGGCAGAATAAGAAAGATTGTAAACCCCGGCCGCACTAGTATTGACACTACCGGCTGTCTGAACCTGTAAGTCTTTATCCCCTTCTTTCGCTTTAACACCAGGCTCAGTATAAGTGCCTCCCTTTGGTACAACAACATATTTATCGCCGGTCATAGTGAAAGTAGCATAATTAGTTACCTTAGATACACCAACATATCCTTCTTTGTAATCAAAATCTTCTTTCTTGCACGAAAATATCGCCATGCTTAGAAAAAGTATTGCTAATAAATTTATGTTTCTTTTCATATTTCTTTTATTTACTTAGCCCACCAAACTTTTGTTGTAATTGGAACCTCCTCAGGTGTGTTAGGATTTCTGGATTTTTCGTAATCAGGATACAAAAATCGTTTTGGAAAATTTCCAAGGCCCGTTACGCCGTTAGCAGAATAAACCAACCTCCCAGGGACATACGAAGGGTCTTTAGAATATACACTGCTGGTTCTTGGATAACCTGTTCTATTCTGTTCGAAAAACGCTTCCATGCCGTGTGATCCAGCAACAAGTGATGCCCACTTCTGAACAATTATAGCTTCTAGCTTTTGTTCGAAAGAGCCGCTAGTTGGATAAGCATATGCTCCTGTTAATAGAGCTCCAGGAGTTTTCCCAACCAAGGCAAACGCGGCTGTAACCCCGGCATCATACAATTCTTTAGCCCCAGCTCCTCCAAAATACCTTTCCCGCGCTTCGGCCTGCATAAAATATGATTCTGCATCTGTGATGAACCATACCGGATCTGTCGCTGACTGAACGAAGACCGTCGCATTTGGATATGTGGGTTGAACAGCTGTAGGAGCCGCGTAATCTCCTTGGTGTATCGAAATAGGATTAGCAGTGCCGAAATATGAGGTAACTCGTGGATCGTTATTAAGGCCTAACCAACTTGTGAATGTTGTACTGGCTCTTAAATTTGTTGTCACGTTCAGCCTACGAATGTTATACTCATAAAACGGATTACTTTTATCAGGGCTACCGGGGAAAGTTGAAACGCCGGCACTTGTAGTAAGGAACTTCGCTCCGGATCTATACAGCGCTTTTATTCCTGCTTCAGCTTCAGCGGGTTTAGCGTTCACCATCCTGAGATACATTTTAAGCTTTAATGTATTTGCAAATCTCTCCCACTTGTCCATATCACCCCCAAATACAAAATCTGTAGTCTTCTGGGCTGCACTTAAAGGAGCACCCTTGTAATCTTTTGCAAGAGCTGCATCAATAGTTCCAAGCAGAGAAACATAAATAGAATATCCATCATCAAAAGCAGGCTGGACATTAGCTTGCCCCTGCAACGCTTGGGAATATGGTACTTTATCATATAGATCGACTAAAAAGGCATAGGTATAAGCCCTCATGACAGTCGCCATTAGGTTGTAGCGCCAATCGCTTCGCTCTGTAGCCTTTTGGATAGTTAACTGATAGTCACTCAATGCGCCAGTATACAGTTCCTCGTAGCTTAAGTTTAGTTCCTCATCTATATTAGTCAAATTATAGGCTTCTACCTGTTTGAATTGAGCTGCCGTGGCACTTTGAGTAAAATATTGAGCCCAAATTCCACCCACTGCTGCTAACTGACCACCAGTTCCTGCAGCTGTCGAAATAACTCCAGTAGGGAATAATACTTCCGGAGTGGCATTATCGATCCCTGGATTATTGGGACTCTCATTTATATCAAGTAGCTTCTTACAACTTGTAGCAATAACAAGCGTGGTAAGGAGCAATCCAATTTTTATGTTACTAATTACTTTCTTCATGTCTCAAAAATTAAAATGATACTCTTAAAGCAGCTCCAAAATTACGAGTGGAGGGGCCGGTTCTAAACTCACCAAACTCACTTCTTAAATCATTTCCAAAGTTTGATACTTCTGGATCGATTGTTCTGTTTTCCCTGGGTAACCATGTCCATAAATTTCGCCCAAACAGCGTTAATGAAGCATCTCCCGCACGAACTCTTTTAGCAATAGATTTCGGCAATACATACGTTAACGTCGCATCCCTTACTTTAAGGAAGTCTTTACTTAAGATTCTGTTATTATAGGACAATGCCTTATTGTTGGTGTGATAAGAATAGTCATCCATTCGGTCAAATGGAATAGGATATGTGTTTTCTACGTAACTAACAGCTCCATCAGTGCCTGTTACGGCAACCACAGAGTTCGGTATAATAAATGAATTCCTGTCGTTGTAGGTTGTCTTGGCATCATTGCCGACAAAGTTTAAAAGATCTGCTGTTCCAGAGTAAAACACACCGCCTTTGCGGTAATCCAAAGTGAAGCCAAAAGTCAGATTTTTAAACCTTACTGAATTCGTCAAACCCATTATGAAGTCTCTTTGAGAACTCCCGTAGGACACATTTACAGGAGAAGTTACAGGAAATCCTTCGAGACCCGCTCCTGCTGAAGGACCATTAACAATAATCCTTCCTTGAGGATCGTATTGGGCAGTTGGAGCCTCGATCAACCCTAAAGGCTGTCCCTTACGGGCAACAAACTCCGCGTCATAAGCCGAATTTATAATAACCTTATCGAGGTCTTGAGGTAAAGATAAAACCTTACTTCTATTTCTAGTGAAAGTGTAACCTAAGTTCCAATCTAAATTCTTTGATTTTAATGGAGTTGCACTAAATGCTAATTCGACACCTCTATTTCTTAACTCACCGAAGTTCACAATCATAAATCTATAGCCAGAAGACGGAGATGTATTAATCGGTAGAATTTGATCTTCGGTAATTCTGTTGTAATAAGCTAAGTCAAAACCTATGCGGTTTTTAAAAAGTCTGATCTCAGTACCAAATTCTGTTTCAGTGCTGATTTCAGGCCTTAAGGCACCATTGTTAAGAGTGTTTGCAATGGAAAAACCGGCCACCCCATTTAAAGGAAAGCTTACAACAGTACCGGCCCCTCTAACACGAACCTGGCCGGAGGTCAGGACATTACTTGTCCGATATGGATCGGTGTCGTTTCCTGTTTGACCCCAGCTAGCTCTCAATTTTAGTAGGCTTATACTAGCATTTGAAAGGTCGATGGCGTCAGAAAGGACTAACGCTAGATTAGCACCCGGATAAAAATAACTATTTGCCCCTTGCGGCAAAGTCGAACTCCAGTCATTTCTGGCGTTTAAGGTCAAATACGCAAAATTTGAATAGCCAATCGTCGCCGAAGCATATGCTCCAAATAATCTGCGATGATTTACCACATCTGTACTAACAGGACTGTTCAAGCTGTTTGAAAGTTGGTAGAATCCGGGAATAGTTAGATCTTCAACTGATGTATAAAGTGTTCTAAATCCTCTATCATTAAAGTTTAAACCTACCAATCCGGAAACATTGAACTTGGAGCTAATATCTCCCTCAAAAATACCATGTAACTTAGAGTCATACTCAAAAAATGTTTGAGCACCTTCAACAACATTACCCACATTTGGCTGCCTACCTTCAGTATAAGCCCCTGGTGAAGGCGCATTTTTTGCGTGCCAAAGTTTGTTTCTTCCACCAGTGAGATCCGCCCCTTGCTGAAATTGAAAAGTTAACCAGTCATTAGCTTTTAGCTTAAGATCAATGTTTCCGAAGAAACGGTCACTTTTAAACCTTGACTGATTTTCATTGATCGAGTAAAAAGGATTTTCCGCATACAATGTGAAATAATTGTCTACGTTAAAAAACTCGTTTTTATAATTTTGTAAATCTTTAATAGGAATGTCTACTGGCATCTGAAGGATGTCCTCATAGTAGTTTCCACCCACACCCGTTTGTGCTCCCCCTACTTCAACGAATCTTGAATTTTTACCTATGTAGTTGAAAGAAGCGCCGGCAGTAAAGGCTTTGAATTTTGTTGAGCCTCTTAGCGATAACGTATTCCGTTTATAGGAATCATTGTTGGTTGGCATCATTCCATCCGCATTAACATTTCCGTAGGATAGGAAAAAAGATGAGCTTTCGCTTCCTCCACTTAATGATAAAGTGTTATTAAACTCCGTACCAGTATCAAAAACATCTCTAAATACATTCGATTTGTTTGCACTGAATGGCTTTAAAAGCTGTGAATTATTTACTACGGCTCCCCAAGGGCGCATCATACCATCAGTTTTAGGCCCCCAACTCCCATTCTCATTAAATAGGAAATATTGGTCCCAACCCTGCCCAAATCTTGTTTGAAACTCCGGCACAACTGCTACTTGCGTAAAAGAGCTAGCAGATGAGAAATCGACCTTAAACGTTCCAGCCTTCCCTCTTTTTGTAGTGATTACAATAACACCGTTAGAGCCTCGCGAGCCGTATAAAGATGTTGCAGACGCTCCCTTAAGAATATTAACACTTTCAATATCATTTGGGTTAATATCATTAGCCGCATTTCCAAAATCGTAGGCGTCTTCTAAATCGCCATTAGATCCCACCGGGGCTTGCTGTCCTGGTCTAGAATTGTTGATTGGAACTCCATCAATCACATATAAAGGTTGATTATTTCCAGTGATCGAGGAGAACCCCCGCAAAACAACTTTAGTAGAGCCACCTGGAGCTCCTGAAGTTGTTGAAATGTCTACACCCGCGACTTTACCAGCTAAGCCCTGAACTATATTCGTTGGTGACGCTCTGTTAACTTCGGCAGCCGTTACAGTAGTGGCCGCATAACCCACGGATTTTCTCTCCCGAGTTACGCCCAACGCCGTCACCACAACTTCACCCAATTGTTGCGCGTCAGTTCCCATTATCACATTGATGACATCTCTTCCACCAACAGCAATTTCCTGGGTAGCAAATCCAATAAAGGAAAAAACAAGAACAGAGTTGTCCTGGACTCTGATTGAATACTGGCCTTCCGCTCCGGTCTGAGTGCCAGTGGCAGTGCCTTTAACTTTAATACTCACACCAGGGAGGGCAGATCCATCATCACTGGCAGTAACGGTACCCGTAACGGTACGTTCTTGCGCTAGGGCAAACGTAGCCCATAAAAGCGCGAATGATAAACTTGATAAAAGTTTTCGCATACTTTCTTTTTAAATTAATGATTAAAATAAATTTAAGCTTATTTTCAAATAGTTACAAGTTTTTATTTGATTTTTTGTTTTTATATCAAGTAAAAGCTCTGATACATATGAAAATTTAAATTGTTTTAAGGTCTAAGGTAAAAATAGTGTGACTTGAGCCGTGAAATAGTTTGATCGACACAAATTTGAGATGAGCGTAGATTTTAGATGTGTTATTTCTAAAATTCAGACAGATTTGCCTCCTTGCAATTTTCTTTTCATGAATATCGGAATATATGTTATCACATCAAAATTTTTATAAAAATTTCTTAACGGCCCCGATTCACAGTTTACTAACTTAATTTGTAAGCAAGAAAAAATAATATAGTACTATGTATTGCATAGTACTATATTATTCATATGTTTGCTTTATGATTGTAGAAAACACTCAGACGCAAATGAGGAAAGGCATACTGGAGTATTGCATTCTTTCCACGATCTCCAAAAAGGAGATCTACGCTTCCGATATAATCGAAGAACTTAAAAAGGCGAAGCTTCTTGTGGTCGAAGGAACCCTTTATCCACTTTTAACCAGGCTGAAGAATAATGGCTTGCTCGGATATAACTGGGTTGAATCAACTTCGGGTCCTCCAAGAAAATATTATGTACTTACCGAAGCGGGTAAACAAGTGCTTGAACATTTGGATAAAACCTGGAATGAATTAG
>DASVRX010000049.1:0-3421 GCA_036388375.1 Pedobacter sp. | reverse complement strand
GATTAGTGTCTGGACTGAATGTGGTAATGCAAACTTATTTTATCCTACTAAGGATTTCGTAGCTAAAGAGATGAGCGGTTATATAAATTGTTGAAAGTATGAATGGTCTTCACATGCGATGAGCGACGGGTTGTGTTATAGCTGTTAACAGTTACCTTTTTATATTTGCCTGATATGTATTTAATCAAAAATCCATGGTGGCTTACAAAAATGTATCCTTCGCTTACCTGGAGGATGCCTGCTGAAGAAAACGATATCTTTCTAACGTTCGATGACGGACCTCATCCAACAATAACGCCTTTTGTATTGGATGCATTGGAGACCTATAACGCCAAGGCAACGTTTTTCTGTATCGGAAAAAACGTAGAAGCCAACCAGCCGGTTTTTCATAGAATTCTAAATGAAGGTCATGCAATCGGCAACCATACCTTCAATCATTTCAACGGGTGGAAAACGGATGATAAAACGTATTTTGATGATGTAGCAAAAGCTAAGGCTATTATCAACAGCAAACTCTTTCGCCCGCCCTATGGAAGAATTAGCCGCTTTCAAATTCAGCAGCTAAGTAAGCTGTTCAATATTATAATGTGGGATGTTTTAAGTGGTGATTTCGATACCACTCTTTCGCCCGAACAATGTTTAAAAAACGTAATCGCTAACACCAGGCCCGGTTCTATTATCGTCTTTCACGATAGTGAAAAAGCTTTCGAAAGATTAAAGCATGCATTACCGGGTGCGCTAAAACATTTCAGTAATCAAGGGTACAATTACAGAACGATTACCCGGTAAAAACAAATGGGGCCAGGGTAGAAACCCCGGCCCGTTTTTTAATCCGTACCCTATGAAAACGTAGTTTATAATCTTATTCAGTCTAACTGCGGGTACTAATGATCTGTTGTTGTTAGCCTTCCTTGTTATCTTTGTTTTTTTCTATTATGATGTTTTCCGTTACCTCTGATGTTTGTACAGGTAAGCAAAGTATAAACGCCACCCCGGGTATTTTATTTTTGCTAATCACAAATATTATTTCACATCAAACCACATTATATATACTGCAGTTTTATAGTCTATAAATGAGACTGTAAATAAAACGATCTTAAACCCTTATGAGATTAATAGATACGCACTGTCATTTGTATTTAAAAGACTTTACGAATGACTTGCAGGAAGTAATACAAAGAGCCCGAAACGCAGGCGTGGAAAGATTTTACCTGCCCGGCATCGACAGTGAGGTAATAGACGACATGCTTAAACTTGAAGCGATTTCCCCAAAAGAATTTATTCCAATGATGGGACTGCATCCATGTTCAGTGAAAGAAAATTATAAGCATGAAATAAAAATTGTAGAAGACCTTTTTCGTACCAGGAGGTTTGTAGCACTTGGTGAAATCGGTTTAGATTATCATTGGGATAAAACCTTTATAAAAGAACAACTGAATGCTTTTAATGATCAGATGGAGTTAGCGCTTACTTATAAAGTGCCGATAGTAATCCATACAAGAAATGCGATGCAGGAAACAATTGATGCAGTAAAGCCATTTGCAAACAGGGGCCTTGGTGGCATTTTCCATTGTTTCGGCGATCGTCTTGAGGTAGCCCAACAGATTATGGAGATGGGATTTTATTTAGGCATAGGCGGAGTAGTCACTTACAAAAAATCGGGGCTTGCAGAAACCTTGAAAGATGTGCCGCTCGAAAGTATAGTTCTTGAAACCGATGCGCCTTACTTAACGCCGGTACCATTCAGAGGCAAGCGAAATGAAAGCAGTTATATAAAATACGTGGCCGAAAGTATTGCCAACGCCAAAGGCATTACTGTTGAACAAGTTGCCAGTGTAACAACTGCCAATGCCGAAAAAATCTTCGGCCAATAGGTTTCAAATCCTATTTTTGCTGCCCTGTTAAATGGAGACTTGTCCGAGTGGTTGAAGGAGCACGCCTGGAAAGTGTGTATACTCGAAAGGGTATCGAGGGTTCGAATCCCTCAGTCTCCGCTGGTAATCAAAAAATAGCCGACAAAAGCCTGTAAAATGTAAGTTTTACAGGCTTTTTTCATGTTTAACCCTCCAAAACATATCAAATAACCTCAAAGAATTGGTGTCCTATTCGGTGCACCGGGCTTTTACTCAAATTTGGTGCACCGAATTTCGCTGAAAGCCTTTACAGTAAAGGGTTTCAGCGGATGGACGACGACAGTTTCTAGAGTAGAGGAACTTATTTCTTAAAATAAAATTTGATATTAAAATGGACAACAAAATCAGTATTCTTTTTTACAGCAGAATTGCTAAAAAGACAAAGGAAATTTGATTCCTGTGTATCTACGTATCACTGTAGATGGCAAACGCATAGAACAGTCTATTAATCGTACTCTGGAGCTTTCTAAATGGTCTAAAGCTGCAGGAAAGATGAAAGGCACTCATGCTGAGGCAAGAGCCTTTAATGGGTATCTCGACGCTTTGAAGCATAAGGTACATGCTTTAGAAAGACAAATGGTACAGGATGGGGTACCTCTTACTTACGAGAACTTTAAAGACCGGTGGCTTGGCAATCATGAAAAGCCACACATGCTTATCGCCATCTTTAAGCAACACAATGAGCAGGTAAAAGAATTAGTAGGAAAAGACTTTTCTGCAGCCACCTATCAGCGATATCAAACTTCAAAGCTTCATACACAGTCATTCATCAAATGGAAGTATAAAGTAGATGACATCGACATCAAAAAGCTGAACCATGAGTTTATTAATGATTACGCCTTTTGGCTAAAAAGTAAGCGCGACTGCAGTCATAACACCACAATGAAGTATTTGGCAAACTTCAAAAAGGTTGTGCTGCTGTGTATTAAAAATGATTGGTTGCAAAAAGATCCATTTGCAAGTTTTAAACTTACTAAGAAAGAAGTTGAACGCCCTTTTCTAACCGGCAGCGAACTGCAGGACATGGCATCAAAGGATTTTAAAATGGAGAGGCTAAACTTAGTAAGAGACATCTTTGTTTTCAGCTGTTACACGGGGCTAGCCTACGCTGATGTTAGGAAACTAAAACGCAACGAAATTGGTGTTGGCGTGGATGGTGAACAATGGATATTTACAAAAAGGCAGAAGACAGATACGTCGTCGCGAATTCCGTTACTTCCTACCTCTTTGACATTGCTCGACAAGTATAAAGATCATCCCCAATGTAAATTGGGACAGTTGCTACCGGTCTTAAGTAATCAAAAGATGAATTCCTATTTAAAGGAGATCGCTGATGCATGCGGTATCAATAAGAACCTCACTTTCCATATTGCACGACACACCTTTGCTACAACTGTAACATTAAGTAATGGGGTTCCCATAGAAACGGTATCAAAGATGTTAGGGCATAAAAACTTAAGGACAACTCAGCATTATGCGAAGATTTTAGACATCAAAGTGAGCGAGGA
>DASVRX010000048.1:0-8557 GCA_036388375.1 Pedobacter sp. | reverse complement strand
AACAGCCGAACTAATACTTGTAAGAGGCATTTTAAGTTCATGACTGGCAATGCTAATAAACTCATCCTTTTTCTTTTCAAGAGCCTTCGATCTTTCAAGTTCTTTAGCAATCCGAATTTTTCTGCGTGTATTATTGTAAGAGATCAGGAATAGCAAAATACTCAAAACCAAACCAATAGCAACTATCAAATAAGGTTGTTGTCTTTCTATTGCAGATCCAAAGTTTTTATTGGGATTGACAATTAACCGCCAGGGCAAACCAGCAACCATTATGGTTGTATCCGATTTAAGGCCAGCAAAGTCATTGTCACGCGAAGCTGACAAGGCCTTCTCATAAATGAGATGTTCTTGAGATAGTTGGGTTCCGTCGTATATCCGAACATCCACGTCTGGGTATCGGTTTAATAATAGTCCCATTAAATCGTGTGTTCTAAACACGCTTGATACAAAACCGGTTACTTTGCTGTGTTCCAGATCTGAAAATAAAGGTAAAAACATCAGAAACCCCGGTTGCACATTTTTTTGAGTCTCCTGCTTAAGAACTATTTTCCTTGTTATTGAAGGCTGCTTAGTTTTTATGCTTCTGTTAATAGCGTCACGACGATGCGCTTCGCTGTACAAATCAAAGCCCAACGCCCGCTCATTTCGTTTGTTTAAGGGTTCTATATACAATAAAGGTACAATAACCTCATTGTCATAAGTAGAACTAATAGCGTATGCGCTATTTGCTATTCTCAATTCTCGAAGAAATCTAGTAGAATCGGCAATAGCAAGATATTTCGATACGGCAAGCCCTTGTATCCCCGGATAATTTTCCTCAACATTAAGCCCTTTAACATAAGTTTTCCATTCCTTACCTTCTACATTTCCACTGGCATCAAAAAGTGCCTGGCAACCTCTTAATATCTGCCCGTAATCTGTCATTCTGTTGCCGATCACTTCTGCAACTCTAAATGCTCTTTGCTCAAAAAGCTTATTTGTCCGAACTTCATAATTAGTTGAAGCCTCGAAATATGCATAAATAGTAAAGCTTAGAATAGCAACAAGAATTAAAACGGCCGGATAATATAATTTGATAAAAGACTTAACCTTCATAGACAGTGCTAAAGAACACTCAGCTTAATTGTTAGCTATATGTAAATGTATAGTATAGCAATTGAGTTTTAAAAAAAGATTGATACTCTTTTATGTATTGATACTAATGAAAAATTACAGCTAACGCAGATCACACAAATCTAGCTTTACATTTGAATTTTCAAACGACGCCTTTAAATGCGTTAGATTCTAAAACTTAAATTGTAAATACAAAAGCTAAATTACATCTTAGATATAAAATTGATCCGTCGTAATCATTTTAATCCGATAATAAACTGTCTATGCGTCACATCTTCATTCTTTTCTTTGTAGTTATTTTCCTTCAAAGCAATGCTAAAGTACGTCTTCCGGCATTAGTTGGCGATGGTATGGTTTTACAGCGTAATACCGTTTTAAATATTTGGGGATGGGCAAACATAAATGAGAAAGTCAACGTTCGCTTTCTTAACCAGAAGCTAATAACACGTGCTGATAAAGACGGGAAGTGGGCCATTAATTTGAAACCCGTTACAGAGGGTGGGCCATATACGTTAAACATCGAAGGAGAAAATACTATTACGCTTAAAGATATTTTAGTTGGGGATGTTTGGGTTTGCGGCGGCCAGTCGAACATGGGCTGGAAACTCTCTTGGGGAGTTGAAGGCAAGGATGATGCGATAGCAACCGCAGATTTTCCAATGATTCGCTTATTTACTGTCAAAGAATCGATAAGCTACAAAGTTAAGGACGATGTTGTTTCGGAAAAAGGCTGGGAGCATTGTTCTCCTGCAAACGTAGGAGACTTTTCTGCCGTAGCTTTCTTCTTTGGGCGCGAACTTTATAAAAAGCACAAAATCCCGGTAGGTCTTATATCATCTAACAGAGGCGGCTCTCCGGCCGAAGCCTGGTTGAGTGCTACCACGATAAAAACGCTACCCGATTATAGTAAGCAAATGGATGAGCTGGAAAAGCTTTCTCCAGCAGACTTACGAAGCCGCTTTGAAAAACGCCTACAGGAGTGGGCTCTTAACACTGTTAACAACGACAAGGGATTTGACAAACAAAAATGGTATGATTTGCAATTAGATACGAAAAATTGGAAATCAATGAAATTGCCATCATCCTGGGAAAACACTCCGCTCCCTGATTATGATGGAATGGTATGGTTCAGAAAAGAGATTGAGATAGCTCCTGCTGATGCAGGTAAAGAGTTGACGCTTTTTTTGGCCCGTCCGGATGATTTGGATAGCACATGGTTTAACGGAACTAAAATAGGTGGGATGGAAAGTGAAAAGATTAGGGAATATAAAGTCCCAGGAAATCTTGTGAAGGCTGGTAAAAATATCGTCACCATGCGGGTTCTGGATTTTGGCGGCGGCGGCGGAGTGAACGGAAAGCCTGAGGAAATGCGAGCCCAAATTGGCACCAAAACAATCAATTTAGCTGGAGACTGGATATATATGCCTGGCAATAAGAGTAAATACACTTCGGGGTGGCCTCCTCGTTCGCCTGAGATAAACGCGAGTGAACTTGCAGTATTATACAACGGGATGATTGCACCACTCACACCCTTTAAAATTAAAGGTGTTATTTTTTACCAGGGTGAGGGAAACGTAAAAAGTGTAGAAAAATACTACCCTTTATTTACAGCATTAATAAGAGATTGGCGCTCGGCCTGGAACTATGATTTCCCATTCATATTTACTCAATTATCAACCAATAATAATCCGGATACTATACCTCAGGAAAGTAAGCTGGCTCAACTCAGAGAAACACAGCTTAAGGCTCTGGTGCTACCTAATACCGCCATGGCTGTGACCGTAGATATTGGCAGTAAAGATGTACATCCACTTAATAAACTTGATGTAGGAAAACGGCTGGCATTAGCTGCTGAAAAGGTGGCTTACAAAAAGGATGTCGTACACTCAGGCCCAATTTATCAATCCATGCAAGTTGAAGGCGACAAAATACGTTTAAAATTCACACAAATAGGTTCGGGTTTACAGACAAAAGATAAATACGGCTATCTAAGAGGCTTCGCCATTGCAGGTGCCGATATGAAATTTGTATGGGCAAAAGCAGTTATTGAAGATAACACGGTAGTTGTTTACAGTGATGCAGTTAAAAACCCCACTGCGGTACGTTATGCATGGTCGGATAATCCGGCGGATGCGAACTTATATAATAAAGAGGGGCTGCCGGCCTCTCCTTTTAGAACGGAAAAGTAAATGCTTAATTTCCCTAAAGATTGATTCGTTGTATATTACACTTCCAGCAGGCTAATGATATCCCGTATTAAGGGGAATGTATTCTGTTTGATGTAATCAAAATCTGCAGACGCCAGCCAACGAGCTTCAGTAATACCTTCTTCCAGCTGAGGGATTAAGTTCTGTCGCTCAGCTTTCATATTATACCATGTGGTTTTTTTGAATACAACCTGGCCTTTTTCTTCATAAACATGCCAGGTTTTGCAAAGCAAATCTCCAAGTTTAGAAACCTCAATGCCACACTCCTCTTCAACTTCTCTTACAGCAGCTTTCTTAGTTTTTTCACCCTCATCCAACTTACCCTTTGGTAAGTCCCACTTCCCTTTTCTGAAAATGAAAAGAAACTGATTTTCATTATTTCTAACCACTCCGCCAGCAGCTTTTATTACTAAAAAAGACTTTCTTATATTTTTGAAAAATGCTTTAGGATCTTTAGTGAGTAAAACATTTACTGAGGCAGGGTTCCCTTTTACCAAGCGGTAGAATTTTAAAAAACTAAATTCTTTTTCATCAATTTGTTGATAATTTCCCAGCCCTCCGGGTAAAAAATCTGCTATTATGAGAGCAGTATCGTTAATATAAATTCTATACATTTGCACCTATGATCAATAAGAGTGAGATTGAACAGCGAGTAGCCGAGTTCTTGTTACAAATAAAAGCAATTAAATTACAACCAAGCAACCCTTTTACCTGGGCATCTGGAATTAAGTCGCCAATTTATTGTGATAACCGGATTACCCTATCTCATTCAACCATCAGAACATATATCAGACAAAATTTAACCGCACTTGTTCAGGAAGAATTTGGATCTGTTGGATTAATAGCCGGGGTTGCTACGGCAGGTATCCCGCAAGGCGTACTTGTAGCTCAAGAGCTGGGGTTGCCCTTTGCTTATGTTCGTTCAAAGCCCAAAGAACATGGCACCGGAAGCTTAATTGAAGGAGAAATATTCGATAACCAACGTGTTGTAGTTGTAGAAGATTTAATTTCAACAGGCAAAAGTAGTTTACAAGCTGTTGAGGCATTACGCCAGGCAGGTTGCGAAGTTGCCGGATTGGTAGCCATCTTCAGCTACGGTTTAGACGAAGCCAGCGAGAACTTTAAGAAAGCTAAATGTCGTTATGCTACCCTTTCAAACTATCAGGCTTTAATTCAATATGCTTCCGAGCATCGCTTAATTAATAATGACGACCTGGATCTGTTGCGTAAATGGCGGGATAACCCTAAAGAGTGGGGAACACAAGTACAAACACAGTAGGATTGCGTCCCGGAGTCTTCTTCCCGCTTCGCGGACTGAAGCCAAAAAAATTTGTCAGGTGTAGCGTTGAGTCGAAAGCTCTCGTAATGATGAAAATGAACATTATGAAATCCCTGCTATTCCTGAGCGTTTGCCTATTCCTCAACTCCTGTACAGAAAAGTTATTAACAGAGAAAGAAGACGGACCATGTCCTGAAATAATCTGTACACAAGAGTTTCGATCAGTTACGGTAAGGTTCAAAAATGCGGCTGGTGAACCCGTTACTGTGAAGGAGTTCACATCAGTGATCAAAAGAACAGGTAAAGCACCACAATCAGGTGCGGCAGACCAAATTCACTCGCCGGGAAGCTATGCTGTTATTACAGATGGCGATACGAAAAGTTTGTTAAGCAGTGGCGACACAATAGATGTTAGTGCGGTAAACCCTCAGACGAATCAAAGGAAAACAGCCCAGTTTATTGTAAAAGGTGGAAAGTGCGCATGTCATATAGAGAAAGTCTCAGGCCCGGAGGAAGTATTGTTTAATTAGATATCTACTTCTTCATGAAAAACGTTTTAATCGCACTCACTTTTCTTGCAACAATCTTTTCCGGGTGCAAAAAAGATTCTCAGGGAACCATTATAAGAGTAAACCATCACACGGTAAGTTGTACCGGAGAAATGACGGGAGAATGCTTACTGGTTCAAACAGGCGACAATCTCAACACAGATAAATGGGAGTATTTCTATTTTCATGATAGCATTAAAGGCTTTGATTACGAGGAAGGATATGTTTATACGTTGGAAGTTCGGGAGGAAAAGGTTAAGAACCCTCCGATGGACGGCAGTAGTATAAATTATACTTTGATTGAAGTCTTGTCAAAAGAAAAATATAACGTTCAATAGACTTGGAAACCGGTTTATGAGATGCACATGTCTGCTTATCATTCTTGGTTTGTTTTTTACACAATTTACAGGCTGCTATAAGCGAGAAGCTTCGGTTATTCCGGTTTGTGTGAGTGAACTGATTAAACAGATTGAATCAGAACCTGTAAGCAATCCGCCGCGCAGTGTGTGGCAATACAGTTACAAGGGCAAGGTTGTATATTATATTCCTTCTATTTGCTGCGATATTCCTAGTCGGCTGGTTGATAGCGATTGCCAGCTTCTCTGCAACCCCGATGGAGGCTTTACCGGTGCAGGTGACGGAAAATGCACTGACTTTTTTGCTACACGGACAAATGAAAAGCTTATCTGGAAGGATAAGAGGAAATAGGTGTTACAAGCAGAACTCTTCAAAAGTTACGAAGTGTCGAAAAGTTATATAACATAGTAGCACCTACCCTCCGCCTTTAAACCCGATTGGATGGAAAGCCCGAAGTGTAGGGGCTTTTGCGCTTTGGGCGGACTTGGAAGGAAAGCGGGACGACAGCAACCCACGAAGACGAACTTTCCTTTTCCAAAAGACAAAAATTCCGTTAAATTATTTTCTATCAGACGATTAGTCATTCGAAAAAAATTCTTTAAGACAATATTTCCGATAAGTGAAAGCAAAATGCGCATGGCAATGGTTTTGACCATACATCAGCATTATGAACTTAAATAATTTTACAATCAAGGCACAGGAAGCGGTTCAGAAAGCTTCCGAAATAGCAGTTGGCAATCAGCAACATGCTATTGAAAACGCGCACCTTTTAAAGGCGCTGCTTATGGTTGATGAAAATGTAATCAACTACCTATTAAAAAAACTAAATGTTAACCTTAACCGCCTGAACACGGTTTTGGACGCTGAAATTTCCAGCTATCCGAAGGTGAGCGGCAGTAATATCTACCTTTCCTCTTCGGCGAACGCGGCACTGATAAAGGCTCAGACCTATTTGAAAGAATTTAAGGATGAGTTTGTTTCGGTTGAGCATATTCTGCTGGGAATTTTAAATGCAAACGATAAAACCAGCGGTATGCTTAAGGATGCCGGGGTTACCGAAAAGGATTTGAAGAAAGCTATTACCGAGTTACGTGGCAATAACCGGGTAACCGACCAAAATGCAGAAACTACCTATAACGCACTTAACAAATACGCCCGTAACCTGAATGATTTTGCGGAATCGGGCAAGCTCGATCCGGTTATTGGTCGTGATGAGGAGATTAGACGGGTGATTCAAATCTTATCGCGCCGTACCAAAAACAATCCAATCTTAATTGGTGAACCTGGTGTTGGTAAAACCGCTATTGCGGAAGGTATTGCCTTCCGGATTATTAAAGGTGATGTTCCGGAAAACTTGAAATCGAAAACAGTTTTCTCGCTGGATATGGGCGCTCTGATTGCAGGTGCAAAATATAAAGGCGAATTTGAAGAGCGGCTAAAGGCTGTAATTAAAGAGGTTACGCAAAGCGATGGGGAGATTATTCTTTTCATCGATGAAATTCATACGTTGGTTGGTGCCGGTGGCGGCGAAGGGGCAATGGATGCTGCTAACATTCTGAAACCTGCCTTAGCTCGTGGAGAACTTCGCTCAATTGGTGCCACAACGCTAAACGAGTACCAAAAATATTTAGAGAAAGATAAAGCACTCGAACGCCGTTTCCAAAAGGTGATGGTGGATGAGCCGGATACTCAGGATGCTATTTCGATTCTTCGGGGATTGAAAGAGCGTTATGAAACCCACCACAAAGTGCGCATCAAAGACGAAGCGATTATTGCAGCTGTTGAATTATCGCAACGTTATATAGCTGACCGGTTTTTACCGGATAAGGCTATCGACTTAATGGACGAGGCAGCTTCTAAACTTCGTTTAGAAATGGATTCGGTGCCGGAAGCGGTGGATGAGCTTGAACGAAAAATCATGCAGCTTGAAATTGAGCGCGAAGCGATTAAACGTGAAAACGACGAAAAGAAGGTTGCTGAGCTTAGTGAAGAAATTGCTAATCTGTCTGCCGAGCGTGATTCGTTAAGAGCGAGCTGGAAGGGTGAAAAAGATCTGGTAGATGCCATTAACCAGGAAGTTGGGCAGATAGAAAATTACAAGCTTGAAGCCGAACAGGCTGAGCGTGCGGGCGATTACGGTCGGGTAGCGGAACTTCGATACGGCAAAATCAAAGAGTCTCAGGACAAGGTTGAAGCGCTGAAGAAAGAATTAGCTGAAAAGCAATCTGGCGGCCGGATGTTGAAAGAAGAAGTTACTTCGGATGATATTGCCGGTGTGGTATCGCGCTGGACAGGAATTCCTGTTACAAAAATGATCCAGAGTGAGCGTGAAAAACTACTTCATCTCGAAGAGGAATTGCATAAACGTGTTGCTGGTCAGGAGGAAGCGATCGAAGCTATTTCTGATGCGATACGCCGCTCTCGTGCAGGTTTGCAGGATAAACGGAAACCAATTGGATCGTTTATTTTCCTTGGAACAACTGGTGTTGGTAAAACGGAACTTGCTAAGGCTTTAGCCGAATTCCTTTTCAACGATGAACATTCGATGGTTCGGATTGATATGAGCGAATACCAGGAACGTCATGCGGTTTCGCGGCTGATTGGTGCGCCACCGGGATATGTAGGTTACGATGAAGGTGGACAATTAACGGAAGCGGTTCGAAGAAAGCCTTACAGCGTAATTCTTTTGGATGAGATTGAGAAAGCGCACCCGGATGTATTTAATATTTTACTTCAGGTTTTAGATGATGGACGCTTAACTGACAATAAAGGACGTTTGGTGAATTTTAAAAACACCATCATCATCATGACATCGAACATCGGTTCGCATCTGATACAGGAAAACTTTAAAGAATTAACCGACTTCAACCACGAAGAGGTGGTTGCTAAAACGAAGAATGAACTGTTTGAGCTGTTGAAGCAAACTATTCGTCCGGAGTTTTTGAACCGGATTGATGAGCTGATCATGTTCACTCCGTTGAACCGCGACGAGATCAGGGACATTGCCGCACTTCAGTTTAAGCAGGTTGCACAAACTCTTGCGGATATGGGAA
>DASVRX010000047.1:0-5581 GCA_036388375.1 Pedobacter sp. | reverse complement strand
CCATAATCCGTAATAACCAATAATATCCTCATAGAGCCTAAACATGCACAGCACTGAACTCCAGTATTTCGCATCGTACAAGTCTATAATTCAATAGCTAATCAATAGTTTAGCCGTTCTGAAAATGGAGTATTTGACACTTGGGAATTTGCGGTAAACCGCAAAGCAAAACGTATATATCCCCAAAAGGAATCTCGAAGGTGCTGCATTGAGTTTGATGAAGAAGATTTAAGAGCCCTTTAGAATACCTTCTGCTTTAGCAATTGCAGTTTTGAAATATTCTCCTCTTCTAATTCCTCGGTTAATGCTAAAAACGTTTTTCTTGAAAGTTTGATACTGAGCGTTATCGACATCAATATGCTCTAATTCGTTTAGATCACTGACTAATATGCCTAAATTATATTCCACAATAAGAGCACTAACTGCGGATTCTCGCGGCGCGATAACCGGCAAACCGGCTGCCAGGTAAAGCGATAGCTTGTGGGGGTTATTGTATCTTAAATAATTCCCATCGCCCGAATCAAGTTTATTAATATTTTCTCCATCCCAAATCAGCCCAAATGCGCCTTCCATCCGGCTTAAAATATCATCCGGACTAAACGACCCTTTCCAAAAAATATTAGAATCCAACATTGCTTTCTCGCTAGAAAAATTCGGTCCGTATAGATTAAAACGCCATTTTTTTAGTTTATCCAAAGAATAAATGAAAGTACTTTTTGATAAGTTGCCGGCAAAAGCAATGCTCTTAGGATCAAGACTTGCAGGCGCAGCTGCCGGGGTTTGATTCTTGTCGAGTGATAGATAATCAAACACACCAAGCACAACTATAGGCACAGATACGCCCCGCTCAATGAGCCAGTTTTGCATCTTGTCGTTATGCACAATGATGCAATCGTAACAGTTAAGATTTTCTACTTCTTTACTTGCCGCATGGTGATTTGTGCCGTATCGAAGTTCATCCAGATCATGAATAATGCAAAAGAACTTAACCTTTTTGAGCCGTAAAGCTTTCACTACGTACTTAAACAAGTTATTTCCACTTAGAAGTGGATACTGGGTTGCGATAATAGATTTAGGTTTTGCACGAAAAAACAAAGCCGCAATGATTTTGAACACATTCAACAAGTAACGTTTATCATTTGGAGGACGAGTGTTAACTACAGTGTAGTTCTCGTAGCCAGCTTGGGTTAAAATATCACCACAATCCTGAATCGCTTTTGACGATGCGGTATGAGTCTTGTCATTAAACGAAATGTAAAACTGGTATCTATACATGAAGTGGTTCGCCAGATATGGGTTTAGCCAGTTCTGATTTGATGAACTGATACAGTAGTAAAAAGACAAACAGGGCATAAAAATTTGCCCGGTACCTAATTGCAGAACCTGGATTTAAAAATCCGAAAGGATAGTGAATAAAAAGAATTCCGACAAACACCACAACAAAGCAAACGAAAACTCGCGGATCAAATCGAAAGTGGCCTAGATTATACTTCAGCCTTGGCCAGAGCAACATCAAAAAGCAGACTAGCATCACCAGGCTTTCTATTCCTGATACAAAATGAGCGGGCTTGTTTAACATTTCCGACAAAGTGGGGCCAAAAAACGCCACAAGCATACCATACGGTGCAGATTTAAAAAACCCATATTGCGCCAGCCATGGGGCTTCGCTTCGTGTAGATTGTGCAAGACTTGGATCGTTGTTTTTAAAGTGGATAGCCATGCCTCGGGCAAGTATGTCTACCTGATCGCGGAGCACATACAAGGCAATAACATTGAGGGCAATAACTGCGAGCCCTAAAACTAAAGGGAAGTACTTTTTATCGCGAACGCGATTAGTGACAGATAAGAATATTATAGCTTGCAAAATGAAAAGCAGATATTGAGGTTTGAAAATGGCGCAGAGGTATAAGGCAACGTAGTCTAGCCATCTCAATGTATAATGCCCCTTTAACTTTTTAATTAAAATAACTGCAATAATTGCGCTGAAGAAGCAACCTACAGCCTCTTTACCGTGAATACTTGTCCATACAGCGAAGTTTGGAACCGAAAAGAGGATGATAATATATGCTGAGTATTTGTACAGGTTTAACCTGTCTACTGCATAATAAATCCCATAGAATGAAAGCAGCATAAAGGGGATACAAGCCAGAACATCCGCCACAAAGATCTTCTTAAACAAGGCACCTGTGAACTGCATTAAGCTCGTAGACGAGTAAAATACTTGCGGTGTGAAATTTAGCGGAGAATGCAAATAGTCAAACGTATCGCCCAGGGTGGTTAATCTTGAAAACACGAATATGGCAAATACCATATAGAATAATTTTATACCAAAATATACGGCCCAAATTCTCCTGACACCCATTTTGAATTTAATTAGAGTATAATTGAGTCCACTGCTTCATCACTAAAGGCACTGAATAGCTCTCCACAATATGTCTCCGCGCGCTTTCGAGATCAGTAACAGAGCTTGGTGATTCATAGGTTGCCAGCATTGCGCTTGCGAAGCCATGAACATCATTCACATTTATAAGTCGCCCGAAACCACCCATTACCTCTTTTACACCTCCGCAGTTTGTAGCTATTACAGGTTTCATCATCGCCATGGCTTCGCCTATAACCAGCCCAAAACCTTCGTAAGTAGAGCTTAATACAAAGCAATCACAGCTGTTTAACAGCTCGGGTATGTCATCTCTCCTACCCAAAAAAAGAGTTTTATCGCTTATTCCTAAGGTGAGGCTTAAATTCTTCAGGTAAGGTTCAAGGTTACCTTCACCGGCAATCACTAAAACAGCGTTTTTCATCTTCCGATGAACTAACTGAAAAGCTCTTAAAATTAGTTGGTAATTTTTTTGTTCGTGTAACCGGCCGGCAGAAAAGAAAACATAGGTATTTTCATCGATACCTAACTGCTTTTTTAAATGTATTTTATCCGATAGTCCTGGATTAAATCGATTAGTATCAATGGCGTTAGGTATATACGACGACCGCTTGGCGTCAAAATACTTCTTCCCTACGAAGTGTGAAAAAGCTTCCCTGCTTACATTTGTCGACCAGTAAGGAATGAAGCTTGTAAAACGATAAAACTTCATCATCATACCGCTCCCTTCCCTGATGTTATGTGCCGTTGATATTAATTTATTCTTCCTCCCGAATACATTTATCAATCTTGCAAACAGGTTTGCATGGATCATGTGCGAGTGAACTACATCCGGTGAAAAATAATTCAGGGCCTTTTTGAAAGTGATGTATCCATTTAATAACTTTTTAACGCCCTTAATATTTAGTTCCAGAACTTCGATTCCCGCCATTTTGAAACGGTCGGCCATTGCACCGCCCGATTCCATGGCAACCACCAATACCTCAAAACCCTGAAGCTTCATATTCTCGGCCAGAAGTAGTAACTGATGCTCTGCCCCACCTACTCTTAGCCCTGTAATCAGATACATTATTTTCATCGGAGAAGAGTTGAGATGTGAGGACATAATAATGATTATTGGTTTGTGGAATCAACCAGCAAGTTTCATGAACATTTAATTAAGTCAAGTGGACCTCAAAGAGCTGTGTCCAGCTACGAATAATCACATCAATACTATAATTTTCAGAGTTTTTGAGCGACTTTGCACTCATCGTTCGCCGCTCTTTTTCAGATGTCATTAAGTGGACAAGGGCATTCGCTAAGGCGTATTTGTCACCATTTCTGACTAACAGTCCATTTTCGCTATTGATTATTTCGGAAGGGCCCGTTTCGCAATCGTAACTTACGAGAGGCAAACCAAATGCTTGCGCTTCGAGCAATACCATCGGGAAACCCTCAAATCTCGAAGCCATGCAATAGATACTGGCTTGTTTGTAGTACTGTTGAATATCGTTTGTTTGAGGTAAAAGTTTAACTGAAGAACTTATATTTAATCGGTTTATTCTTTGTTCCAAGTCTTGCTTAGATTCTCCCGAACCAATAATCTTCAAATCCCAATCATTCGATGCTAATCTTGTTTTGACTATTTGCCAGGCATCGAGCAGCCGGTCAAAACCTTTTTGAGAAGTCAACCTGCCAACCGATATTACAGTTTGCGCCCCATTGTCGCATTTATTTTTTGAAGGTGTGAACGGAGAGGGATTATTAATTGTAAAAACCGGGACCTTACAAGTTAGGCGAGTCGTCCATGTAGTTTTATCCTTGTTAGTTAACGTGATAATGGCATCGCTGTATTTAGCAGCAAGCCTTCTCGCAAAAACTCTAACAGATGCATTCAATGATGCATTAAAATTGAAATGTTCCCACACCACCTTTTTTATACCCAAGCCTATTAGAGCTGTATGAGAATATAAAAACAAGGCAGAATCTACGTTAATTAAAACTTCAGGGCTAATCTTGGTTATCTTACTTCTCAATCTTAAAACCACATACGGCAGAATTGGCTTCAGATTCCGCTTTTCCTCAAAAACAGAAACTACATTAACCGCAGAATTTAGTTCAAAAAACGGCTTTGACCCAAACATGCTTAAGATGGTAACCTGATAGCCCAATTTGGAGAGCTGAGTGGCGATTTCTGTACAAACCCGTTCGGTTCCCCCGGGTAAACTTATTGAAGAAATAAAAAAGCATATTTTTTTCATGGTAGTGTTGATGTTTGTGTTAGGTATTCCACAGATTAGAAATCTTATTCAAGAATCTTCCTCACTAAGAGAGACAATGAATAAAATGTAACTGCCAGAACCCCTCCTAATAAAGTCCCGATAATTATTGCTTTAGCCCTGCTGGGGCGCCTTTTTTCTAAAGGGAATACTGGTTCGTCCATTAACTGAATTAATGGCGTTTCTTTTCGAAGTGATAATTTTGCAAACTCCAGGTTTCTTACCAGTTCATTTAACATGGCCCGGTTAGTTTCTGCATCAACCTGGTTGCGCTGGGACGGCACTCGTAATACCTGGCGGGCGGGGTTCAGATTTATAGTAAAATCGGATGTAGACGCCACCCGATACATTGCACCATTTAAGGCGGCACGTATCGAATCGGTTTGACGCTGTAATAATCTCAGATTATCCAAAGATCTTTTTGTCTTGTTTTGAATGTAGTAAAGATTAACGGTTTGAACCAGTTGTTCATTTAATAGTTTGGCAAACTCCTCGTTCTTCGATTTTACCTCGACCCGGAAAATATTCAGACGGTCTTTACTTATACTTAGGTAGTTATTTCTAATATCGTTTGCAAACAGCGTAATCAGGCTATCCTTAACTCTGGCATGCTGTTTACCCGAGTTTTTGACAAAATCGAAGTTTTTATATATAGGATTTTTATCCCAGGCCTGTTTCAACCCATTAACTTTGAGATAACGGTCAACTAAGTATTCGTTACTGCCATCAGGAATCTCGCTGAGCAGCGCTTTTTTGATCATGAATCGGGTCCTATAAAGCTCCAGTAAATTATCTCCTTGAAAAAGCCCACCCGCAGCGGGAACATCAAATCCCATTAAAGAAGCGAAATTATTGTCGGGCACAGCATTAATACTTGGCTCCTGCAATACAAAAGTGCATACGGCGATGTAATTCAGCTTCTGATTATTAGCATGTAAAAAACTTA
>DASVRX010000046.1:0-19629 GCA_036388375.1 Pedobacter sp. | reverse complement strand
TATCACTGCGATTGAGTTTATCATTGCATTAGCAGTTCCGGAATCAATTATGGGCAAGGGCGTACGTAACACTATATATATAGCGCTTACCCTGCTTAAAGCGTTTTATATCATTGCATTCTTTATGCACCTTAAGTTTGAGAAATACGGACTTATAGCTTCTATTGTATTGTCGCTGATATTTATTGTTTATTTCATCGTATTAATGCTTACCGAAGGGGCTTATCTGAATATTCATATGAATGTTCATTAATGAAGAATAAGTCTTCGGTTTTTAAGATTATAATCCTGGTAACCATATTAGTGTTGCCAGGATTTTTGTATTATTTACTTCAGGAAAAAGGGACTAACAGGTACCGGCCACTCAATATTATGGGGCCAAAACAAGTCGCCGGCACCTTTCATACCAAGCGGGGTAAGAAAATACCCGACACAATTTATCATCACATCCGAAATTTCAAATTACGCAGCAGCACAGGCGATAGTATTGGTTTGTCTGTTGATAGCAATCGGGTAGCGGTTGTCAACTTCTTCTATAAAAATTGCAAAAGTTTTTGTCCGCAAATGAATACCCAAATGGCACGCGTTGTGGCGGAATACAGCAAGAACAAAATGCTTAAGTTTTACTCAATTACAGTTGATCCCGAAAATGATACCCAGGAAGCATTAAAAGCTTATGCACAAACGTATCAGGCTAATCCAAAAAAATGGAATTTTCTTACTGGTAGCAAAGACCTGATCTTCGACCTTGCAAAGAAAGATTTTTTAGTTGATGCCTTTGCAACTCAAACCGATGGGGAAATTATTCACAGCCCTATGCTCATTTTGGTTGATTCTAAAAATCGTATTCGCGGGTACTATGATTCAACAAGCAAGGAGCAGGTTGATAAATTGATTGATGAAATTAAGGTATTGGTAACCGAGGAATTACGTAACACGCCAATATCTTATTATTAGCTAGCAATGAATGATAAATTGATTTTTCGTATAATTTTAGCGGTCTCAATTGTAGTAACGCTGGTTATAGCGGTTCTCCAATTAAACCTGCTGACTTTGTTTCCCTCTGGCGCGCCCGTTCCTGTCTGGGTGTCTTTTCTGCCAAAGTTGAATGCCATATTGAATGGATCATGCAGTGTGCTTTTGATACTTTCAATTTCTCAAATAAAAAAAGGAAACATTAACGCGCACAAGTTCCTAAACATCACCGCGTTTATTTTATCATCAATGTTTCTTGTCTCTTACATCATTTTTCATGCTACAGGTATCCGCACCAGCTATGGTGGTGAAGGAATTATCAAATACATTTACTACTTCATTCTTATCACACACATAATACTTGCTGCCATCGTTTTACCTCTGGTGCTTTTTAGTTTCTATAGCGGGTTGCAAATGAATGTGGCTAAGCATAGAAGGTTAGTGCGCTGGAGTTTTCCGATCTGGTTTTATGTAACGGTTACGGGTGTTATAGTTTATTTGATGATTGCTCCTTATTATACATTTTAGGTTAGATAAGTCGTTCTTAAGCGGAGTGTAAACAAAATACTTTCTTCAGTTTTGTATTTCATTTCACTTCCGTGGATACCCCTTTTGCGTTATCTTTGATTATATGAAAGCTCTTAAGTACTGTGCGGTTATCTTTCTGATTTTATTTGCATCAACAGCTGATCTAAATGCCCAGTGTTCTATGTGTACGCTTAATGCCGAAGCTTCGGTAGCAAACGGAAACACCCAGGGCAGGGGACTTAATAACGGCATTATGTATCTTTTGGTGATGCCATATCTTGCAGTAGCAGTGGTTGGGTTTCTCTGGTACAAAAAGTATCGTCGTAAGGATATCTTGGTTGATATGAAGGATGAAAAGATTAACCTAAATTAATCCCTTCTATTTATCATCGTCTACCAAATGATTGAAGTATATACCTTAGAATTTCTGTCTGAACTTGCGGCAAATAACAACCGCGAATGGTTTAATTCTCATAAAGGTGATTATGAAAAGAGTAGGGAAAATATCCTCGACTTTACTTCGCACGTTATAACCGGTCTTTCTAAATTCGATAACACAATTCCCCCAGACCTTAATCCAAAAGACTGCGTAATGCGCATCTATCGGGACATCCGTTTTAGCAACGATAAGACGCCTTTCAAAACTAATTTTGGGATAGCAATATCCGCTAATGGCAAAAACTTTAAAGGGCCGGGATATTACATTCACATTCAGCCCGGAAAATGTTTTGTTGCCGGTGGTTCATGGCATCCGGAAACGGAGGAGTTGAAATGCATTCGCCAGGAAATTGATTACAATGCATCAGAGCTCAAAGACATCGTTAATCATCCCGGATTTAAAAACGTCTTTGGTGATCTTGACCGCGAAGGAGCTTTAAAAACCACACCGAAAGGATATTCATCAGATAATGAGAATATCGAATATCTAAAGCTTAAAAGTTTTACTGTTACTTGCAATCTTAAAGATAAGAACCTTACTGAGGCAAACGCTATCAAAAAGGTTGTCTCTGCTTTTGAAATATTATATCCACTGGTGGTCTTCTTACGCAAGGCCATATCTTAATTATGTATATGAAGATTATTTTCTTTTTGCTACTCTCCACAATGGGCTTAAGCTCATGCATTGTCTTATCTGCCAAGAAATACAACACCTTAGTTTCAGAAAGAGATTCCTTATCCCAAGGCTTCACCAAGGCGAATGCCAGGATTGAAAGTCTTGAAGATGAATTGGCGCGTTTGAAAGGTGACACTTCCCGAATCAATGGGCGTATGTCCGAGCTTCAATCCAAATTATCCGGGCTTGATGAAAACTACAACTCACTTAAAACGAATAGTTCTTCTGAAATTAAGAAACTAGCCGATGACCTTAAACGCCGTGAAGCAAGGCTTAAAGAGGTAGAAGAAATATTAAATAAGCGCGATGCTGCAACCAAGGCATTAAAAGAAAAACTTCAAAAAGCATTATTGGGCTTTCAGCAAAGTGGTTTAGCCGTTGATATTCGCAGTGGCAAGGTATATGTTTCTTTAACTGACAAGCTTTTGTTCTCGAGCGGAAGCATTGTTATTGACGAAAAAGGACGGCAGGCCCTGACAGAACTGGCCAAAGTGTTGAAAACCCAGCCTGAGATTAATATCTCCGTTGAGGGTCATACCGATAACCAACGCGTTGTAAACTTGGGACAAATCAAAGATAACTGGGATTTGAGTGTATTGCGTGCAACTTCGGTAGTACGTTTTTTAACGGAAGAGCAAAAAATAGAATTTAACCGCATAACGGCAACTGGAAAAGGCCAGTACCAGCCGCTCGAAAAAGGAAATTCAGCGGAAAACAGAAGCCGCAACAGGCGGATTGAAATTGTGCTTTCACCCAAGTTAGATGAATTGTATGATCTGATAAAGGAGTAATCATTGATTCTTAATATTTTGGATGGAAAATCAAGCTTCAACCCCTAACCACAATAACATTATAATTGTTAGAGGCGATTCAAATGATCCCGACTTCTCTGCTCTAGTCGCGTTGCTTGATAAGGATCTTCTTGAGAGATACGGCGAGCAGCAGGCGTTTTTTGATCAGTTTAACAAAGTTGATACCATCAAAAATACGGTAGTTGCTTATTTGAATGGCAGGCCAGTTGGTTGCGGTGCAATTAAGAGATTCAGCGATGGCGTGATGGAGATAAAAAGAATGTTTGTAATTGATGAACAGCGCGGAAAGGGAATCGCAAGAAAGATATTAGCCGAGCTGGAAAATTGGGCAATCGAACTAAACTCTCACAAATGTATTTTGGAAACGGGAAAGAGCCAGCCTGAAGCAATTTACCTTTATCAGAAAATTGGTTATTCCATTACAGAAAATTACGAGCCTTACATTGGGGTTGAGAATAGTGTTTGTATGGAAAAGATGTTACCTGCTAACTAATCTAAAAACTGCTGTTAAAATCAGAAAATAGCGGCAACTCCTTGTCTTTTGGCGACAAGATAACCTCATCCGGATCTAATTTCCAGTCTATATTTAACTGAGTATCATCCCATCTCACCCCAATTTCTGATTCTTTATTATAAAGATTTGTCACCTTATAAGTAAATATGGTGTTGTCTTCCAACGTTGCAAATCCATGCAGAAATCCGGGCGGAACCCAAAGCATCTTGAAGTTCTCTGCGCTTAGTTCAAATCTTAAGTGTTGCCCGTAAGTTGGTGATGATTTTCTAATATCAACTGCAACATCAATTACTCTACCGCTGATTACTCTTACCAGCTTTCCTTGAGCATAGGGATTGGACTGTCCGTGTAAGCCTCTTAGCGCTCCTCTGTGGGAGAAAGATTGATTGTCCTGTACGAATTCTTCTGCGATACCGGCATCCCGAAAAGTTTGTTTATTAAAACTTTCGTAAAAATATCCGCGGTCATCCTTCCAGACTTTGGGCTCGATTAAAATTAGACCGGGTATTGATGTTTCTATAAAGTTCATTAGTTAATAAATTCCATTAAGGTGCTAAAAAAAACAGCTTGATCTTTGAATTTCGATGCATGAGCATCATAAAGCTGAGAGGCGTAAACGTCTTTAAACTGATTATAATTTTCGAGATTGTCTGCAATAAACTGAAGGCAGTAAGTAACACCTTCATTAGGCGAATCAATTACCCGCAAGATGCGGTTAGATATTAAAAGGTTGCTCGACAGAGCATCGGGAACAAAAGTGTGATTTATAAATTTGAGCCAATCGGTTTCTATTTTATCTTCAATAATAACCGTGATGTTGTAAAGAATCATGCTGCGAAGATAGATGCAATATGGCTTCTATCCAAGATTATCGCCCCTTAAGTTTCTGAATCGTTTTCGGGCTTCAGTGATAAAAAGGCTATTGGGAAAATCGGTAATAATCTTTTGATAGTACTCCATCGCCTTAGCGTTATCCTTCAAATCAGATTCATAGATTCCCGCAAGCATAAATAATGCATCATCTCCCCAAATATCAGCACTATGATTAGTAACTATCAGGTTTAGTTGTTCTATGGCTTTATCAGTAAGGTTTTGTTTCTGATAAATTTTTGCTTTTAGCATCAGGATATCATCCTGCAAAGAGTTTTGCGGATATAGGATACCGATGCTGTCAAGCGTTTTAATTGCCTTGTCAAACAGATTGATGAAAACTAAAAAATCAGCTTTTGAATACTTTCTTAGGGCATTTGTATCAGCTTCTGACTCGGTATTCTCAGCAATTAAAAGCCCCAGGTTTAACGCATCGTTTGCAATTAGTTGGGATGTAGAGCTTTTCAATACATCAAGCTGAGCCTTTGCCCAGGTAAAATCGCCCTGGTAATAAGATAGCTTGGCATTTTTAAATTTCGCATCTTGTCCAATTGGTTCGTTAGCAAACTCTTTTTCGGCCTGACCATAAATGAGGGCTGCTTCCCAAACCTCACCGGTAAGAATATAAATATCACCTAACTCTAGTTTTATTTGTCCGATTATTGTTGAAGGGACCCTAGGGATTTTTAATGCTTCTTCTAAGAGGTCTGCCGCATTTTTCGATTTATTAAGATGAAAAGCTTGCAGTGATGCCAATTGTCGTATTGCGAAAACGGTACTTGCGGTACGCCCCGATTCTTTAAGGAGGGTTTGATAGTCATTCTCAAGCTGAACAAGATCTGTGTTGCTAAATTTCCCTGAAATTAATTGCTTGTTCTTTGCAAATAAGATCTGCATTTTAGCCTGCACGTAATGTGGGCTGGACGTGCCCTTGCTTAACAAGTATTCCAGACCTTCTATGGCTGTCTCATATGCCGAATTGGATAGTAGAACTTCCGTTAATTCATATACTCTCTCACCATCTTCTTTAAGCCGTTTGTCTAAGGCAATCGTTTGCTTTAATGCTAGATCAAACTCTTTTTGTTGAATGTATTGCCAGGCAAGCAGATCTGAATAAGTAGTATTTTGTGGCTCTTTTTGAATTTTTCGCAGCAAAGAAGTTCTCAATAAAGCGTAATCTTCGGCCGATTCGAGCACACTGGAAAAAGCACTCTTTGCCTGATATATCAATTGAATTTCAGGAGTTTTGCTTAGCAAGTTTAGGTATTCCTGAATAAGTGCAGTCTTATTCTTTTGATAACGATATAATGCCAGCAGATCAAAAGAAAAGGCAGTTTCATCTTTTAAAAGATCGCGGCCGGCTAGCAGGGTTTTGACGGAAAAATCGTAAGCTTCAGCGCGGTAAAATGTTACCGATAAATCGCGAATTGCGTATTCTTCCTTTGATAGATTTTTTAAGAGTTTATTATACCATTCGGTAGCCTTTTCAGTCTGGCCGCGCTCCCTTAAGATTCGCCCGTAATCTACCATAAAGGTAAAATTCCCTTTATGGCTATTCATCATCTTCTTTACAAGTTTCTCAGCTTCATCATATCCTTTTAATTTGATAAGAGTGTTATAATACTGATCGTAATGTCTTAAGGGATCTTTGCTTTGATTAAAAAGCTTTTCATAAATGGTTAATGCTTTAGAAAAATCACCGTTTTGAAAATATTGAAGCGCCAAAACCTCTTCCGATGCCATTTGAGCATAACAGAAAAATGAGGATACCACACATAGAAAAGTTAAAAGTGTTTTCTTCATAATCACGGTGAATAACCAGCTAGTTAAAGGTATAAAATTTCCTGTTTTTTTGTCCGAAAACGGTTGTATCACTAATCTTTAAAAGGGCATCCTGCTGTATCCTATTTGTTACTTGTTCTAACATGTAAAAGGTCTATTTTAGTATATATAAGCCTCGAAATCATTCTAATCTTATAGGTGTTTATGCAGAAAAATTTGATGGTGTTGGTATTGATTTTGGTGGTTTTTCTAACTTCTTGTTCTAACGATAAAAAGGCAAGACAAGTTCCGCTGGATGATTTTTTTAAAAATCCGGATAAAACATCCTTTCGAATTTCTCCTGACGGGAAATATATTTCTTACCGACAACCTTATAAAAACCGGATGAACATTTATGTTCAAACGTTAGATGGTAGACAGGTAACCCGGATTACTAACGAAACTAAGTTCAATATTACTTACTACTTCTGGACCAATAATAATGAACTGCTTTTCACGACAGATAACTGGCGAAATAAAAGTGCCCATATGTATGCAGTATCTAAAACCGGAACGAATCTTAGAGGGTTATTACCAGTAGATAAATCTGGCGCGTATCTTATAAACGGCGAATTGATAATTGACGATCAATTATTAATTTCTAATAATAAACGAGATTCATCAATATTTGACGCATACCGGCTTAATGTGAGAACAGGTAAACTTGTTCTTGCCGAAAAAAATCCGGGTAACATAATTAAGTGGTTTGCAGATGAAGCAGGGAAATTGCGTATGGCGCTTGCAAGTGATGGCGTTTATGAAACCTTGCTTTTCAGAAACCAGGAAAGTGATAAGTTCAGGCCGGTAATTACGAATAATTTTAAGAATAAAATTATTCCTATTGGATATTGTAAAGCTGATGGCAGTCGCATCTATGCCTTATCTAATTTAAATAGAGACAAAAAAGCTCTTGTAGAATTTAATTGTTCTACAGGAAAAGAAGATCGGGTTATTTATTCGCATCCGGATGTAGATATAACCGACGCTGGTTACGCAGTCGCCCGACACGAGGTATTGTATGTTGGTTATGAAAACACTAAAAGAGAAAGAAAGTATCTTAGTGATTCTTTATCGGCAATTTATAAAGATCTGGATAAGCTACTTCCAAATACCGAGATAAGGATTGTAAGTAACGATTCTCTTGAAAAACAAGTTATTATTAGAACGTTAACCGATAGGTCGCCAGGGGCTTTTTATCATTATTCGCTCACTGAAAAGAAACTTAGTAAATTAAGCGATGTAAATCCCTCAATTCCCGAAAAAGAAATGTGTGTCATGAAACCCATATCCTTTAAGGCAAGAGATGGATTGGCTATTAATGGTTATTTGACTCTGCCATTAGGTTATAAACCAAAAAAGCTTCCTGTTATCGTAATTCCTCATGGCGGCCCTGCAGAGCGCAATACATGGGGTTTTAACTCGGAAGTTCAATTTCTCGCTAATCGGGGATATGCTGTATATCAGATAAATTTTAGAGGTTCTGGCGGCTATGGTAAAAAATTCTGGATCTCGGGTTTCAAAAAGTGGGGAAGTGATATTCAGAATGATATTACCGACGGTGTGAAGTGGCTTATTAATGAGGGCATTGCCGATGAGAAGCGAATAGCAATCTACGGAGAAGGATTCGGCGGATATAGTGCTTTATATGGCTTGTCATTCAATCCCGAATTATACAAATGCGGCGCTTCTCAGTCGGGTTATTTAAATTTATTTTCCTATATTAAAGCGGTACCTGTAGATTATAAGCCTGTTTTGCAAATGTATTATGAAATGGTTGGCAATCCCGAAAAGGAAATAGACTATTTAAGAGCAATATCACCAGTTTTTCATGCGAAAAAAATAAAAGCACCTGTACTCATTGCTCAGGATATTGTTGATGAACGTTTAAATATCAACGAAACAAACCAGTTTGTGAGCGAGCTTAAAAAAGGAAATGTACCGGTTACTTACATAACTAAAAAGGATACCGAATTCACCTTGAGAAATCCGGAAAATCGGATTAATTTTTATAAAGAGCTTGAGAAGTTTTTTGAAACTCATCTCAGGAAGTAAAACAAAATGGGAAACCTCAAAGCCTATTTCTATGGCAAAGACAATGCGTTAAATGCAAGTTTTTTGATATTAATAGTAACCTCACTAATTATTGCTTTACTATTAGCGCATAGCTTCACAAAAAAATATGTAGAAAATGAATTTAATACTCAAAAGGTTTCAATACTCGACGAGGTCATGCGACCATATAATGACTTTTTCTTAAACAAGATTCCCGAAATTTCTTACTATCAAGGTTACCTTGATTCGGCTTCTGCGGTTAAGTATTCAGACACAGTTTTAAATGAGTACCCTTTTGTTAGTCGTATTATTTTTTACGATACTCAAATAAGCAACCATGGCGTACCAAACTCTTTTCGGCTTAATAATTTTTCGATATTTCCTAAAACAGTATACCAGTTTGGAAAAAATGTACCATCCGATTCGGTAATTTTATATAAAAGCCCAAATCTTAAACCCTCTATCTGGCCATTGGATGAATTCAATAAGATGGCGATAAAGTTTTCGAGATATATAGAAGTTTTAGATACAACAAAACTACTTCTGTCGGGAGAATATGATTCGTATTATAATATTACCCGAAACCGGGTTAGCTTTATGAACATCCCCCGCCCGGAAGAATTGCGGATTTTTAAAAATCTAATGTTCAAAGATTTGAAGCGCTCTCCGGTATATGAACAAGATCTTTTATCCTTCATCTTAAATCCAGATAAACTGGTTGTTAATAACAGTCAATCGCAGTTGTATCAAGAAATATCAATAAGGCCTATTGTTTATGAATCTGTAAATACAAGCCCTGAGATTCTTTACACCGAGTTGCCGCTCTCTGGCGCTTTCGCGGAGTATAAACTCTTTTTCAGTGCATCCAAAGAATATCTATCTACAGAAATAAACCGGATGTTTTTGCCGGTAGCACTTTCAATTTTACTAATTTATGGGGTCCTTGGAATAATTGTTTACTTAATTTATCGCAACCTCAATGTAAATAGCCAGTTATTTAAACTTCAATACGACTTTATTAATAATCTAACGCACGAGTTCAAAACGCCACTCAGTGTAATTAAAATTGCTGGAAATAACCTTCTTAGTTCTAAAGCTATTTCGGATAAAGAACGGCTCAGATATGGTAAGATTCTCGACGAGGAAGCCGACAAATTAAACGATCTGATGAATAAATTGCTTTCGTTTACTCAAATCGAGAACCGCTCCATTCAAATCAAAAGTGAAGAAATCAACCTTGATTTGTTTATTAATAACCAAATAGAAGCATACCAACTTAAATATCCGGATTATCAGATTACTTATAATATCAGAAGCGTAGAGAATTTTAAAAGCGATCCGGTACTGCTTGCAAGTATTTTCCAAAATTTAATGGAGAATGCTTACAAATATTCTCCTCCTAATATTAAGAAGCTGCATATTGATGTATCGCTTGACCGAACAAAAATTATATTTAAATTTATAGATAAGGGCATAGGAATTCCTGAATCAGAAGTAGACCATATTTTTCAAAAATTTTATCGGATACAAAGTGAATACAACCAGCAGGGTAGCGTAGGTTTGGGACTGGCCTTTTGTAAAGAATTAGTTAATTTTATGAATGGCGACATTTCTGTGAAGAGTAAATTAGATATTGGGTCGGAGTTTACCATAACTTTACCACATGAACAGTGATATGAACAAAGACGTAGAAATTGCAATTATTGAAGATGATGAGAATCTCAGATTTCTTGTATCACATCGTTTACAAACTGAAGGCTACCGTACATCTGAAGCTTCGAATGGAACAGATGCCGAAGAGCTGATTATGGCAACTAATCCGCAAATCGTTTTGCTTGATTGGATGCTTCCCGCAAAAGCAGGTTCGGAGGTTTGCAAAAGCATTCGCGAAAAAGGATTCACAGGAATTGTTATCATGATGACTGCAAAGGCGCAGGACGTTGATAAGATAGATGCTTATAATTTTGGTGTATCAGATTACGTAACAAAGCCATTTAACATGGATGTGCTGGTTGCCCTGATAGAAAACAAAGTAAAATTTATCATTAATGAAAAAACCGAGCTGCACAGTTTCGGCGATATGGAGCATCATCCCAACACTCATTCGCTTATAAAAGCCGGGAAGAAAGTGGAGCTAACTATTCTTGAAAACAGGATATTACTCTATTTTCTACAAAACGTTAACAAGGTTATTCACCGCGATGAATTGATGATGGTGGTTTGGGGTTATAACTGCGATGTTAATACCAGAACCTTAGATATGCACATTGTTCGGCTGCGGAAAAAGATAGAAGATAATACCGATGCTCCCGGCTATCTGCAAACCGTTAGAGGAATAGGGTATAAGTTTGTGTTAGAGTAACGATTAAATAAACCGAAATAAACTAATCAATCCGAATTGTAAAATCATGGTTCCATCAAGGAACAAGAAGTAGTAGTATTCATTCTTTTTCCATTCGGATTTGAAAATTAACCAACCAGTTAGAATAATTGTTAACGTTAATGCAAAGAAATCAGAATTGAACTGTTCTGTAAAAAGGAAAAGGAAAACCAGGTAAATCAATAAAAGTCCCTGACATATCATATAAGATTTTCGCTCACCGAGGATAACCGGGATCGTCTTAAGTTCATTACTTCGATCCTGAAAGAGGTCTCTGATATCAAAAGGAACTGTTATCGCCGCAATAAATAAAAATCGCTTTGCTATCAATAAGATGGTGTCATGTGGCGGGATTACTATTTGTTGCGTATTTCCCAATTCCACAATAGGGAGTAATACGCAGCTTAAAGACCAGATTAATGCGATAAGAAATAACTTCAATCCCGGCACATTGCGCAGTCCAAACTTTTGATCTCCCACCGTAAATAAAGGAAGATTATAACACACAGAAATTACGCCTAAAAACAACAGCAGAATTTGGGAGGCGGCTGACAAGAAAAGTGCCGCCATCATGGTTGAAAGTATCGCAATTAATGTAAGCGTAATCATTAATCGGTGATGATTATCGATCCAACGTACACGCCTAAAAGGAGATTTTTTAGGTTCTACAGGTCTGGATATCAGCATGCTGAAATTGTAAACCGAAATTGTTGCAAAAAACAAGATCCCAAGTACATGTTTATCACATTCAACATTCAGTAAATAATAGGTGACTTTTGCCTGAGCTACTGCACAAAGACCTATAAAGACATTGCTGAAAAGCAAATAATCGAGGGCTTGGTTAAAAAATTGCCTTAAAAAACCGGGACCTGGGTCAGCCATTGCAAGTTCGTTGGTTTACAATAGGTTAAGCTTGTTGAAGTTCAAATATCGTAATTTCAGGCAAAATTCCAATTCTGCCTGGATAGCCCAAAAAACCATAACCTACGTTAACATACAATTGCTGGTCTGCTTCCTGATAAAGACCAGACCATTCCTTATAAATATATTCAACGGGGCTCCACTGAAACTCTTTAGTTTTCACCCCGAACTGCATGCCGTGAGTATGTCCGCTGAATGTTACATCAATATCCGGATAATTTAAAATCTGTGCCCGCCAATGCGATGGGTCATGGGACATTAAAAGTTTCACAGGTAAATCTTCGGTGCCTTTAAGTGTTTTAAGCAAATCGCCTTTCTGTATAAAACGACCTGCCCCCCAGTTCTGGCAACCTAAAACCCCAATCTCGTCATTGCCGATTTTTATGCGTTTGTGCTCGTCCAACAATAGGTTCCAGCCCATTCTGGAATGGACCTTTTTAACTTCTTCCAAGTTTTTGGCTTTAGCAGCCGAAGGCTGTTTTCCGAAATAGTAATCGCCATAATCGTGGTTTCCTAAAACAGAGTATACGCCCAGCGGTGCTTTCAGCTTAGAAAAAATATCCTGGTAATCTTTCATCTCCGAAGCCAGATTGTTTACCAAATCGCCCGTAAAAAATATCATGTCGGGTTTTTGACTAAGAAGCAATTCGACGCCACCTAAAACCGCCTTCTTATTGTAAAAGCTTCCGGAATGAACATCTGAAATTTGAGCAAGACTTAAACCATGAAATGCTTTAGGAAGATTTTTGAGGTACAATTTTTTTCGTACAACTTTATAGTCGTATGCTCCCGAAACAATTCCCCAGCTGAGAGACGCAAGAGGAACGGCGGCTACAATTAATCCTGCTTTTACAATGAATTCTGATCTTGGAATAGTGTGATTGTTTGCTGGAATATTTTCAATTTTTGATTGAGGTTTGTTTTGCTTTTGCCGTAGCTTGATAAAGACTCTTCTAATATCATCAGCAAATAGAAAAGGCAGCATAAAAAACTTGCTGACAAAAGTTAGAAAGAAAGCAACTAAAATAATTGCTCTAATAGTAAGAACGATGCTGAAAAAGATCCCTATAAAAACTCCGACTATCAATAAAAAGCTATAGCCCCAATAAAGCCTGGTAAAAGCTTTTTTTCTCTTTTGGATGAACTCGATTTTGGTAGAAAGAAGCGCCTTAAAGATGTACCAATCTATTAATAAGAGTAATGCGCTAATAAAAAATAAAGGTATTAACCTGTCGGACATGGGGAGTGCTAAGAATGAATTAGATTAATAATTATCTGTTCTCATCATCAATATCCTGATCTTCATCGTCATCAAACCTGGCGTTAAATAAACTGTCGAACATATCCTTAAACTCGTAGCCATTATCTAAGTAAGATTTACTTACCTGAGAAAATTCAGATAATCCGTGCAGCAAAAACTCCATCAAAAGTAATTGTTGGGTATCAATCATCGTAGGATGAATTTTTTTGATCACTCCACGCAAACCCGGAACAGTATTCAGTGCTTTTGAATAGTTTGCTTCCGATAGGTCATCGACCAGGCTAATGCTATTTCCCATGCCGAACCAGTCAATGATTTCCTTGTATGGATTGGAGCCCTTAGAACGTTTCAATTTTTCAGGATCGGGAAAATATTGAGCCATTAAGGTCTTTATTGCTTTTCCAACTAAGATGTTTGCCACTTTCGCTGGTCCTTCCTGCTCACCTTCATATACTAGTTCAATCTTTCCGGTAATGGCGGGAATAACACCCAGGAAATCGGAAATTCGTACAGATGTTCTTTCCTCATTATTGATTAGCATGCGCCGTTCAGCATTGCTGATCAGATTTTCGTATGCCGTAATGGTTAACCTTGCGGAGACTCCAGACTTCTTATCTATGTACTCGGAGTTGCGTGCTTCAAAAGCTATTTGTTCGATTAAATCCTTTACTAATCCATCAGATTCGACACATACCAATTGTTCAGGCGTAAGCCGCGCTTCCTGTTGAGTTATTTTTCGCGAAATCTCAACACTCCTTGGGTAATGTGTAAGTATCTGACTTTCGATTCTATCTTTTAAAGGTGTTACGATCGAGCCTCGATTGGTATAATCTTCGGGGTTTGCTGTAAATACAAATTGTACATCTAGAGGAAGTCGAAGTTTAAACCCTCGAATCTGTATGTCCTTTTCCTGCAAAATATTAAATAATGCTACCTGAATTCTTGCCTGTAGATCAGGAAGTTCGTTGATTACGAAAATACTTCGGTGCGCACGCGGAATTAAACCGTAATGAATTACTCGCTCATCAGAGTAATGAAGTTTTAGTGAAGCAGCTTTTATTGGGTCAACATCTCCGATTAAATCGGCAACAGTAACATCAGGCGTAGCCAGTTTTTCGGTATAACGCTCATTACGATGAAGCCAGGCAATTGGAGTATCATCGCCCAATATTTCTAACTGCTGTCGTGCGTGCCATGAAATGGGGTTTAGCGGATCGTCAAACAGTTCGCTGCCTTCTACGTAAGGGATGTATTCATCCAGCAAATTAACCATCAACCTAGCGATACGAGTTTTAGCCTGTCCGCGTAAGCCAAGTAACAATATATTATGTTGAGATAAAATAGCCGTTTGCAAATCAGGAATAACAGTGTCTTCGTAACCGATGATCCCTTCAAAACCAGCCTCTTTGTTTTTTAATTGCTTAATGAGGTTTTCTCGAAGTTCTTGTTTTATAGACCGGGATATGTAGCCTGATCTTTTTAGTTCCGCTAGTGTTTTTATATTCGATATCTTCATTCTGTGTTTATTTTCGCCAGCCTTGAAGGATGAAAGCGCGATTACTGCCCTTTTGCCAGCGTTAATTTAACTGTAATCTATATTGAAAGTTTTAAAAGGTAAAAAGCCTTTCAAGAATTAAATTTGATTCGTAATTTCGCCACATAAAATTTCAACATGGAAAATTCTACGGATACTGTTCATAATAGTAAAAATTCTGAAAATGCCAATAATCCGGCTCATTATACATTAATGATTGTTGGGATAATTGTAGTTAACATCGGGACATTCCTGCGCTTTATAGGCAATTGGACTTTCGTTGATATTTTATCAAACATCATTTTTGTGATTGGCGTTATCATCTGCCTAAAATCGGTAACTAACATCTTAAAATAATTGTTGAATTGTAAATTTTAACAATTGCCGTTCTTGTGCAGATAATTTCTGTCTGAACAACATATACGAAGTTTTCGAGCGTTTAAGATTTAATGAAACGCTTAGTATTATTTCTTCTTTTCCTGCCTTTTCTTTCAATAGGGCAACCACAATCTACACCTATCAGGATAAGTAAGATTGAAATAGATTCAAAAAAGTCTTTTTATTTTAAAGAAGGTGATTCAATAGCATCAATAGTTATTGATTCACTTATCATGAAAGACAAATCACAATTACATTTTTTCGGAAAGAAGAAGGTTAACCTCATTATTAATTATGCTGAAATTGGCAAAAATGTCTTCATCAGCGGAAGCGATAATAAAAATAACGGCACCGAATTGAACTTGTCGGTAAATTTAAAACAGTTGAACAGCCTTTTTATTGACGTTAGCGGGAAGGATGCCAGATCTGCAAATAGGCGGTTTGATAATGGAAACGGTGGAATGGTAGCCATAAACTATTTGGCGGCCGGAATAAAGCCTCAAACCACTGATAAAAAACGTTCGGGATATCTTGCCATAAATAATAGAGGCGGAGGAGCTACTGTCAATCCGCAGAATGATGTGTCGGTTTTACTTGGTCAAATCAGAAATGGGTCGGGTAGGCCATTGGGTCAGCTTCCAAACGGAAGAATATATTCCGGGAATGTTGGTATAATGGTAAAACGATTATTAAGGAAGTAGATAAGCTGCTCGATTAATCGGGATGATATTTTGCCTTTTCCAGTATTTTCTGAGCATCAGTATCCTTCATTAATTCTTGCAAGGTCACCGCAGAGTTTCTTTCCATATATTGCTTAACGATTTTCCCGCCTATAACATTAGCCAGTTTGGGAGCAGAATCGCTTTTTTCGCCAACACCAGGCGTGAAGGGGGCTTCTGTAAGGTACTTTTGAATTTTCATGTAATCAGTTTCATACAGTAAATTCTCCTGCAAAAAATAACCCCAAATACCTGATTCGAATTCATCAGCCCATTTTTGCTGAATACTGGTGTATCCAATTTTCAAAGAATCGGGAACTTCAGGCATTATCGCATCCATAAAAAAGAGGATCTTTCCATTATAAATCATTTTTTGAAGCAAGGAAGTACTTTGATCCGATTCAGGAAATAGCTCTTCACGGGTGAATGCTTCCATAACACGTGGCGTAATATTTTCAGCTGTAAATCGCCGTGAAATGTAGGCAGGAACGCTACTTCTTAAAGCGGGATAAAACTTTGAATTAGACCCTAGAAACATATCCAGGCCGACGCCTATATAATTATCCCCGATAGGAGTTTGCACTGTAAATCCGGAAAAAAAGGTAATGATTCGTGGAATGCTTTGTTTAGGATAGTAATATTTAATGTGCTTGAATCCCTCGCTAAGCTCCTCTTCATGCTTTTTCATGTCTGGAAACTTTGCAGCAACCTCATCTTTTAAAGCTTTATAATCCGGACTAGACAACACTGTTTTTAAGTTTTGATGGTACTCAAGACTATTAATATCCCCCACACTTAACATTCCTTCCATATAATCCTGGTAGAAAAAGCCGTACTTTTTTTGCAGAGCAGGCAATTGGTTTTGAAAGTTTTGCGGGGTTAAGCTGCTCATTTCCTGGTCGAATCTTTCAATTTTAATCTCCAGATCTATTGCGCTTACATCAACATCCTTTTTATTCAGGCAGCTAAATAGACATATTCCAATTAAAAAAAACAGGTAGATTTGAACTGTGTTTTTCAGATTCATCTTTGTGTATAAAGCGAAAATACAAAAACACAGGTAATGCGACGCTTCAAATCAAACTTATGAAATACAAAATTCTCCTGGCAGCTTTAATCCTCCCGTTTCTGGCCAAATCACAAACTGACGAAAAGGATCTTCAGTTGGGATTTACGTTGTCGCCAACCTTAAGCTGGCTCACAAACGGCGGAGATGCGTTGGTTTCAGAAGGTTCAAAAGCGGGCTTCTCCTACGGCATACTGGCCGATTTTGGCTTTGCTAAAAACTATTATTTTTCTACAGCCTTTACGCTAACTTCCTTAAATAGCGAAGCAAAAAGAGCTGATAAATCGATTGATAACTTCCATCTGCAATATATTGATATCCCTCTCACATTGAAGTTAAAAAGCAATCCATCCGGTATTGGAAAATTTTATGGCCAATTTGGCCTGGGTACAGGAATAAAGGTTTCTGCGAAAAAGGATGTTACTGCAGCTTCGGGAACTACATCAAAAGATGTTTCACTTTCTTCAGACGCGAATATTTTCAGGCTGGGTTTGGTAGCCGGAGCCGGTGCCGAGTGGAGTATTGGTAAAAACTTAAGTGGACTTACCGGCGTTACCTTCAATAATGGATTTACAAAGACGTTTTCAGATGTCGACTCGCGAAATCCATTTATAACCTTACAATTAGGAATATTTTTCTAATAGCTCATTTTCATGAAGATTGCACTAGCACAGCTCAATTATCATATTGGTAATTTTGAATCAAATACTAATAAAATAATTGCTGCCATTCTTGATGCAAAACAGCAGGGTGCAGACCTTGTAGTATTTGCTGAATTAGCCGTTTGTGGTTATCCGCCAAGAGATTTTTTAGAGTTTACAGAATTTCAGGAGCTTTGTGATGACGCGGTGAAAACCATTGCTCGATCTTGTATAGATATAGCCTGTGTTTTAGGTGCTCCTACAAAAAATCCTCGTATTGAAGGTAAAGATCTTTTCAACTCAGCTTATTTTATTGAGAACGGTGAGATAAGGCAGATTGTGAACAAAGCACTGCTGCCAACATACGATGTGTTCGATGAATACCGATACTTTGAGCCTGCATTATCTTTTTCGTGTATAAACTTTAAGGGTCAGAAAATAGCGCTTACTATCTGCGAAGATTTGTGGAACATCAATGATAATCCGCTATACATTTCCGATCCAATGGACGAACTGATTAAGGAGCAGCCTAGCCTGATGATTAACATTGCAGCGTCGCCTTTTTCATATAACCACGATGATAACAGGTACAAAATACTTAGTGACAACTGCAAAAAGCACGATTTGCCCTTGTTATATGTGAATCAGGTTGGCTCACAAACCGAGATTATTTTTGATGGCGGTTCGCTGGTTTTCAATGCACAAGGCCAAATGCTTGATCAATTGAATTATTTTAAGGAAGATCTAAGAATTTATGATTTCGATCAGCAAGAAATCAAAGGCCTTGAAGCCAAAGAACATAATCCGCTTCCAGATATTGAGCAAATTCATCAGGCCTTAATTTTAGGTATACGTGATTACTTTTATAAATCAGGTTTTAGCAAAGCCGTTCTCGGCCTTTCAGGAGGAATTGATTCTGCTTTGGTTTGTGCCTTGGCGGCAGAAGCTTTAGGTCCGGAAAATGTGATGGCGGTATTAATGCCTTCCAAGTTTTCAACGGGCCATTCGGTGCAGGATGCATTAGATCTGGTTAAAAACTTAGGTTGTAAGCACGAGGTGATCGCCATCAAAGAAGCCGCTGATGCGTTTGATGCCATGCTTGCTCCGGTATTCAAAGGTCTGCCCTTTAATATCACAGAAGAAAATATCCAGGCCCGTTGTCGAGCTATTATTGTGATGGCTTTTTCGAATAAATTCGGATATATTTTATTAAATACTTCTAACAAAAGCGAGTGCGCAGTTGGGTATGGAACCCTTTACGGGGATATGGCCGGTGCAATTGGCGTGTTGGGTGATGTGTATAAGACTCAGGTTTACCAGCTGTCTAATCACATTAATCGCGAAAGAGAAATTATTCCGATAAACAGTATTGTAAAGCCGCCTTCGGCGGAATTGCGGCCCGGGCAAAAGGATAGCGACTCGCTGCCTGATTACGATATTCTTGATAAACTTCTTTATCAGTATATTGAATTAAAGAAAAGCTCCCGCGATATTATTGCACAGGGTTATGAAGAGGAGTTGGTAAAAAAGGTGATAGCCATGGTAAATAAGGCAGAATTTAAACGGTACCAAACTCCGCCCATTTTGCGAGTGTCGCCAAAGGCTTTTGGCATGGGAAGAAGAATGCCTATAGTTGGGAAATATTTATCATAAGCATGATTTGTATTAAATCGTATCAGATTAAAAAATGATTTTAACCGATACGCACACACATCTCTATTACGAAAGAGATAGCGAAAGGCGGGCAGAATTAATGCAGCGCTGCTTCGAAAATACCGTTACCAGACTGTTCCTCCCAAATGTTGATTCTGATTCAGTACATATGATTTCAGAATTAGTATCTGCTTATCCCGAGAATTGTTTTGCAATGCTAGGCTTGCATCCATGCGATGTAAAAGACGATTTCGAAGCACAACTAGCGGTTATTAAACAAGCACAATCCACACTCAAAATTTATGCAATCGGCGAAATAGGTATTGATCTTTATTGGGATAAAACAACTTTAGAAATTCAGAAACAAGCTTTCCGGACGCAGATTAGATG
>DASVRX010000045.1:0-7295 GCA_036388375.1 Pedobacter sp. | reverse complement strand
AGATCTGTGAAGATTGCCCGGTGAATCCAAGAGTTAAGTTCTTCTTCATTTAAAATTGGAGTTGGTGAAGAAAATGTATTCCAATCACAACCGAGTGCCTCAGAAATCAGTTTCAGTGTCAGCGGTCTCGGAGTTACATCGCCTGATTCAATTCGCTGTATAGTTCTTACTGTAACATTACATCTTTCAACTAAATCCTCTTGCGTAATACCTTTTTCTTTGCGAATCTCCGCGAGCTTTATCCCAAGTTCAGGCTGTTTCATTTGATCATTGTTTGATGCAAGTATACCTGATCGTTATCCGTATAACAAAGAATTTTACCCGTAATCAACCCGACATTTACCCGACAAATAGCTCTTACGTTAGTTATTAACCATTTTAGAGTGTTAGAGGAAGTAGTCTATTAAGAAATTAGACGCAAAGAAGATTGAGCCAGACTATACTTTAACTCAGTTCCGCCACATTAAACTATTTACATTGGTCCCAATTTTAGTCCCCTCTTCCTGACCTATATCGTTGTCGTATTTGGTGTGTATGCCGCCTAAAAATCGGCTTCTTGCGCATTCATTTGCTGCATCCCAAAAGCTTGAGAAACTTCTTGCGGGATATTTAAGATTTGAAAACGTACCCTCGAAATCTATACGACGGTGCCCTTTATGCGTATTATCGACGAAGGAAAATTTTTCACCAAAGATAGCCGTCATAACAGTAGCAGCAGCAGCGCTTTGCGTAGCATGTCCTGATGGGAAAGCCGGAAATGGAGGCTCCGGCCAATAGGGTTGCCAGAGTGCTACATTTGCATTAATGTACTTAGAAGGCCGCAGATTAAAATAAGTGTACTTAGCTTTCCAACAATTAATAAAAGCATCGGCTACAGCCATTCCCGTTCTGGCATAAGCTTCAGCAGCAGTTATGAGATTAGCCTTACTCTTTTTAATAGCAATAGTTGCAAGCTGATATGAATGCCCTGGTGGCGAAAAGGTTTCAGTGGGGTCATCTCCCCACCAGGCAGCAGTTTCTTTTTCGGCCATAGTAAGGGTGATATTCTTGTCGTATACAGCCTTGTAGATTTTATAGAAGTCGGAGGTCTTATTGTTAGAATAAGGAATCATGGGCGGTATAGCCAAAGCCTTATTTGCAGAAATAAAAGTCCTGTTTTTACCCCAGTGTGGATGCAACGGCAAACTACTAAGCGACTGCGAAAAACCCGCAGGAGACCAGTAGGACGGTCCTACAGGGACTGTAAATGTAAAATCAAAATTAGTTGAGTGACCTCCATGCCCTCCGTCAGTAGTTGACCATTCATAGATTGCCAAGGCTACGGCATTACCCCATTCAATTGACTTTGCATTCACAACATTACTATTAGCGTTGGATACTTTAAGTTCGATGTGAGAAAACAAGGAGTCAATACTGTTCCTATTAGCCCTTGGGTATAGTAACTTGATAAGAGTTGACTGACCGGAACTTAATGCAAGCGACCAATTATACTCGCCTTGTTCAAATGCTGGCAAAGTCAAGCCGTCCAATTGACCACCGAGAGACCGATGCGTAGAAGCGCTATGAACAATCGATTCGTACATGGTAAGCCCAAGATATCCCAATGACCGAGAAGCGTAAGTAGGGCTATTGCCCCTGGTAGATTTTAGAACGGCTAAAGTCATATCGCCCATTTGGTCGCTACATCCACTTCGGTAAATTTATCTTCGGGATTGTCATCACGATCCTTTTTTCAACTAAAGTGAAGTACTAGAACTATACAGGCAAAAATTAACTGAAGGATGCGTAGAGACGAAATTTTATTTGAAAAATTCCTGGTAGTAATATTGGTTTTCATTTGAGATGTAAAAGGTTGGTTGTGATTGCAATATAAAAATTAATTAAAAATTAAAGTCAATTAATGCCTATGTGTCAAAACTTGTCAGCATTGTCACCATTATTCGGTGAAGTTATTCTAAAGACAATGCTGTCTAATCTTTAGCGAGATTATCAGACGAAACAAAAAACCTCTTATCTTTACCGCCTTATAATCATATTATGGCCAAAGCGTCGGAAGTTAAAACTGGAAATATATTACGCTACAACAGCGAATTGGTAACCGTTGAGGAAATGCTGCATCGTACACCGGGAAAGGGCGGTGCCTTTTACCTGGGGAAATTTCGAAATATCAAAACCGGAAAAATTGTAGAGGCACGTTTAGGCACCGACGATCAGGTGGAGATTTGCCGGGTGGAAACTAACGACTACCAATACTTATATCCCGAGGGAGATTATTTTGTGATTATGGACAATGTATCGTTTGAGCAGTTCAACATCCCAAAATCTTTGTTCGGACCATCAGCAAAGTTTATAAAGGAGGGAATGAATGTGATTGTTTCTTTTGAAAGTGAAGAGGCGATTATGGCTCAGGCGCCCAATTTTGTCGAACTAGAAATCACTTATACCGAGCCTGCTGTTAAGGGTGATACATCATCTGGTGCACAGAAGTATGCCACTACCGAAAATGGTATCGAAATTAAAGTGCCACTATTTGTGAACGAAGGTGATAAAATAAAAGTCGATACACGGACGGGAGAGTATATAGAGCGGGTTAAATAGAATCGTAATATAACTACCGGTCTATAACTGTGCAAATGAGCTCCCATCTAAACTTAAAAAAATTATCGTCTTTTTTACTGCTTCTCGTATCGATAAATTCATCTGCCCAAGAAGTTGATACCATATTAAAACAATCTCAGACTAAACTGAACCTTGAAATTTTTGGAGTAAGCGGAACTTTTGAGAAGCAGTTATCGAAAAAAGTGACTCTTGTTTCTGAACTGGGAATTAGAACTGGGAACGGCCTTTACTTATCTGGATATGATGTTGCCGAAGGTTGGAAAATCTATAATGTGTTTGCAGGGCTGGAAGGTCGTTATTACTACAATATGGGTAAGCGATTGCAAAGAAAAAAGACGGTTGCCAATAATTCGGCAAATTTTTTAAGCTTAGGTATTAATTATGGCTTTAAGCCCTTTATATCAAGCCCAGTGACTAGAGTGGAGACTTTTGATATTGGAGGGCAGCGCTATACTTTTATAATACCTATCGAAGAATATTCGCTACTATCTGTCTCGCCAAGTTGGGGATTCCAACGGAAAGTTGGCAACCATTTTAGCTTAGAAACGAATTTTGGTTTAGACTTTAGTTATTTTAGTAACGACTTAAAATTTGTGGTGGGGCCTGCAATTGGATTTCGTTTTGGCTATGTAATCAAGTAACGGCAACTATATAACAGCTCCCACAGGGTAATAACCCCCAAGCCTAAACCTGGCTGAAGCGGATACCGGCCAATGCGGATAAGGCCAGTGCAGTATGAGTAAAAGACAGGGCATTATTATCCAAGAGTTTCCAACATAATTTTCAATAATAACGGATTTTACAAAGATCCATTATCTTAGAATTCGTTCCTGTTCGTATCTTTAAGCTTTCGATTTGAAGTTGAAAGCCTTTTTTATAAACCTGGTTTTAAGCACCTTTATCTGCTACTTATGCGCCTGCAATGATAATGGTGGGCAGCAAAAAACAGTTTCAGATTCGATTGACGAAACAGTGACTGCCTTGCCCCTGCAAGTTAAGAGTCCTCCAGATAATCCAAGCACACCTCAAAAAATAGAACTCGGCAAGCTGTTGTTTTATGACCCTATTTTGTCTGGCGATAAAGATGTTTCTTGTGCATCGTGCCACCATCCAGAATATGGATATGCTGAAGGGCTGGAACTTTCAATTGGTGTAAATGGCACTGGCTTAGGAGAGATGCGACGATTTAATGAGCCGAACGATATTCCTTTTACCAAAAGAAATTCGCAATCGATTCTAAATACTGCTTTTAACGGGATTGACACGAAGGGTAACTACGACCCGAAAAAAGCACCTATGTTCTGGGATTTACGTACTCAGAGCCTCGAACTGCAATCGCTAAAACCAATTACATCTCTTGAGGAAATGCGGGGTGTAGGTCATGAGGAGTTAATTGAACTGGATAGTATTGCAGGCAGATTAAAGGCTAACGCGGAATATCGGAAGCTTTTTGAAGAAGCGTTTGGAGGAAATGAAGCAGTTACCATACTAAACCTTTCGAAAGCAATTGCAGCTTTTGAGCGAACCCTGATTGCGAATAACTCGCCCTTTGATAAGTATATGCGCGGCGATAAAACCGCCTTAAATACCATGGAGCAGGAAGGACTTGCTGTATTTAAACAAGCAGGATGCGCAAAATGTCATAATGGTCCGATGTTCTCTGACTTTAAACTACATGTACTAGGTGTGCCTGATAATGAAAAGTTGCTAAAGCCCGACCTGGGAGCAGGCAATAAAGATGCCTTTCGTACACCTACGCTCCGAAACCTTAGATATACTGATCCCTACATGCATAATGGCAAGCTTAAAACGCTTGAAAATGTAATGGAACTCTATGAAGATGTTGCTGGTTTAAAATCACGTAATCCCAGAATCTCGTCTGATCAGCTTGACCCGATAGCACGGAAAAGCAAAATAACCCAAAGGGATTTCAGATTGATTATCGAATTTTTAAATACCCTTAACGATGATAATTTCGATAGAACAATTCCAAAACGAGTGCCAAGTGGATTAAAGGTAGGCGGTAATATTTAATTTATGTTTTGTGTTGATTTCAAATCCGCACGCTTTAGACGGGTATGCAATTTAGTTACGAACAACACACTAAGTAAAGTTACTACAATTCCGATATAGCCTGTAACCTCATAATGTAGGATGGCGTTTGAAGAAGTTTTCACCACTATCAAGCCAGCCAAAATTGAGGCTATTCCCACAAAAATTTGCTGAACGGAGGAGTTTATGCTCATAAAGCTTCCGCGCCTTTCGGCAGATACTACATTACTCACCATCGCCTGGGCAGGAATCATTCTGCCGGATGAAACTACAAACCAAAATCCGGTTACGCATAAAACAAGGTAAAAAGGAATATCCGGAAGGTTAGTGATAACGGCGATTGGTATTATCGCCACTAGTGCCATGATAATAAATAAGCGATGCTTGCCAATTTTATCAGCGATTCGCCCCATTAAAGGAGATGTTACCAAAGTAAGGGCACCGCCAACCATATAAACCATGGGTGTTTGAAGTTTACTAAATCCTTTATTGAATTCCATGAATGGGTTTAGGAAGGGAATTATCAAGAAATGTCCCAACATGATTGATGCCGATAAGGCTAATGCTAAAACTTGGTTTTTATCTCTCCCAATGTCTTTCAACAAGGTAAGCGGATCAACTTTTTTAGACGTATCCGACTGAATATGCGTGTCCATTTTAGGTAGATACCTTATTAGAAAAGGGATCAGTAAAACACCGAAGCCCGCTACAAAAAAGAAAGGCCCATGCCAGTTAAATATATTGGCCAGGTACAATGAAAACGGCACTCCAAACACGGAGGCTACCGAAAAAGCAGCCATTATAATTCCCATTGCGGTTCCGCGTCTTTCATAAGGCACCAAATCGGCAACGATGGATAGCACCTGTGCTCCGATCAGTCCGCCAAATATGCCCGCTACAACTCTGGAAATTAATAATATGATATATGAAGGTGAAATAGCACAGCAGAGAGTACCGATTAAAAATCCCGCAAAGGCGGATAACAAAACTTTTTTTCGATCAAACTTGTCGACAAAAAATGCAGCGAAGAATCCGGATATACCAGCACTGAAAGTGTATGCAGCCACTAACATCGAGAATTGCTTTGAAGATATATCGAAATATGGCATGAGGTAATTGCCCAAGGGCATCATGATCATAAAGTCGAGAATATGGGTAAAATTTAATGCGGCGAGTAGTAGCAGGATAATTTTCTCTTTACTGAACATAGAGGATTGTATAATCTTCAATATTAATAAAATGAAGCTTATTGAGTTTAACAATGCTTAAATGATGACGGAAATGTGTTTATAAAATCAAGACACTTGCCTGATCCTGATGAATATTTTCTATGTCCGCCTAAACGTTTTGATGGCTAATACCCATTCATTTCGATGACAACACTGGCAATTTTGGGCATGATCAAGTTTTTCTGCATTTCCGCAATACGCACAGGCATAGGTCCCGGGCTCAGAAACCTCAATGGATTTTTTATGATATAAATCCGGATACAATGGAAGACCTGGTTTAACGTCCTTATCTTCAAAATATAACAGACTGATACTGCCCGATGTTTCGAGTATGGCATTTCTCACCTGCCCGAGATGCTCGATGTTATTCAACCGGAGCTCTGCGAAAAACTCATCTTGCGAAAGATCTTCCTTATTAAACTCTTCAATTGAAAATTTGCCTTCCCTGATGAGGTAGATCGGTTTACCTTCAATCAATTGTTCAAAAGGCAAATATTTACCGCTTAACCAAGTAACAGTTCGATATAAGCCTACTATTACAATGAAAACAATTAGGGCTGGCAAAATTCCAACATCTTTATAAAGCATTGGGTCTCCGGCAGCCGACCCTAAGCCAATAATGATAACGAGTTCAAAAATGGACAGCTGTTTAATCCCTCTTTTGCCAGACATTCGCAACGCTATCAGTATGAAGCAGAACATGATACATGAGCGTAGCAGTACTTCTAGTAAGAAATCCCAGGGCTGGTCACCAATAAGAATGTCTTGGATATTTGGTAGCTGCATTTAAAACTAACGTTTTTATGATGACTTAGTTCTAAACCTTTGCGGAAAACACCTGTTAGGTATGAGTATTTATACTCTTTAACATTAGGCTAAGAGTATCACTCTCACCTGGAGATGACATAGCGCGGGCTGGATATGACTAGCCAAACTTAACTTAAAATTTAACTCACATACTCTATTATCTTAGCTTCTTGCTAAAAAACTTTATAGTTCTCTTCCAGGCAAGTTCTGCTGCCGCCTTATCATACCTTGGTGTAGTGTCGTTGTGAAAGCCATGGTTTACTTTGGGATAGATGTAAGCCTTATAATCCTTATCATTTTCTTTTAAAGCTTTTTCGTATGCTGGCCATCCTTCATTAACACGAGTATCAAGTTCTGCATAATGTAAAAGTATAGGTGCTTTAATTTTAGGAACATCATCAACTGCTGGCTGACCTCCATAAAAAGGCACAGACGCTGATAAATCTGGGATTCGCACGGCCATCATATTGGCAATTCCGCCGCCAAAACAAAAACCCACCACTCCAACTTTTCCATTACAATCTTTATGACTTTTCAAATAGTGGTATGCCGCAATAAAGTCTTCAGACATTTCATCTTTATTACGTT
>DASVRX010000044.1:0-14259 GCA_036388375.1 Pedobacter sp. | reverse complement strand
AATGCTGCCCAGCTTAAAGACGAGAACGGAAAAGTTACCGGCGCAATAGGAACTTTCATGGATGTTACCCAAAGAAGGAAAACAGCCCGATTAAAAGATGAGTTCATTAGTACCGTTAGCCACGAATTAAAGACACCGGTTACCTCCATTAAGGCCTATCTGCAAATTCTGGCCCGCTCTTTATCCGGACAAGAAAATGCGGATACCGGTCGCTTTATGGACAGGTTGGGCGTGCAGGTGAACAGACTGGAGAGCCTAATCCGTGACTTCCTGGATGTTACGCGAATTGATTCGGGTAAGTTAGTATTAAAGGCCACTCAGTTCGACATGAATATCGTGTTGACAGACCTTATTAGCGACTTGCAACTCCTTACACCCACTCACAAGTTACTTATTAAACACAGCGAGTCCATAACGGTGTCGGCAGATCAGAATAGGGTTGCGCAGGTTCTTACCAATTTGATAACTAATGCAGTAAAGTATTCTCCGGGAGCGGACAAAGTCTTTATCACCCTAAGAAAAGAAAAAACTAACATGGTATGCAGCGTAAAAGACTTTGGAATAGGAATCGCGCAAAGCCACCAAAAGCTAGTGTTCGACCGCTTTCACCAGGCCGGCAATGCCCATAAAGGGGCAGGTTTAAGCCTGGGTCTCGGACTGTATATATCAAAAGAAATAGTTGAAAAGGGCGGAGGGGAAATCTGGCTTGATAGTGTTCCGGGCGAAGGTTCAACTTTCTATTTCAGTCTTCCGCTTTGATATTGTCCAAATAGGGGTTCTCAATAGAAGATTTAATCCAGAGCATAAGGTTAGGTTCGTTACTGCGTACTTGCGCAATAGGAGGTACATTGCGACCTGGGTCGTGAACATATTTTGTGATGTAGAAAACAAGGGATGCGTCTTCGTGGCAGCTAAAGCCCTGTCCTTTGCTCATACTGCACATAGCCTTAACCGCGGTGGCCGGTATCCGCGTCAGCCAGGTTTAGTTGGAAGAGAACCTAATTAAAACACCATTAGAATAACGCCCCTTTAAACCCTTATCTTTACCACAAACCCGTTTTATGCAGGAACACCTACTGCAATTAAAGGCAGTGCTTACCGCTATTGAACCTCTTAATGAGCCAGAATGGGAGGCTTTTTCGGCTATTTGGACGCCGTTTTCCGCTAAAAGAAAAGAGGTAATCAGCCGCGCCGGTGAAACGGAAAAGTATCTGTATTTCGTTCTTGAGGGAGTGCAACGAATATTTTATTTTGATGCCGAAGGCAGAGAGGCTACCCTTGTTTTTATGTACCCGCCCTCCTTCGGAGGAGTTTTTCATTCTTTCTTGCTGCAAGAGCCTTCGCGTCAGTCGTTCGAAACCTTAACTCCTTCTTATTTTTTACGAGCATCTTTTCCTGATTTTGATCGCGTAGTCAAAATGTATCCTGCATTGCAGGCACTTATTCTTAAAGGAGTTTCGCAAGCTTTGTCGGGAGTGCTGGATCGGCTGGCAGAGCTGCAAAGCTTCACTTCCGAAGAGAAATTTAAAACCTTGTTGAGTCGGAGTCCGCATATATTGCACCTGGTGCCTCATAAGTATCTTGCAAATTATATCGGCATTGATGCTACCAATTTCAGTAAGCTGATTAACCGGATAAAAATTTAATCTTGGTTTTTACCAATTCCTAGGTAGTTTGTCCGCCGCATCTTTGGTGTAAGAAATCACCACAATGAAGCTGAATAAAAAAGAACTTTTAGACTATCTGCGTGGCCGTGTAGAAAAACATATCGGCACGGCAGTATCCCTTTTTCAAAATCTGCCAAAACACGAATTGCTGAGACCATCTCCTACCGGCGGCTGGAGTGTTGCTCAGTGCCTGGATCATTTAAACTCCTACGGGCTTTACTATCTACCTAGGTTACAAACCGTATTGGGATCGGCTCCGGCGTCAGACAATCTTTTTTTCAAAAGTGGTTGGCTCGGGAACTACTTTACAAAGATGATGGAGCCTTCACCAAAAAAATATAAGGCTTTTAAGGGGCATATACCCGACAAAGCGCTGTCGGCGTATGCAGTGGTAGAGGAGTTTATTAAACAGCAGGAGGAGTTGTTGGAATTGCTTCGGGCGTTCGAAGCTCGTTCACTCAATCGAAGGATCCCAATCTCGATCTCTGATTTAATCCGACTAAAAACCGGCGACGTTTTTCGATTTCTCATTGCGCACAACGAACGGCATGTTCAACAAGCTTTGAGGACTATAGCTAAACAAGAAATCCGGCAGGAAAATTAACAAGGTAGATTGTGCTCGAGGGCGTTTTTTTTGAATTGTCTTTCAATTGTAGCCTCCTGAGCTATTTCAAGAACTTTCTTACTAAGTCACCTTCAGAAGACTTAAACCAGAAGGGACAAGACCAAATATATTCCCCTGTGATAGAGGTAATCAAAGGGTATCACCGTTCGTGGAATCAAAAAGTAAAACCTTGCCGCTCTGGATACAAACTCATTCCCCGCTATACTTATAGAATTATGTTTCTTATCTAATGAAGAAGGCCTTGCTTTTCTTCGAAACAAGTACAACTACCTGCGTAAAGCTAAGGATAGCCAAAGCAATTAAAGATTTCAGCCGGGAAGAGGCTATATCAGGAGATCGAGGTAATATTTAAAAAGATATCTATGAAGGCGACTGTTTAACTGGTCGGCGCAACTCTCTTAAATCCACGGATATCGCAAGAGTGCTGAGTAACGCTAAACACGTAACTTGTTTGTGGTTTTGATCCAGCCGCATATATTTTTGCTTCTGAATAGATAATTTACGCAAACGCATAACCTATTTTAATATGAAGAATCTACTTCTATCTATCTTATTGATACTATCCGCCAAAAGCATTTTTTCCCAGCAGCTGCTTACTCCCGGCCATCTTTTCAACTCAGATCCAACATCACATATAATTAACGGGAGGTATTGGCTCTTTGTTTGTCATGATCAATCCTCTGCGAAGTTTATTGGTCCGGAAGATTATTGGCATAATATCATGGATTATCATGCCTATAGTACAACAGATTTTATTAACTGGAGCAACCATGGTTCAATATTTAGTATTCATGATGTTCCCTGGGTTACTGATTTTTCTGTTTGGGACGGAGATCCGGGAATTGAAGCAAATGGAAAATACTATGCATATGTAACCGTGCAAAAAGAGAAATTTTGTATCGCCCTTCTGGAAGCAGATAAACCAGAAGGTCCGTATAAAGATATACTGACCAAGCCCTTAATTACAGAACAAACGCTACTAGATCATGGTATTCCGCTTGAGAAAGAAGGACAGAAATTTGGCGTAATGAGTCCTACTATTATTTATGATGACAATAGCAACCCCTACCTTTACTTTGGTCAATTCAGGCTCTTCATGGTCAAACTGAAGAAAAACATGAAAGAATTGGATGGTAAAATCCAGGAAATTAAAGTACCTCTTAAGGGCGGAAAAGCCACTGAATACATCGAGGAACCCTCGATCACAAAGATAAATTCCAAATACTATCTCACCTACATGACCTATAAAGACTGGGAGGGTAAGAAGAATACTTATTTCAAGAAGGACGACCCATATGGTCCATACATCCAATACTGTGTTTCAAATAGTTTATTCGGCCCATATGAGAATCCAAAACATTTAATATATCCTTTGGATTCAGCTTCCTGTAACAGTGCTGCCTATATTTCAAAGTATAATAATAAATGGGTGATGGCCTATCACCTACCCTATGAAGGCATGCAGCATAGGCAAATTGCAATGACAGAATTAAAAATTGATAAGAACGGCGGTCTTAAACCTATTTTTCCAAAACAGGATAAGGGAATAGCGCCTGGAAATAAGATAAAGATGTTATACGATGCCTTTGTTTATAAAAGAGAAGCAGAAGAATTCTTTGACAGAAAGGATGCTTTTGAAGAACGGGGAGTGAAGCAGGACTTTCACTTTAAATTGAAAAAAGACGGATATTTAATGTTTAAAGACGTTGACTTTGGTGATGGTGCAAAATTCTTCAAGATTGCGGTTAGTTGTGAAAATAGCAAAATAAAAAATGCAAAGGTTGAGTTTAGACTGGATCGCCCGGATGGCAAGCTCATAGGATCAGCAAATGTTGGATTTACTTACTGGATTACCAATTATAACGCATTCAACGGCGCGATAAACGATGCTACTGGTGTTCATGATTTATATATAGTTGCCAAAGGTGATCATGGCGATGCTTATGGGCGGTTATTTAATGTCAACTGGTTCACTTTTATGAAATAGACCTAGGTTATATTGTGGTAGACGCACTAACATGTCGAACAGCCTAACCCGAAACAGAAATGTTTCGGGTTAGGCTGTTATTTCACATCACTTACTTATTTGCCTCAACAAATTTTTCTGAATCTTCATAAAAATGGTACTCTAGAATTTTTTCGTCTTTAATCACACACATCAAAACCCAATCGCTTGAAAAAGATTTTCCGCTTGATTTAACCGAGTGCGTAAATTTTCCATTGGCAAAAACAATATTCCCTTCGCCAATAATATTATCAACCGAGAATGCTTTGGTATCAAATGTCTTTCCCAGATTTGAAATGAACGCTTTTGCACCCTCTTTTCCTTTATACTTGCCGTAAATTTGAGACTCGTTTCTGTTTGCATCTCTAACAGCTATCAGTGTAGCGCTATCATCAAAGGCATTCATAATTCCATTAAAATCTCCTTTGCCAAAAGCGTTAAAAAACCCTTGAACAACCTCTTTACTTTCTTTTACTGTTTCCATTTTCTTCGTTTTTGTTTTACTCGTATTTATTTGTGCTTTCAAATTCATTGTGGCTGTGGCCATTAAACACATTGTTGTTATTAATACCGAAACTGTTTTTTTCATAATCATTGATTTAACCATTTAGTGAATATTCTATTGTAGAATGGCAATATGATATAGAACACAATCGGTACTGCCGCCGAAGTGAGAATTAAAGTTCTTAGCCCTAAGGGGTACTTCGTTAAGTAGTCGCCAAACAACCAAAAGAAAATGGTGATGAGTGGATAAATTGCGAGCCATATTAGAAAGGCTCTTTTGTGCTTGTCGTTTTTATTCACTTTAGTTCGTTTTAATTATTGATACAAATCTAAAATGTATATACCTTTACCACAAGTATGTACTATTTTGTACGCTACATACCAAAAGTATTCTATTGTTGATTTACAGGTATATAAATGACTAAAAAAAATCAAGAATCTGCGATGTGCGCAGTGGACTATGCATTTAGAAGGATTGGCGGAAAGTATAAAGCCCGGATACTTTGGCATATCCACAGCAGCACAATTCTTCGTTATGGCGAACTTAAAAGAACATTGCCCGACATCACTACGAAAATGCTTACTCAATCATTACGGGAGCTTGAAGACGACTCGTTGATAAACCGAAAAGTATTTCACGAAGTGCCTCCAAAAGTGGAATACACATTAACAGACATCAGCAAGGAACTTATACCGTCTATTAAGCTCATAATGGAATGGGGCGATAAACAAATGAAGCAGAAAAATTTGAAAGCTATATAAACCTCTGTCTGAAACAACGGTTAGCATACTGGTGAATATCATCTATGTCAAGTTTTACCCATCGTGGCAATTGATTTTAGTAGAAGAAGAAAGGATAAACTTAAATTGATTCAAGACAAGCAGTTCACAGCCAACAACTTTGTAGCAGCATGATTCATTTCACAGTCATTATTGGAACAGTCTTTAGTATCAAATGAAGAAAATATTTGTTATAAACGGCAGTGCGAGTGAGAATTCGTCAAACCAAAAACTCATCGACAATTTTGCCGATTATACATCTGACTGTTTTGAGCTGACAATATTCAAAGACTTAAAAACACTTCCGCATTTTGACCCTGAACTTTCTTTTAAAGACACGCCAAAGGTGATTTTAGACTTCAGGCAAAATATTCAAAGCGCAGACGGAATTTTGATTTGTACACCCGAATATGTCTTCAGTATTCCCAGTGGATTAAAAAATGCAATTGAATGGTGCGTTTCCACCACCGTATTCTCCAACAAGCCTACAGGACTTATTACAGCTTCGGCCAGTGGAGAAAAAGGCCACGCAGAATTGCAGCTCATAATGGAAACTGTAATGGCCAGGTTTACCCCTGACACTACACTATTAATTCAAGGAATTAAAGGTAAAATAAACCAGGAAGGTGACATTATAGACCGCAAAACAAAAGACGACTTTAGAACATTTATCGACGCCTTTAAAATTTTGACTAATAGCGGGCAGTAATGAAAAGCGCTTTAATGTAGTTGAATATAGACCATAGCGATAAAAATTAAGGGATGCACACGCGACTGGTGTTCGCCAGCAAGAGGTTAACCTGCATACAATATCAATCCCCTGCTATTAACATAACCCCACTCAAATCAGCTTTTCCGTTCTTCAAAAATTCAAAGGTCATCCTGTCCACGTGGCAATCAATAAATTTTAGCCTTTTCAAACCTCCACTTTTGAAGAAGGTATTCGTAAGCTTTGCATTTTGGAATGTCACCCGAGAAAAGGAACAATTATCAAAAGCGCAGTCTTCCAGTATACCTTCAAAAACGATATCGCTAAGAGCCGATCCAATAAACGAGGTACTAGTCAGCACCGTACCTTTAGTTACACTCTTTTCAAACGAACACGATTTTAACGAGGCGCCACTAAAATCTACCCCTGAGAAATCGCAGCCTTCTATATGGCACCCTGAAAACACTGCATCCTTCAATGAACAGTCGTTGAAAAGATTGTGGGTCACTTCCGACCGTTGGATCTGGCTCCCGCTGATGTTTGATCCACGAAAATCGCAGCGCTCAATATGATTGCCCTTAAGAAGAAGTCCGGATAAATCCGAATCAATAAACTTGCAGCGTTGCAGGTTCGAACCGCTAAACCGCTCATACAGATTTTTCAAACCTGAAAAGTCAGCGTCTACCCAATTTCCGCCAGACATATTCCAACCCAGCTTACCCTTCTGCTCAGCCGAAGGCGATTCAATGGCTAGATTAACCAAACCCTCAACAGGTGCTAGTTCAGCGCTTCTCACTTCAAAATTGTCCGAAAAATAATTCAGATCTACCCCCAGAATTTTGGCGAGACGGTTAAATGTAATAATATCCGGGACCGATTCTCCCCGCTCCCATTTTCCAACCGCTTGCGGACTGATAAATAAGCGCTCCGCAAGTTGCGCCTGAGAGATACCTATTTTCTTTCGCGCTTCGGCAATCTTGCTGCCAATCATTTTAGTTTCCATATGTGTCGTCTAAATTTTTGATACAGCAAAACTAGGTGAATAAATTTCCAGGCACATTAAATATACGGCTACTCTTGGTTGTAATTACGCCACTTTTAGTTGTTTTTGCCAAGAGTAGGTAGCATTTCTAAGAATTTAGAAAGCTCAGGGGCTAAGCCGGATAAACTTCTGGTTTATGGCAAGATTATTTGCACTGCGGAAGACTATAAGGGATGGTAGAAACTGCAACTAATTGCTGCTAGCTCCGTAACAGTTACAGGTGATAAAGTATTGACCTTGTTAATTTTTAATGGCGTATTAGATCCCATACGCGAATAAGGAATTTAGGACGCGATTACAAATCCCTTTTTATCTAGAGTCCGACATGCCCTGCGGAACATGTCGAACAACGGGGTACTAGCTAAACAGATTTCTCAAGTATTAATTAGACCACTAAGGCTTTTTAGTTTCTTGTTTATTTACATACAATACTAGATTACTTCCTACCACATACTCTGGCGCAGTACCTGTTAAATCATTTCTCTGGCTCCAGGTAGAAGGGAATTTAGGCTGTTGAACCGGAGGTGCTGTCGGATACCCTGGTGAGTCGGCACCTCTTCCGATAGTCGCTTTTTTGCCTTTGGTAATATCCTCAACTAATATCATATAGGGGCTTCCGTAACGGCCTGTATATTCGAAGAAGTTAAGGGATGCCTGTGAGTTCTCAATCCGGAACATACCGCCTTTATCTCCGGAAGGATGTACCGAGTAAATAAAACCTCCAAATAATTCAACTTTTGAGTTGTTTTTTGCCACGATGATTTCTCCATAGCCTTCAGTTTTTAAACCAAGGCACCAGAACGAACTTCCGTCAAGAACCACTTTCGCAGCATCACGCTCAGGGTCAAATTGCCTTGCCCAAACCTTCGCATTTTTAAATGTAAATTCCGCATCCCGGTTGCCCGAGCAACTTTCAATAAATACTTCGCCCCCTTCAACTACCATGGAGGAAAGTGCCGAATTTTTGAGGATAAGCGTACGCCCGCTGGTGTTTTGAATATAAGTTACACCCCGGCAACCAGTACTACATCCCCCGGTTGAACTAAACCCTGAGTTTAAATGCTGAAATTCGATTGCGGGATAAGTTCCCCCCTCAATAATAAAATTGGTAGGAGTGGGCGAGCCATCAGGTAACTTACCGCTGTAAGAACCCCCTGTTATTCTTCCGGTAGCAATAATCCTACGAATGCTGCCTCGTATACGAACAGTAGAAAGCAAACGATAACTTCCGGGCATAAACAAAGTGGTGGCACCGGCCCTGCTCCCTCCGGGAAGTGTTGCGTCTATAGCGGCCTGCAATCTTGGTCCGTCGTCATCGCAGGGGAAACATGGGTTGGGTGTAGGACCACAGTTAGCGTCGGTTGTTGCGTCGAAATCTTCTACATTAACCCAAGGAGTTGTTTTGGGATCGTCCCAGGGAATAACAGGCGTTTCTTTGATGGGCAAATTAAGCGTGGTTGCTACGATAGGCTTCCCATTTCTCCCGATTACAAGATCTGTGGTGTATTCTTTTATACTTGCCGTTGTAACCGGCTTTTGAGGGTCGTTGATACTTTTACTGTAGCCAGTAGACTCAAAGTTGCGCACCAAGAGTTTTCCTGATGCACCATTTACAATCGCATCGACCCCCTTGCCGTTGAAATTGCAGTCTAGTAGTACTACGTGCCCCGACTCGTTAGTAAATGCAGGCCCACCGCAGTTGATTATTTTGAGATCTCTAATTGATAAGATTTGTTTAAGGTTATAAAAGCCATACTGCTTTTGATTCTGTAATGTCACGTGCTCAAAGACTTCACTTTCTACCGAGTAATCCGTACGGATTCCTGTATTGAATCCATCGATTAAAACATCTTTTGTAAGATTCGGTCCGTTGGCGCGCGAATGAGATTTGTCAAGGCCGATCCAGCCACTACCCTGAGGAGCGTAAATTTTCAGATTATAAAGGCCTCCCAGATTATTACAATAATGACGTAAGCCGATGGCACCCGGATTCCCTTTTCCGACGTCGATGGTTAGATTATGGATCGAGTTATTGAAGCGGTTAGGGCTGCCTCCATATCCAGTGCTCAACAACTCTTTTGGTGACGATGTATTGCTATATCCTTCGGCGTTATCTTTTAATTTTAGAATCACACCGTCACGACTTTCACCCCACATGATAATTTGATTACCACCGTATCCGCCATTGTCCATGACAGGTCTCCAGATAACAGAGTTCGATAGTAAATACGTTCCGTTGGGTACGTAAATAAAAGAGTTGTTTTCAGCTACCGCAGCTCTGAATGCTTCAGTTGCATCTTTCTTGCCTTTCGGGTCAGCGTTAAACGGTGCTTTTGTTATGTCAAGCACTTTGCCGGGCAAGGTTTTGTCAGCGCAACCGGTGCGGGAAGGTCCGGGTACCGGAAAGGAAAAGTTTTGTGCCTTTGTGATGGACGAAAAAGCAAGGAGTGTAAGGAATAAAAGAAACTTGTTGTGCATTATATATTATCTATTTGGTGTGTGTTGGTGAGGGTGTTTTCAGGAAGGTTGGGGTTTTAATCATGTGTTGTAACTGTCAAAACACAATAGTAATAAAATACTGTCATAAATTATAAGTGGTTATAGCACACTCCTTCAAAGTTAGCCACAAGAAACAATAACCCGGAATTAAAGCTGACAGGCGGGTATTACGCCAGTGGCTATGTCGCCAAGCTCGAGTAGACAAGGGCATGCCAGCTCAGCTTCTTCATCAAAGAATCTATAATACTACATATGAGTTATTGATACCTTGTTTGCAGAGCCGTTGGTTTGTAATGTCAAATACATGACAACTAAACCATATCACAATTAACATGAAAAGATTATTTACAATCTGTGTAGTACTTTTAGCATTTTCTTTCAAATCTTCGGCTCAAGACTCTGAAAAATCTTACAAGAAAGTAAGGATAGGCTTAGGTCTTGAAGGTGCTCTTCCAATGGGTGGACTAAAAACTGCTTATACTTATGGCGGTGGGGCAACGTTTCGAGTGGCGGTGGCTTTAAATGAGAAGAGCGCTGTAACTGCTACTACCGGAGCAATAGCTTTCGTTCCTAAAGATCTCAGTGGAATTGATTTAAAAGCACAAATAAACATCCCAATAAAAGCTGGCTATAAACAAATGCTTACAGAGAAGGTGTATGCTTTGGGTGAGGCTGGAACTACTATGGTTAAGTCTTATGTGGTAGATCCTTCAACAGGAAAGACGATTTCTGCTAACGGTTCTTCTTTCACATATTCTGCTGGTGTGGGTGCGCATTTTCTAAGACTTGATACCAGTTTACGATATGAAGGTTATCAAGGCGCAGGATTTTTGGGTTTACGCTTAGGCTTTAACTTTTAATTAATATCAACAATCAATCAAATGAAAAAAGTGTTAACAATGATGGCTGCTGCCCTGGTTTTATTTACAAGTGCATGCAAAAAAGAGGATTCAGCAAAAGAAGAAACTACCACTTCGGGTACAGGTACTAATACCTACACATTAGGTGGCACTACCTACACGGTAGTATATTCTGGAGTAACTCAAACAAATGGCAAGTACAACTATATTTTTGCCGACCGTACGCCAGCTGCAGGTATGTTTAATTTTTTATCTGTATCGTTTAAAACCGCTCCAACCAGCGGTACTTATCAGCTGATAAGTTTAGCCGACAACGCCCCTATATCTGCCGCAAATCAATGCCAAATTGGAGCAAGCAACAATACGACGCTTGGTTATGGATATATTGGAACAGGTGCAGTCAACATTGATGTTGTGGTAACTGGCGGAAAGATTAAAATTACCATTCCTGAAATTTCAGTTATTGAATCGGCTACTAGTGGATCAACTGCAACTGTTAAACTATCGGGCACTGTAAAAGATATTTAAAAGACCGATTTATATAGCCGCTGTAACTTATGCGGCTATATTTATATTTTTGCAGCACATGAGTATAAAAATTGCAGTTGTTGATGATAAGCGCATTTTGAGAACTACTTTAATAGAACAACTCTCGTTTTATGAAGAAGTTGAAGTGGTATTGCAATCTTGTGATGGGAAGGAGTTCCTTAGCAGTATGAAAGCATTGAAAACCGAGGAAATTCCACAAGTGGTTTTAATGGACATTGAGATGCCTGTGTTAGATGGAATTGAGGCCGTAGCAATTGGAAAGCAGATTTACCCTGATGTGCACTTCCTAATGTTAACTGTATTTGATGATGACGATAAATTATTTGAAGCCATCAAAGCAGGTGCCAGCGGCTACTTACTTAAGGATGAAAGAATAGCTAATATTGTCAAAAGTATCACCGAATTGGTGCATGACGGCGGAGTTCCTATGTCGCCAAGAATTGCGCGAAAAGCCCTTTCCTTATTAAGGAATACACCCGAAAAACTTAGTTCACCCAAAGAGATAGGCGAATCTGGAGTGTTGTCAAGCCGTGAAATGGAAATACTGAACCGTATTGTAGATGGCTTGAATTACAACGAAATTGGTGAAAGGCTTTTTATAAGTCCGCATACGGTGCGAAAGCATATAGCAAATATCTATGATAAACTCCACGTGACTAATAAGGCATCGGCAATCAAAGTTGCGATGGTAAACAAGTGGTTTAGCCAATAGGCAACCACAGAACACTGTTTACGTACTTTTTAAGTTTCCGAGCTTTTATTTTTTTTTTAGCATATTGTGTTCCCCTAAACCGTATGCTTAATTTTAGAAAATTATACCTGATACTCTGGTTGCTACCTATAGTTACACACGGCCAAACTAGATCGATTGACAGTTTGAAACGGTTGATTAGTAGCTCGAGCAACCCGTCTTCGAAATGCAGGCTTTATATCCAACTGTTTTCTCTCACCCAAAAAACCGACCCGCAAAAAGCCAAAGCCTTTTTAGATATCGCTGCTAAATTGAACACTCCCGGTAGTGATTCTTTAAGTATGCTTCTCGGTTTACATTATTCTCTTTATTATCAGGAAATTGGGTTGGCGGATACTGCATTGAAGTATGGTTTCAGGGCTTGGGAGTTAGCAAAAAAAACAAAAAATCAAGAGATGCAAGCTAGGGTATCGGCAGTAATGGGAAATGCGTACCTGTCAAAGCGAAATTTCAAACGGGCGCAAGCCGCATATCTTCGGGCAATGCCGTTTTTTGCCAGGCAAGCAGATCACTATAGCCTGGGAAATCTTTATGTGAATATCGGATACATGTTTCAACAACAGGGTTTAGTTTCAGAAGCTGAGAAAAATTATGAACAGGCAAAGGCGTTATTTGTAAAGCTCGGGAATAAAGATCGGCTGGCGCAACTCTATAATAATTACGGTATCCTGTATGCTGAAAACGGTCAGCTCAATAAATCAGTACAGTTTTTTGAGCACTCTACACGGATCCGTGAAAACCTTGATGACAAAGTAGCTTTGGCGAATTCGTACCTGAATATGGGAGGGGTAAGCATTATGATGAAGCAATATAAAAAGGCCGAAGCTTACCTGATAAAAAGCAAAAAGCTGTTTGAAAAATTGCAGAATGTTCAGGGAATTGCCAGCTGCATTACTAATCTTGGTTCTATACATGAAGAAACGAAGAACTACCCTCAGGCTATTCTCTATTATAAACAGAGCTTAGCACTGGCAAGGGTGAATAATAACATGGAGGACCTTGAGAATGTTCTTGCGAGTATTAGCAACGTATATAAAGCACTTGGACAATATGAACATGCCTATAATTATAATGAAGAACTAATTAGTCTGAAGGATTCTCTCTATAAAAAGAGTTTAACGGCAGAGATTGCGGAGATGCAGACTAAGTATGAAACAGCAAATAAAGAGCAGCAAATAAGGTTATTGAATAAAGAAAATGTTATTCAAAAATTGAGTCTGTCAAGTCGCAACAAAACGCTGGGGATTATTATCGCATTATTCATAAGTAGCATTGGATTTGCAGGACTTCTCTATAACCGCTACCGTATAAGGCAGGAAGCAAAACTCCAGGCGGAGATAATCAAACAACAGGACCTGGCAACCAAGGCGATACTTGATGCTGAGGAAAAAGAACGGAAGCGAATTGCAGGAGACCTTCATGATGGAGTTGGGCAGTTATTTTCAGCCGTTAAAATGAATCTTTCGGGACTTATCGAAAGAGGACAACTTATTCGTCTTGAAGATCGTGTTCTTGCCGAAAATACCCTTGCGCTAGTAGATGAAAGCTGCAAAGAAGTGAGGAGTATTTCCCACCAGATGATGCCAAATGTGCTGTTGCGATCTGGTATCGCCTCTGCTATAAAAGCTTTTTTGGAGAAAATTGATACAGAGAGAATCAAGGTGAACCTTGAGATAGTTGGACTCAATGATGAGATTGACAACAATATTGAGAATGTGTTATACAGAATAATCCAGGAGGCGGTAAATAATGTGATTAAACACTCTGGGGCATCTCACCTAAATATTAAAATAGACTATGCTGATAGTCAGATAATCGCGACAATTCAAGATGATGGCAGGGGATTTTATTATCATCCGGAATCAGACTTAGGTGGAATAGGCCTGAGAAACATTGAGACAAGGGTAAAATATCTTAAGGGCACGGTGAAAATAATTTCTAGGCCAAGCTCGGGAACGGTGATAGAAATAAGGGTACCCGCCTAAAATTAAAGCATCCATGATGCCACCTTAATCCATGCTTGCAACGAGAATAGCCATTGTATCGCTCTCTACCCAATTTAAAGTCTTACTAAGCCAGACGACGGGATAATCACTAGCCCTGCTCTACATAAGGTAACCTTCGAGCTAGCGAAGCTTAATAGGCCTGCCAGGTATACGCTTAACCAAGTTATTGCGAGTACTAGTGGAAGTACACTTTAATGATGCTTTATCTGGAGTCGTCATTATCCTGCAAAAAATGTCTACCGCCGTATTTCATAGCACTGTT
>DASVRX010000043.1:0-28856 GCA_036388375.1 Pedobacter sp. | reverse complement strand
CTTTCTTGCGGCTCGTTTACCTAAAAACGTTTACATTGGCACCACCGCATGGTTTTTTTTGGTGATCAACTGCATGAAAATCCCTTTTCATATTTACAGTTGGCATACCATATCTATGAACGCCGTTCTACTGTCTCTAGGTTTACTGCCGATAATTCTTTTAGGCGCAATAACCGGTATCTATATTATCAAGAGAATCCCCGAAAAATTTTACCGGTCATTCATTATCAGTATGACGATTCTGGCAGCAATATTTATGCTGTTTTAGATAGCTCTTTCTTCTTCCGCTCGTTTTTCAAATAATTTAACAGCACCTTCTCATCAGCATTTATTGAGGTATCTGCTGCCGCAGGAAGTATGTTTTTTACTTTTTTGAGATAAGGATAAAGCGTTCCAGATTCAAAGGATTCAATTAGCGGTGGAAATACATAATACTTTTTACAAACCGTTCTGGTATTTCCAAGCTTGGATGAAACCTCGTCGAGCATTGCGACCGTAATTTTTTTCCGTTTAGATTCAGAATCTGTCATTTCATATCCCGAATAAATACGCAGTGCTTCAAGACTACCAAACCATGTCCTGAAATCTTTTGCCGTGAAATCGCAGCAGGTAATTTCTTTAATATAACGATTAATCATACCTGAATCTATCGATCTGCGTTCCCCTCCTGGTGTGTAATATTGAAAAAGTTCCTGACCAGGAATGTCACGGCACTTTTTTACAAGCTTGGCAAGAATTTTATCATCAAGGTCAATATCGTGCATTACACCCTTCTTGCCCTTGAAAGACAGCTTCATGGAGTTGCCGTTAACTTTTATATGTTTATCCCGTAAGGTACTTAAACCGTAAGAACCGTATAGCTGCTTGTATGATTCATTGCCAATCCTGATAAGCGTTTTTTCCATCAAACTAATTGAAATAGATAGAACTTTACGCTCATCCATCTGCTTCCGCTTCAAATCTTTTTGAAGGTTCTTCCTGAATTCCGGGAGCTTTTTACCAAATTCCAGCAAACGATAAAACTTACTTTCATTTCTGGATTTCGCCCAATCTGTATGATAACGATATTGTTTACGGCCAGCCTGATCTACGCCAGTTGCCTGTAAATGAGCGTTAGCTTTTGGAGCGATCCAAACATTTTGCCATGCAGGCGGAAGCACCAGCTTTTTGATTCGATCTAAAATTTTACTATCAGACACTTCCTCACCTTTCGGATTGAAATACTTAAAACCACCTTTAACTACCTCCCTCGTAATGCCTGGAGTGGCATCGGTTAAATAAATAAGATTGTTCTCTTCGAGCAGTAGTTCGGTATCACTCATACTAGCTAAAAACAATCATGCAATGAAATGTTTGTGCAGGAAGTTATTTAGAGCAAGGTTAAATGCATCCGGGTTATCAAGGTTAGGCAAGTGACCTGAATCTGGAATAACGATAAATTCTGATTCTGAAATCCCCTTATGAAGTTGCGTAGTTTGCTCTTCCGACATTAATTTATCATCCTCACCCCTTATAATCAAAGTTGGAATTTTTATTGCTGAAAGCACGTGACTGGTATCTGTTCTTGATGCGAGTGCGAGTTGGGCAGCACAGATAGTTTCATTTCGAGTGTTGAGTATTACATTTCGTGAAGACGCGACCGTATCGGTCGAATTTATCAATGTATTTTCTGGAAATACACTCATTAAAAAACCTTCAGTAAATTCAGCTTTTTTACCATTATGAATCAGCTCAATAGAACTGACCCGTTTTAGTTTGCTTTCATTGCTATCTGCGACACAATTGGTATCACATAAAATTAGTCCTTTGAATGTTTCAGGCGATATTTCACATGCTCTTAGGGCAATATAGCCACCCATTGAGACCCCACAAAGAATACAATTTCCCAGGTTTAGGTCCGCAATTAATTTAATCAGGTCTTTTGCGAAAAGGTCAATGCTAAAAAAGAAGTGGTCAAATGAACTATCACCGAAGCCTCGGATATCATAGGCAACACCTTGAACAGTCTCTGGAAGTGCATGCAATTGCTTTAACCAGGTAGATTTATCAAAAGGGAAACCATGGAGAAATACTACCGTAGTTTTTGGATTCGCAGAAGGTTTGAGTAAGTACGAAATCGAAATATTTCCAGACCTGATGTTTAATGTTTCCATAAACACTAAAGAAACTTTAAGAAATAAAGTTTATCATGCGGTAGCTTTTACGAGTTTTAGACCGAATCATGAACGTCAATAAAAGATTGAAAACCACGCAAATCGAAAACAAAATACCCATTAAGCTGAAGTTACCCATAAATCGCAATGACAAAGCAACATAGATCATTACAATCTGAAAGCCCATTAAAATTAATGTTGACTGTAAATGGGAGAATCCCATATGAAGCATGCGGTGATGTACGTGATTTCTATCGGCCACGAATGGCGAACCGGTTTTGATAGTTCGCAAAGTAAACACTCTAATGGCGTCGAATATCGGGCCAATCAAAATCGCTACTGCAATAGAAGGTGCAGAACTGTAGTAAACAACCTCCGCTCCACTTACTTTATTAATTTCAATAAAATGGATTGATAATACAATTGAGATAAATCCCAGCAGCAATGAACCTGTATCACCCATAAAAATTTGGGCGGGAGTGATGTTAAATCGTAAAAATCCAATACAAGCACCAGAAATTATGAATGCAAGTGATGCAAATAATGTTTCGCCCATATGAGCAAACATAATACCTAGAGTTAGATTTACCACAAGTCCGGTAACTCCGGCTAAACCGTCAATACCATCGATTAGATTAAAAGCATTTACAACGAATACAATTAGTACGATTGAAAAAACAATACTTACCGGATAACTTAAATCATAAACATTGAAGATGCCATATAAACTGGTTAGCCTTACATCTGCCAGAAAAACCATTATCGAAGCCACAATGAGTTGCATTCCAAATTTAGTGCTCGGGTTAACACCCCATAAATCGTCTTTTAATCCTACGGCAAATAGTATTAGACAAGAAGCCAATAGGAAATGAAATTGAGGTGAGTTGCCAGCATTCGGAATGAACAAACTAGCTATCATAAAACTGCAAAAAATTGCCACACCTCCCAATCGTGATATCCCCACTTTATGATCCTTTCTCTGCGTATCAATATCGTCAAATAAAGCTCGGTGATTAGCAACGTGAATAATAGATGGAATTGCAATAAGTACAAGAATTAACGCAATTAACGAAACAACCAGATAGAAAACAGGCTCGGGAAGGTTAATCAATTTAAGCATAGTTTATTAAGAGCAAATTTTGGATCTGCAATTTGATACACTTATGTGTCTCAATTGAGCAAGATCATTTTGCACTTATACTAGCTTTAATCATCAAAGGTTATAATTTTTTAAGAGGGTATACTTTATCGAAATTGAATTTAGTAAGCTCTACTGAGGGGCATCAAATAGATAAGCTTAATAGAAGGAGTATTTTTACGAAACCTGTTTGTCGGGTTATATTCAGCGAAACTATACCCAGCACTTAGTCCGATACGCTCTTTGAACGTATAAATAAATCCCGCCCCGGTTTCCAGCCTCATAGGAGATTTTGCAGAAACGCCTATTTTGCTTCTTATCCCATCAAAAATATCACATTGCAAATACATGCTAAAACCCTCGTATATTTTAGCTTGAGAATAAATTCTTGCACCAATAAAATTATGGCTTTTCGAATTTAAATTATATCCCTTGAAAATGGGGCCTAAAGAAAGTTGTTGTCCGTCATAGTTTTTAAACCCAGCAAGAAACGCACCTTGAAAATTTTCGAAATGATAATCCGCTGTTCCTGCTTGTGCAGATAGATGCCAATTTAAAGCTTGCGAATAGGTCTTAGTTATAAAGAAGGTGAAGATGATTGGGAGTAAAAGTTTCTTTATCATATACAATTAATATTGAAATACCCTCCCATCGTTCATGATAAAAATACTTGCTCAAAGATAAAATAAATTACGTCATCAGCCTACATATTTAACCGAATTGGCAGAAATTAAAACAAGATTTTCATTTCTAAACAAGCTTAAAATCAGACAGTAACATTATAATTGGTTAACAAATACGATTTAAAATCTCTCAAACCGACAAACCCATACAACAAAGCGGCAAGAAACATTGTTGTAGTTTCATTTATGGCATAAAATGAGAAAAAACAAATTCATGTTTGCAACAGGGATAGAGAACAGTTATCCCATGATTACACTTCCCGATGGCTCCAAAAAAAGAGTAGATGAAATGGAAAAATGCGGGCACTACATTCACTGGAAGCAAGACTTTGATTTGACGAAAGAGATGGGGATCGAGTTTTTAAGGTACGGTGCTCCACTTCATAAAACACATTTAGGACCTGGCAAATACGACTGGTCTTTTGTGGATGAAACTTTCAACTATATGAAAGAAATAGGCATTACGCCTATTGTTGATTTATGTCACTTTGGAGTCCCAGATTGGATTGGTGACTTTCAAAACACTGATTTTCCGGAACATTTTGCTGAGTACGCAAGAGCTTTCGCAAAACGATTTCCTTATATTGAGTTTTATACTCCGGTAAATGAAATCTTTGTCGCTGCTATGTTTTCGGCACAATACGGGTGGTGGAATGAATGTAAGACCGACGATAAATCTTTTGTTAGGGCACTCACAAATTTATGCAAGGCAAACGTACTTGCCATGAATGCCATTTTAGAGGTACAACCAAATGCCACCTTCATTCAAAGTGAATCATCAGAATATTTCCATCCGGAAACGCCTGATTGTGATGCACTCGCTGCATTCCTTAATCAAAAAAGGTTTTTATCTTTAGATCTGAGCTACGGTTATCCGATAAGTGTTGGCATGTACGAGTATCTCCGTGAAAACGGAATGAGTAGACAGGAGTACCATTGGTTTGAGAACAACATCATCAAAGGGAACTGTATAATGGGTAATGATTATTACATTACCAATGAGCACATGGTTCATGAAAACGGAAGCACCTCTGCTGCCGGTGAAATCTTTGGGTATTATGTAATTACCCATCAATATTATAGCCGATACAAGTTACCGGTTATGCATACAGAAACAAATATTTCTGAGAACAATGCTTTAAGGTGGCTGCAAACACAATGGGCTAACGTTCGTCGTTTAAAACGAGATGGTATTCCTATTCATGGCTTTACCTGGTATAGTTTAACAGACCAGGTGGATTGGGATTCGGCATTACGGAACGATGCAGGGAATGTCAACTCGCTAGGATTATATGATCTGGATCGGAAGATAAGACCTGTGGGAGAAGCCTATAAGCATTTAATCCATCAATGGAAAGATGCTTTGGAGCACGAAAGCTATGTTCTGACCTTCAAGTCAGGATATTACAAATAATCAATCGGCAAAGAGATTAGTGAGTATATTATTTTTTACTCATTAATCTTTCAAACAATCGCATAGCATCTTCCTGTTTGAATAGCTGTGTGCCGGCATTCATAGTAGCAGCAGAGCCACAGGCCACTCCCATCCTCACCATCTCCTGATAAGAGCCACCGCGGGCTAAAACTGAAACCATTCCCGCAACCATACTATCCCCTGCTCCTACAGTGCTTAATTTTTTAACAGTAGGTGCGGGTATGTGCTCATTGAGATCTTTGGTGATTAGGTACGCGCCTTGCGGACCGAGAGACACCACAATTACCTCCGTTTTGCCTGCGTTAATTAGCTTAAGAGCAGCTTCGTCTGCTTGTTCGATATCTAAGGTTCCCCAACCTGATAAACGTTCTAATTCACCTAAATTTGGTTTCAATAAAAATACACCTTCATCTATCGCATGCTTCAAAGCCTCCTCCGATGTATCCACTATAACTTTAGCACCATGCTCCTTCCCTTTGATAATAAGCCGTCTTAAAAACTCTGGCGACATCCCGGGAGGCAAGCTTCCGCTGATGATGATGATTTCGGGAAAAGGATTTAAGTTAGCGTAGACTTCAAAAAACTTATCCTGTTCTGGAACGGGAATTTCCAAACCCGGCATCCCAAAACGGTACTGCTGATTTGTCGATCTGGCAACCACAATGAAATTTTCCCGGGTTTCGGCTGATACCTCAACTGCTTGCTGGAGAACTTCTTCTTTGACCAGTAAGGCTTGCAATAAACTTCCTGTTCTTCCTCCGGAAGGAAATAACGACGTAGATTCAATTCCCAAGCGACGCAATCCACGGGATACGTTGATCCCACCGCCTCCCGGTTCGAATTTTGGAATCTCGCATCTTAACTTCTTTTCAGGAATAAGCTGATCGATTACAGTACTTTTATCAACTGTAGGGTTTAATGTGATGGTTAAAATATTTTTCATTGAAAAGATGTGAGATGTGAGACATTAGATGTGAGATCCTGTAAAGTTTCATATCGGTTTGTGATTCTTTATTCATGATCGTTTCAAAAGATTGTAGCTGATAAACCAACGAGTTTATTAGTGATCGGATGACTCAAGTCATCCGATCACTAAACCCACTATAAACCACTATTAAAAACGGTCGCAGCTTCGTCTGCTAATTTTTTATCTCCCAAATAACTCCAGCGAATATTCTTTACGTGCTTTTTTAATACTGCATTCATTTGAGCCAGAGTAACTTTCGTTATGCGCTCGGCGGTTTCATCGGCAATTTTCCAGTCGCCTAAAACTTCAGCACTTCCTAATGATGCTGCTATGGCACCTGTACTCTCCTCTTTCATGTAGTTATTGGTAATGAATCCGCTTTTACCTGAAGCTAATTCATCTTCAGTAAAACCGTTATCTCGCAGATCTTTAAGCTCATCCAACATTACCTGAGCGGCTTCTTTGGGACTTGTAGTGCTGACGTAAAGTATTGCATTCGGCATTAAACGATTAACCGTATGCGCGTAAGGAGCATAAGATAAATTGCGCTTTGTCCGTATCTCTCTGAATAAACGATTACTTAAAGCAGAAATCGCAAGACGATAAGGCAAATAATCAGCACTTGATACCGAAGGTGCTTCGATACTTCCGGTAATATAATTCGTGGCTAACGCTCTTTCTTCAACTAATAACTTAACAGCAGCTGTGGGCATTGAATAAACTTTTGGTACATATTTTCTAGCCGGTAAGGTGGCAAACGAAGCTGTTATTCTTTTTATCACTTCTGCTTTTGAAATTTTTCCTACCACCACTATAAACATCCGATTTTTGTTAAGCAACTGATTAAAGTAGTAATCTTTGATATCTCTAGAAGTAAGCTTCAGGATTGTTGCTTCCTCACCTTCCGGATGTACAGCATACGGTGTTCCGCTAAAAGCATTTTGTATCGTTAGCTGATCAATGCGGTCGTCGGGATCTGATTCTGATTGTTTGATACCTGATACCAATTTCTCTTTTAACATCTCAACTTCCCTTGCCTCAAAAACAGGATTTACTACAGCCTCGGCAAACAGATTCCAGCCTTGATCAAAGAACCTGGATATGCAATTCATGCTAATATTACCGCTATCAAATCCGGAAGATCCGGCTACTTCAACACCATAAGAATCTTCCCGGTCTTTAAAAGCATCTTTGGTGTATTTTTTGGTTCCACATTCGGTAGCAGCTTCTAGTGCAAGATTCTCAATTCCTGCCTTGTCTGCAGCATAATTTGCCACCCCGCCTTTGTAGTACATAGTCACACTAATAACCTCCTTTTGGGTTGGCTTCATGATCACCTTAATGCCCGCCACTGTAAAGGAAGTGGCTTTGGACTGTGCCAAAGCACTAAGCGTAATGAATAGAAAGAATATATTGATCGTAATACGTTTCATGATTTTATTAAAAATTATTTGAAGAACTGTTCAGGCTTTAGTTGGGCTTTTTGCTCTGCACTAATTAACATACCTGCTGCATAAGGTTTGTTTTTGATGTACTTTCTAACATACTGCTGCAGATCGGCACGATTTACTTTTCGCAAATTCTCGATATATGTTGTGAGATAATCGATAGATGCAGAAGCCCACCAAAATGAAATAGTATGAGTAAAATCCGATGTAATCTCCTCGCTTTTCACTTGAGTAATCTCTAACATCCGTTTTGCAGTTTCGATTTGTTCATCGGTAAGATAATTGTCTGTGTCCCACAATGCAACCTGGCGTTTTACTTCTGCCGTACATTCTTTAATCTTGGAAGGATTAGGAACTACAAAAACGCTGATAGGCCCGGTGTGTTTCTGAGTTAGATAGCCAATGTTTACCTGTAAGGCTAAACCTGCATCAATCAGTGCTTTACTGAATTTAGATGAATTTTGATTGATGATGAAAGAGAACACATCTGCCGCATAGGTTGCCGGTAGATCATTTCTGGTATCTGGCCCCTGCCAGTTTATCATGATAAATGGCACTTTAGATAAATCGGATTCTACGATAAAATGCTCCGTTTTGGTAAGGGGCTTAAATTCAGGCACAGGCCAGCGTTTCGCAGGGTCAAATCCTGCCGGTTTCCAGTCCTGAAAAATTGCTTCAGTTTGTTTGAAGACGTCTTCATGTTTTACATCACCAGCTATTGTAAGTAAAGAATTGTCTGGCCAATAGTATTTATTCTTTATGGTATCCATTTTCGCTGGAGTTGCGGAACGAATGATATCATGGTCGCCGATAACATTTTTTCTGCTGTAAAGATCGCCCCAAAGCTTTCTGTTCATTTCATCAAAAAGGGCAAAATATGGATTAGACTCATTGCGCTGAAATTCACCATCAACTACAATATTCTCCTTTTGCATTTCCTCTTTGTCAAACTTGGGATATCGTATGGCAGAATTCATAAATTCCAGTCCGGATTGCAGATTGAATTTGGGTAGTGTGAAATAATAATTTACAAGCTCCTGAGAGGTAGTGCCGTTAAAATTTATACCCAGTTCGCTTACGCGATTAAGAAAGTCTTCTTGCGTAGGATAATCTTTATTCGCTTTAAAAAACATGTGCTCATACAAATGGCTAAGCCCGTTATATTGTGGAGGTTCGGTATAAGACCCATTTTTAACCGCAATTTCAATTGTAGCCAGAGGCACGCTATTATCTTCGAGCACTAAAACATCTAAGCCGTTAGACAATTTTTTGAAAAACATGTTAGGCGGAAGCTTGACTTTAGGCTCGGTTTGCGCCTGTACAGTGTTAAGGATTATGAAGCTGCAAATAGCGACATATAAAAGTTTCTTAGTCATAGAGTGGTATTGAATAGGAGTAAATATATCAGAAAAATGAAAAACATCTTTCTCGTTTTGATTTTATAACAATAAAAGTACTTATGAAGCTAAACGAAGATTTGCTGAAAATATTAAGTAAGACTTATGAAAAGTCAACATTAATAAATACCGTTTATAAAGGAAATGATATTTCGTTTAAAACGGACGCTGATGGAAATCCAATATTATTGTTTTTTGGCAAAAGACAAGCTGATGGAACGATTAAGGGAGAACGTTATGCAAGAACTTTGAAACGTGATCGGGACGAAAACATCATTAAAGACCACTGGGAGCTGAAAGGAAAAGCCACTTAGCGAAAACTAATAAGTAAACATGCTTGTTAAGCACACTAAAACTTACTATGCCCGCGAAATCTGTTATTGCCTGTTGCCATACCATCTTATCAAAAGATCTAACTATTGCTTTTGTTGAAAGCGCCAGTACGGGAAGATTAATATATGATTTTACTTCTGTACCCAACTGCGGGGAGATTGTGAAAGGAAGCATCGTTTGTTATGATCGAAGTGTAAAGGAAAATCTGTTGAAAGTACCTTCTCAAATCATCGATCAATACTCTGCCGAGTCGCCCGAAGTAACGCAACTGTTGGCAGAGGGTTTGTTGGAACTTATACCCGCGGATATCGTTGTTGCCGTGACAGGATTAGCTTCGCCTGGTGGAAGCGAAACAGCAGAAAAACCCGTGGGAACAATGTTTGTTCACAGCATTATTAAAGGAAAAGCCTGGAAAACTTCTTTACTTTTTGAAGGAAGCCCGGATGAAATAATAGCTCAAACCATTGAAGCCATTGCAGCGATGTTGCTTGATCAATTAACTTAGTTATTAACCGTTTTACGGGAAACTAATTTCATGGAATTCGGGGGAGGTAATAAAATCTAAGAGAGCAATTATGATTTAGCTCCCTTAGATTTGTTATTAGATTTTACACCACTGTCTACTTTACTCACTTCGAACCAACTGTTGTGTGCAGTATAAGAAGACACAGGAGTAGTTCTGATTGAATCAGATGGTGTGAATTTCATTAAATTTTCTAGGGCTGGATTGTAAGTTCTCATAGCGTTTAATTTTGATGCAGGCTAGCCTGATGCAAACTTTATATCAAATACTGTTCCGAATCTTAAAATGTCATGGTAATTTGACATGATGTTGTTTTATGAAATCTTTTGGTAATATCCAACCGGAGAGCCCTAATCACAAAAAAAGGCAACTTTTGATGAGGAAACTTCAGTTTTCCATCATTCTTGTTACTAAAAACAGACTTATATTCAGCGGCTTATATGTATTTGAAAGTAGACGCAGCTTCCAAAAAACTATACAACACCTACAGTCTAGACAAAGTTTGATCATCGGCCTTATGTGTCTCGACTCCGAATTTATTTAGAAAGTCAACCCCCTCATCGGAAAGGTAGCCTTTAAATTCAGCGTAAGATTTTTGATAGATCACTTTTTTAATCCCTGAAGAAAAGATAATTCTGGCGCAAGGCAAACATGGGGATAATGTAACGTAGAGAGTAGCTCCTGCCAAACCCGACCCGTTTTTCACGGCGTACAAAATTGCGTTTTCTTCAGCATGCAAGGCCAGTGAACAGCCACCTCTCCCATCGCGCGGACATCCTGTTTCCGGCCATTCAACATCGCAATTATGGGTTCCTGCGGGCGGACCGTTGTATCCTATCGAAATTATTCTGGTGTCTTTGGTAAGCACCGCTCCTACTTGTGCCTTAACGCAATGAGAGCGTTTAGCCAAGTCGGAAGCGAGATTCATGAAAATATTATCGAAGCTGGGTTTGTCAGTCATTAATTACAATTACGCCTTCAAGCCAATTTTGTGGCCGGCAATAGAATAGTATAAAATATATAAATAACATGGCGCCATTACGGCAAAGAAAACCCATTGAAAATCGTAGGATTCTTTAAAATGTCCAAATATAAGAGGAAGTATTGCGCCACCGGCAATACCCATAATTAAAAAGGCCGAACCGGTTTCTGTAAACTTCCCTAAGCCGCGAATCGCCATCGGGAAAATGGCGGGCCACATTAAGGCGTTTGCCAAACCTAGTGCCGCAACAAATCCTACCGATACATAGCCTGTGGTCACCAAAGCGCCCAAAGTGAATAAAATCCCGAGGATTGAGGAAATTTTCAAACTATTCTCCTGACTTATATATTTTGGAATAGCGATGATACCGACCACATATCCTACCAGCATTGCCCCTAAAGTGAACGACGTAAAGTATTTGGTTTCGTCTAAAGGCAATCCGAAGCTTTTTCCATAAATACCAATCGCATCTCCCGCCATTACCTCCACTCCTACATATAAAAACAAGCATAACACTCCTAAAAGCAAATGAGGAAATTGTAACGCATTAGTCTTTCCGGATGCTATTGAATTCGATTCGGGCTGAGCGTTGGCTTTTGAAGCGTCAATATCAGGCAAACCTGATTTACGAATCCAAATTGCCAGAACTACAAGGGAAATTGCTATAATGATGTACGGGGTTATCACACGGCTGGCAAGGTCGTCAAGCAGAGCATCTTTACTCAAGGCATCGGTGGTGGCGTTGATTTTACTTTCAAGAGCGGTAGCATCTTTTAATACAATTGCACCTAAAATCAGCGGACTTAATATGCCGGCAATCTTATTACAAATACCCATAATGCTGATTCGTTTAGCAGCACTTTCTATGGGGCCAACAATACTGATATATGGATTAGAAGCCGTTTGTAAGATAGACAACCCGGCGCCTTGAATAAATAATCCTGTTAAGAACAAGGGAAAGCTTCGAAGATTTGCCGCTGGAACAAAAACGACTGCTCCTATTGCCATCACTATCAGACCGAGCGACATGCCGTTTTTCATACCGGTTTTCTTCAAAATCCATGAGGACGGAAGTGCCAGGAAAAAATAGGCCATATAGAAAGCGAAGGTTACAAAAAATGCCTGGGCATCTGTCTCCAAATTGCAAGCAAGTTTTAGGAAAGGAATAAGTGTACCATTTAGCCAGGTTACAAAACCGAATATAAAAAACAGTGCACCGATAATGAGTATGGGCTTCGAGGAGTTTTGCGGTTTGGTATCCATAATTTGGTTATTTGTGAGCTAAAGATTTTCCAAGATAAAGTAAAGCCCTTACAAAGCAAAGCTAATACAATGAACTTTTTCATCTGTATATACTTATACTATAGAATGAATGTTTTTATTACAGCAGTATAACTAATTTATAAACCGGGAATTTTCCTTTTAATTTGCATATTCGCACAGTTCTGAAAAGAATAATTCATGCTTGAACTAATCATATCGGGTATCGGTTTAGGAATTGTCCTATCCTTCGTAACCGGGCCTGTCTTTTTTGCACTTATAAAAACCAGCATTGAAAAAGGCTTTCATGCAGGTATGTGGCTCGCCGCCGGAGTGGTTTTAAGCGACATTATCTACATAATTCTAACAGTTTACGGCTCGTCTTTTATCCAGGTTGATAACAGTTATAAAGTACCCATCGGTTTAATTGGAAGTGTTATTTTACTTGGCATAGGCCTTTATTACTTTTTTAAAAAGGTAAAGCTAAACCACGAAAACATCAACTGTTCCAAAAGAAACACGGGTTATTTTTTCAAGGGATTTTTGATGTGCATTTTCAACCCATCTATGTTTTTGTATTGGGTGAGTGTAACGAGTGGCTTTATTTCCTTGCATGGAGAGCTTAATACGAGAGAGATTTTACCCTTTTTTGGTTCGATCCTGATTACCCAATTTAGCATGGATATTGTAAAAGCTTATTATTCCAACAAGCTGCGGTATCGTATAAAAGAAAATACCATGGTATTGCTTAACCGGGTTGCCGGCGCTTTGATAATCATTTTTGCGCTAAAGCTGATTTACAATCTGGTGTTTACGAATTCGATAATGTGAAAGACAATGATTGTGTGAGAGGATGATAGAATTAATGAATATCAAAATATTTTTTCATCATCAACTCCATCATTCATCAAACATAAGCCCTTTGATTCTTCCCCTCTACCCAATTCATATAAGATCTGTTTACCACTTTATTGCCACCTGGTGTTGGGTAATTTCCTGAGAAATACCAGTCGCCTAAATGATTAGGGCAAGCTTTATGCAGATTTTCTAAGGTTTGATAGATCACTTCAACTTCAGCTTTAATATCTGGCGGAGAAATGATTTTAGCAATTCTTGCTGAGATTTCTTCATCTGTAAAAGGCTCATAAATCGCTTTTACATAATTAGGAACTTCCGCTTTGTCTAAGGATACAGAAGCTTTACATTTTTCGTAAGTCTCCCAGATTATGCCTTCTCGATCTGTTTCTTTTAATAAAGATATTGCGGCTTCAAAAGCAACAAATTCGCCCATTCGAGACATATCGATACCGTAACAATCCGGATAACGGATTTGAGGTGCAGATGATACGACAACAATTTTTACCGGTCCCAGGCGATCGAGTATTCTAAGAATACTTTGCTTTAAAGTCGTACCGCGAACAATCGAATCATCAATGACCACTAAAGAATCTTTTCCCCGGTTGATTAGTCCGTAAGTGGTATCATAGATATGAGAAACCATATCTTGCCTGTCGGCATCCTGAGTAATAAAGGTTCGAAGTTTGGCGTCTTTGATGGCGATCTTTTCAACCCTTGGGGCCATGTTTAGCATGTCCTCAAGTTCCTCATCAGAGATCTTATCGCTTCGGTTTAATAACGTTTCTTTTTGAAACTGATTCACGTATTTATACAATCCGTCAACCATTCCATAAAAGGCAACTTCGGCGGTATTGGGAATAAATGAAACTACGGTATTTTTAAGATCGTTATTTAGCGATTTTAAAATTTGGGGACATAACAGTCGGCCCAGCTGCTTGCGCTCACTGTAAATATCAGCATCGCTTCCGCGTGAAAAATAAATCCGTTCAAACGAACATGACTTCTGTTCTTCCGGTTCACGGAATTGTTCTTCTGAAATATCGCCGTTTTTTCTAACGATCAAAGCGTGGCCGGGCTTTATTTCCTTAATTGATGTTATAGGCACGTTAAACGCCGTTTGAATTGCAGGCCTTTCGGAAGTTACTACAACAACTTCATCATCAACATAATAAAAAGCAGGACGGATTCCCGAAGGATCGCGCATTACAAAGGCATCGCCATGGCCGAAGATTCCTTCGATGGTGTATCCTCCATCCCATGTTTTGGCGGAACGACGCAGAATTTTTGCAACGTCGATATTATCAGCTATAAGCTGACTAATTTCTGCATTGCTATGACCTTCTTGTTTATAAGAATCAAACAACTCCTGATTTTCAGCATCAAGAAAGTGTCCGATTTTTTCGAGAACAGTAACTGTGTCTGCCCTTTCTTTGGGGTGTTGACCAAGTTCGTATAATTGCTCAAGGAGCTCGTCAACATTGGTCATGTTGAAGTTTCCGGCGATTACCAGGTTACGGCTCATCCAGTTATTCTGGCGAAGAAAAGGATGGCAATTTTCGATGCTGTTTTTGCCGTGAGTTCCATATCGCAAATGGCCCATCAAAACTTCACCGGTAAAACTGATATTTTCCTTTAGCCATTCGGTATCTTTAAACAGCTCGGGAGAAGTACTTTGAACATCAGCAAACTTCTTTTGCACGTATTCGAAAACCTCAGAAACTGCGCTCGAACCCATAGCCCTGTAACGGCTGATATAGCGGTTACCCGGACCTACATTCAGTTTTATGGTGGCAATACCCGCTCCATCTTGTCCACGGTTATGCTGTTTTTCCATTAACAGATAAAGCTTATTCAGGCCATACAAAGATGTGCCATACTTTTCCTGATAATAAGAGAGGGGTTTTAAGAGACGAATAAGTGCTATACCGCACTCATGTTTTATGGATTCACTCATAATGCTAACGAGTATGCAAAACTACAGTATTTAAATCAGAAAGGTTTAAAAGCGTAACGGAAATTTTCCACAATACTTGCTGAAGGATGCGAAAAGCTTGCTAAAATTAACTTGCCATGAAGACTCTAAGACAGGGAGAATACTTCGTGCCTTGGCGCCTTTGTGGCTAAATGAAATCCGGAAAGATACCCAGCAATATCAACACAAAAGCAAGAAATGAAACCAGGTAAGTAATGAAACCAGGTTTTGAGATTATGGTCTGGCTCGCCTGCGATTCTCTTAAATAAGCATACAAAGGCACTTTCAGATAATAAAAAAGTGAAACTACGGTAGTGAGTGCTCCGGTTATTAACAAGCTTAAAGTGAGTATTGACCCCGTTCTTGAATAATACTCGAATGCAGAAGAAAACACAAACAGTTTGGCAACGAAACCGGCCGTTGGAGGCAAGCCCGTTAAGGCAACCAGCACGATTACAAAACATACAAATTCAAGCTTCAGGACTTTGCCCAAGCCTTTATAATCTCTGACATCTGTCCTTCCAGTTTGCGCTTCTATGCGATCGGCCAGCATAAAGGCGGCCATATTCATGATAGCGTATACCGTAAAATAAAAGACGAGACTTCTAAAACCACCTCCCTCGAAAGCAACCACGGCCATCAAAGCAAAGCCGGTATGTCCAATCGAAGAATACGCCAGCATGCGCTTGATATTATTTTGCCAGATAGCGCTGAAATTCCCAACTACCATTGTAGCGATCGCGGCAACAGAAAGTATAGTTCTGAAATCAAAGACTAAATGATGGCTGGTTTGAGAGAATAAATCGAAGGGCTCTATGAAACGGATGAGCAAGGCGAAACCGGCAATTTTAGGTGCCGTGGAGAGGAAAGCAGTCACCGGCGTAGGTGCACCTTCATATACATCCGGGCTCCAGAAGTGTAGCGGAACAAATGACAATTTGAAACCTATTCCAACCAAAACCATTATAATGGCAAGGACTGCGCCCGGTTCGGAAACTAAACTTAAGTTCTGCATAAAAGCGACATCGCTGATGTTAATGCTTCCTGTAAAAGCATATAACAGTGACATCCCATAGAGCATCACCGCCGAACAGATGGAGCCAAACAACGCATATTTCATAGCCGCTTCTGTTTGTTTGCTATCCGCAGAAGCGTAACCCACCATTAAATAAGATGCAATGGAAACCATTTCAACCGAAAGATAAATCATTAATAGACTGGTCGACATACTCATCAGATTCAACCCGATAAGAACTGCCGGCAACAGCATGTAGAGATCTCCAACGCCCTTTTTATGATCTTGAAGCGATTTGTTGTACCGGATGAATACTGCAAAGACAATAGTAACCGCACTAAATATCGATTTGAATGAAATACTCAAATCATCTAAAATAATAGTGTTGCTGAAAAGCGCAATCCGGGCGATATCAAGATTCTGAATAAAACCGACAAGAATAGAAATAACAAGGCCGGTGATACAGACCCAAAAGGCAGCTGAAGACCTTTTTCCGGGGAAAATCAAATCCGCTAGAATTACCACGATAAACGTGATCACTAAAACCAGTTCGGGTAGAAGGTAAGCAAAACCCGATATTGCTGAGTTTAGTAACCGGGAAATGTCTGGTAGAAATTCGTTCATTATTTGAGATTAACCAAACGAATTAGTTCCAATACCGAAGCATTCATTTTGCCAAATGCTAATGACGGAAAGATGCCCAACAGCAGTGCAAAAATAGTAAGGCAAGTTAATGCAAAAGCCTCCCTCCCATTGATATCTGTTAGCTTTAATTTCCAGTCGTCCCCACCCGTTAAACGGGTTTCTCCGAAAAACATGCGCTGCAAGGTCCATAATAAGTAAGCTGCTCCGAGTAGAATCCCAACGGATCCAGCAATGGCCATCCATCTTGGTAATAAACCATTTACTGTTTCAGAAGTGAAAGCACCGATAAGGCTAAATGCTTCCGCGATGAATGCGGAAAATCCGGGAAGACCCAGGGAAGCAAAAAAGGCTATCATCACGAAGGCAGTGTATTTTGGCATCAGCAATGCTAGTCCCCTGAAATCGTGAATTTCTCGACTGTGGACTCTGTTATAGATTATGCCGACTAAAAAGAACAGCATCGTAGATAAGAATCCATGACTTATCATTTGCAGCATGGCGCCACTTATTCCTTCGGCGGTTACAGAGGCGATGCCTAACAGCACGAAGCCCATGTGTGAAACCGAAGAATAAGCAATTAGACGCTTCAAATCTTTTTGTGCTAAAGCATTTAACGCTCCATAAATTATTGAAACTACGCCTATCAGCCCGAGCCACCAGGCAGACTCCACCGCTGCATCAGGAAAGATGCTGACGCAAATTCGTAAGATACCGTATCCTCCAATTTTTAGAAGTATTCCGGCAAGGATAATGGAGACCGGAGTTGGAGCTTCTACGTGTGCATCGGGGAGCCAGGTATGTAATGGCACAATAGGTACTTTAATCGCGAAAGCAATGAATAATACGATGAAACCAAGTAATCTGGCCGACATTCCAAAAAGCTGCTGATTAGCGACAGCCGAGAAAATTGAACCTTGTACATAATTAGCCGGATTCATCATATGCAGCATATTGAAAGTATGGTTTCCGGTAACGGGATCTGTTACTGAAAAATACAAGCCGATAATGACCAGCAACATAAAAACAGAACCAAACAAAGTATACAGGAAAAACTTGATGGCGGCGTATTCCCTTCGCACGCCGCCCCACATCCCGATAAGGAAATAAAGTGGCAGCAACATCAGCTCGTAAAAAATGTAAAAAAGGAAAAAGTCTAGCGCACAAAAAACGCCCAAAACCGCTGTATTTAAAAGCATTAGCAAAGCGAAGTACCCTTTTAAGTTTGTTTTAATTTCCCATGAAGAGATCACGGCAATGAGCATTATAATAGCCGTCAATAGAAGAAAAGGCATTGAAAGTCCATCGATTCCCAGGAAGTAATCGACCTGCAAATAGCCCAGGCGGCCTAAGTCTAGATTAATCCAGGGCACACGTTCAACCAGTTGATATTTGGCCTGCACAACAATCCCTGAAAAGGTATTCCCATCAAAATTGAAATAAATATATGCAGCGATGATAATTTGTATAGCTGCTGCCGCCAGACTGATATATTTATACCGTTGCTGCCATGACGAGGGAAGTATAAGGATAAGCAAGCCCGCTACAAGTGGTAAAAATATCAGGAGAGAAAGCAAACTCATATGCCTTGAAAAAATATCTTAATTACAAAAAAAGTAAGCACAACCAGTACCATGGTTAACAAATAATGCTGCAGCCGGCCGGTTTGAAGATGGCGGGCGAAGTTACCAATAGTTTTAGCCATTGATGCAATACCGTTCACCAAACCATCAATAACGTATCTATCGAACCAACCCGAACTTGCCGATAAAAGCACGCCTATCTTGCCCAGTAAGTTAATCAGTCCATCAACCACCAGTCGGTCGAATTTGAAACTGATTGCAGAAAGACCGGTGGTGCCGTTCACAAAAAGGTGCGTGTATAATTCATTAAAGTACCACTGCTTGCGCGCAAAGCGGAATAAAGGATTTTTTGAATAATTTGGCCCAGCTGGACGTTTTGCATACCAAGCATACGAAACAAATATCAGGATAACAACCACAATGCTAACCGCTATTGGGATATAAATGTGATAACTGCTTTCAATTTTTTTTACAGGGCCTACAGCAGCAAAGCCATTAAAGATCCATGAGCTATCATAATGAAACGGGTTTAATGAAAAAGGCAAAAAGAGACAGAATACTGCAAGCACTATCAAAACGTATTTCATTGCATTAGGAGCTTCGTGCAAATGGATGTTTGGACTAAGCTTCTGCAACCGAAAACCTCCAAAAAATACTTTGAAAAGCAGGCGGGCAATGTAAAATGCGGTTAAACCAGATGTTAGAAAAGCAGAATACGGAATCAATTTTGCCCAAACACTTTGCCCGTCGGACCATTCGAACGCTTGAATCAAGATCGCGTCTTTTGATAAGAACCCAGAAGTGAAGGGAATTCCTGACAAAGCTAGGGAAGCCAGGGTCATGGTGATGAAAGTAACCGGCATGAGCTTTCTCAATCCCCCCATATTTTGAATATCCTGATGATCGAAATCCAAACCACTTTTTGCTTTGGCATGTGCCATTTCATGTATAACCGCTCCGGCTGCCAGGAACAATAAGCATTTGAAAAAGGCGTGGGTTGCCAGGTGAAATATGGAAGCGGAGTAAGCGCCTATACCCATGGCAATCATCATGAACCCCAATTGTGAAATGGTTGAGAAAGCCAGAATGCGTTTAATGTCGTTTTGCGTTAGGGCGATGGTTGCTGCCATGAAAGCCGTAAACGCACCAATACCTGCAATAACCATTAAAACGGTAGCATCAAAAAGTGGATAGATCCGGCCGAGCAGGAAGACACCGGCTGCGACCATAGTTGCAGCATGAATTAATGAAGAAACTGAGGTAGGTCCTTCCATGGCATCGGGTAACCAAGTGTGCAAAGGAAATTGTGCTGATTTCGCGATAGCTCCAAAAAAGAAAGCTAGGCCCGCGATAGTTAACCAGATAGCAGGCATCTGATTACTTCCATTTACCCATAAACCGTTTTGTACTACTGCACTCAGAACCAAGCCGCCTTGGTCAAACAGCTCGCTAATGTTCAATGTTCTGAAGTGGCTAAACACAATCATTATTCCCGTAAGGAAACCCAGATCGCCTAAGCGGTTCATAATAAAAGCTTTCTTGGCTGCTAGCGCAGCCGATTCTCGTGTGAACCAAAAGCCAATAAGCAGGTAAGATGAAAAGCCTACCAGTTCCCAGAACATGTATAGCATAAGCAGATTATCTGTTATCACCAGGCTAAGCATGGAGAAGCAGAATAAACCCAGATAGGCCCAATACCGGTACAAATAGGCATCACCCTGCATGTACTTAGTGGAATAAATGTGTACCAACAGGGCAATGGCAGAAACCAGCAAGAGCATCAGTACAGAAAGGTTATTCAGAAGAATACCGGCCTTAAAGGTAGTTTGACCAATGGTGAACCAATTTATTTGATGTTCGACCTGCTCAGCGTTCCAAAGCTTTGCGAACAACACCACCGAGAGTACGAAGCTGAGTGCAATATTTAAGATTGCAAACGAAGCTCCCCTGTTCGACTTCCCGGGAAACAATACAATCCCTAGAAAAGTTAAGAGCGGCAACAAGGCTGCAACAACGGCTAATAAACTTAAATTTCCCTGTGTTAAGGTCTCCAAATTAATCTCTTAATTGATCAACTCTGGTTGGATCAATGGTTCTATAATATTTATACACGTTAAGAATTATCGCCAAAGCAACAGCTACAGCGGCAGCGGCCAGTACGATCGCAAACAAGGCAAATACTTGTCCGCCTGAAGCAAGTTTATCATGCTTACTAAATGCTACGAAATTTAGAATAGCCGCATTAAGCATAAATTCAATGCCGATTAACATCATAATTGCGTTGCGTTTCGCTAAGACAGCGAACAGGCCTATGCAGAATAAAGCGGCACTTACAAACATGAAATGAGCTAATGGTATCATACGTCGCGCTCCTTTCTTGATAGGTGTGCAGCACCAATCAGGGCCATTAATAGTAAGACAGAGACTACTTCGAAAGGAAGCAGGTAGCGTGTCATGATGTTAGTTCCTAAATAATGGATGGTGTTATCAGTGGGCTTGAGGGTATTTCCGCCTGAGGTTTTAATCCAGCCGAACTCCGCCGGGTTTAGTTCTGAAAACACGAAAATCAGCAATGCAAAAAATAATAGCGAAACAACTATCCCCGGAAGGTAATGTACTAAGCCAATTTGAGGTTTTTTCTTATCAGGATTATTTAAAAGTTCCCTGTTAGATAAGAGGAACGCAAAGATCATCAATACCAAAACTCCGCCAACGTAAATTACCAGTTGTGTGATGGCCACAAAATCCGCCAGTGCGAACACGAATAATCCGGACATCGAAAACAGCGTCAAAAAAAACAAAAAAACAGCACGTACAAAACTTTTAAGGCTAACAACCAGGATTGCAGAAAGCAACGTTACCGCACTTAAAAAGTAGAATATGATTTGTTCAATACTCATTCGGTTTTGTTTTGCGCAGCTTCTGCAGTGGCCTCTTTTGCCGCCTGTCGCTCGGCAAGCTGTACTGCTAATTCCTCACGTTTCTTTTCCGCTTCTTGCGGCGACATGTCTGAAAACTGGTAAGTTAAATCAGCTATGTTCGTAACAGTCCGATCGTACTGATCGGTCATGATAATGCATTCTGTCGGACAAACCACGGTGCAAAGTCCGCAGTAAAGGCACTTCGCCATATCAATATCGAACTTAGCGGCATACAGACGTTTTGTTGTGCCGTCGGAAGTCTGCCCGATTGGGCCGGTTGATTTTATACTTTCAATTTCGATACAGTCTACCGGACAAATCTTAGCGCATAGATCACAAACAATGCAGTCGTCTATTTCCACATCCAATTGGTATCGTCCAACTTCCGGTATTGGCATCTTTTCATGAGGATACTGAACCGTAACCACTCCGTTTTGCTGCTCAAAATAGTTATCGTCTTTAATATTGATAGACTTTCTTCTCTTATTGACTGCAAAGAAATGCCTGATGGTTAGGAACATTCCCCGCCAGGTAGATTTAATTGCAGATATAGTCGTTTTGAGTATCAATCTAAGCCAATTACATTACAAATAATTTCCAAACACCCGAAATCAGCATACATAAGAATGCCAAGGGCGTTAACACTTTCCAGCAAAGATTCATCAATTGATCTACTCGTAAACGAGGCAAGGTCCAACGAATCCACATTTGAACGCCCACGATTAACAACACTTTAGTAACGATCCAAAATATTCCCCAGAACGGACCGGTAGTCCAATTTGCCAGCGTAATTGAACCGATGTTAGGTAAGGGCGTATTCCATCCTCCTAAAAAGAGCAGCACACCGAACATGCCAGTCAGGAACATCATGGAGTATTCACCCAAAAATATAAAGGCGAACCGAATTCCGGAGTATTCGGTATGAAAGCCTGAAACAAGTTCAGACTCTGCCTCGGGAATATCAAAAGGAGCCCTGTTGCATTCCGCTAAAGAGGCTATAAAGTAAATTACAAAAGCAATATTTAGATGCGGTGCCTGAAATATATTCCAGGCAAAGAGACCTCCAATTTCTTTAACATTCCAAAAGCCTAAAAACTTAATATTTTCGTTGGAAAGAATTCCTTGCTGAATAGCTATTTGCTGTAAATCGAGGGTTTGTGATATCATCACAACTGATATAATCGCAACTCCGGCAGGTATTTCGTAGGAAACAACTTGTGCTACAGATCGTAAAGCCCCTAACAACGAATATTTATTGTTCGAACCCCAGCCTGCCATCAAGATACCCACCGACTCTATCGAAACAATAGCGAATACATAAAACACACCTAAGTTCAAAGCAGAAGGAACAAGTCCCGGCCCCCAGGGCAAGGTTGCGAAACCCATATAAACAGAAAGAAAGATAATTACAGGTGCTGCGGCAAAAAGGATTTTATCGGCTGCAGCCGGAATAATAAACTCCTTTTGAAGCATTTTCAAGATGTCGGCAAAAGTTTGTAAACTACCGAATTTACCTACTTCCATAGGCCCCAATCTATCCTGAATAAAAGCAGAAACTTTACGTTCGGCGTAGACAGCAAAAAGGGCAAAAACAGCTACAAAAGAGAATAATAAAACGGAAACGAAGAGATATGTGACGTAGAATTCCAATGTTTGTATGCCTGCCGCAAACTTAAACAATACAAAGGATATTTTCTGATCGGTGCTTAAGAATTAGCCTTTAAAACAAAAAGGGAGGCAATCTGAATTACCTCCCTTTTTAAATATGATTAAAAATCTATTTTTTAGCTGCTGTAGCTGGCGCCGTTGCCGCTATTCCTAGTTTAGCTTTTACTAAAGCAAGGATATCGTCGCCACCATCAAAGAATACTACACCTGGTTGAGATACATCAAACACATAAGCATAGCCTTTTTCTTTAGCAACTGCATTTACTGCATCGCCTGCTTTTTTGAAAATAGGTTGATAAAGTTCATCTTGCTTTGCCGCCATTTCCTGTTTAGTCTTCTCACTTCTCTCATTTATCCTTTTGTAAAGGTCTTGCAGTTCTTTTCCCAATGTCTCCAACTCTTTACCGACAGTTCCTTTATTAGCTTCACTTAAGGTTTTTTCCTTCTCCTGAGCCGTTGTTAATTTCTTTTGATATTCAGTTTGCATCAACTCAATTTCACTTTGCTTTTGCTTCTGGAAAGTTTGAAATTTTGTATCTGCCTGTTTTACATCGGGCATTACCTCTAACAATTGAGCAGAATTAAGGTGTGCAAATTTCTGCTGGGCATTTACAGCACTGCCGGTAAAAAATAAACCTGCTGCTATTACTGCTACTTTAACGAATGTTTTCATTTTAATTTAATTGTTTATTATCCTTTTCTATTTAGCCAGTGTTCCCGGTTTATATCCTAAACGGGTTATTACATCATTACTTTTATCTAAACGCAAACTTGCATATAAGAGTATAAGGTCGCTGTTTTTATCAAAAATCATATCAAGCTGGCTGCTTTGAGCTACCGCTTCTACCGCTTTTGAAACTTTATCCTGTATGGGTTTAATCAATTTAATACGCTGCTGATAAAGTTCGCCTTCAAATCCAAACTTAGTGCGTTGATATTCTTTAGCCGCTTTTTCTCTTTCCAGTATCTCGTTTTCCCGACGTTTGCGCATATCAGAAGTTAATAAAACCTGATCTGCCTGGTACGTTTTGTATAAGCGTTCAATTTCACTCATACGGTTATCAACTTCCTTTTGCCATTGTTGAGATAAAGCATCCAACTGTTTTTGCGACGAATTATATTCGGGTATATGCTTCAAGATATACTCGGTGTCTACATAAGCGAAACGTTGTGCATAGGTGGAAACCGATGTAAATAACAGGAATGATAATAAAAATGTTAGTTTTTTCATTGCAGTAAAATTAAGTGTGTGTGTTTATAATTAACGATCTAATATGGTTAAAAATATTTTGTCGTAAAAAATTAAAACTTAAAACCCACCATTTAATTGCTGTGCTATACTAAAGTGAAACTGCCCCTTACTCGATTGTATTCCAGGAATGGGATCAAAACCATAACCATAATCAATACCTAATAAACCAAATATTGGTAAGAATATCCTGGCACCAACACCAACAGAACGGTGAACGTTAAATGGGCTAAAGTCTTTGAAACTATTCCAGGTATTACCACCTTCAGCAAAGGTTAATAGAAATAATGTAGCCTGATCACTGTTTAATACAGGATACCTTAACTCCATTATGTATTTATTGAAGATAGGACTTCCCGAAGTACGTGCAATGTTAGGATCTGAACCTTCAGGTATTACACTGTTGTTTTCATATCCACGCATTGCTATAACTTCAGAACCTTGCAAAAAGTCAAAGCCCTGCATTCCATCTCCTCCCAACTTAAACCGCTCGAACGATGAACGTTGCGCACCACTATTATATCTCCCTAGGAATCCGAACTGCGCCTGAGTTTTTAAAACTAGTTTTCCATATATCCGCTGATACCACTGCGATTCAAATTTCCATTTATGGTATTCGGTAAATTTGTAACGTTGCGCATCAACAGCAGTTGGATAATTAACATTATTAAATAACGAGTACGGAGGCGTTGCCTGAATTGTTAGCCGGATATGAGAACCGGATGTAGGATAGATTGGCGCATCAACCGAATTACGGCTTATTTCCTGGGTTAAATTAGTATTGTAAGAAGTACCGGTAGAAAAATCAAATCCGCGATAATTCTGCAATTTATATTGCTGTAGATTGATCGAATGATTAATTCTAAAATAATCATCAGGCCATCTTAAACGTTGGCCTAAACTAAAGGTTATACCGTTTAAACGGATGCGAGAAACCAAATCATCAGTTGCTTCAATACCTCTAAAACGGAATTGATCCAGATTTGATGATAACGAAGTAAACGCACTAATACCAAAATAAATAGGTTTTTTTCCTCCTAACCAAGGCTCGGAGAATGAGAAGCTGTAAGACTGATAAGATTTTCCGTTTGTCTGACCGCGGATACTCAATTTCTGGCCATCGCCTTTAGGTAATGGTTTCCATTGCTTGATGTTAAATAGATTCTTTGTGGAAAAATTATTAAAGGTTAGACCTAAAGTTCCAATTACCCTTCCTCCACCGAAACCACCAGAAAGTTCTATTTGATCAGATGGTCGCTCAGCCACAGTATATTCAATATCAACAGTCCCATCGGCAGGATTTGGAGTAGGGTTCACGCCGGTTTTTTTCTCATCGAAATTACCAAGTGCCGCGATTTCACGTGTTGTACGTACAACTGCCTCTTTATTGAACTTGTCACCAGGCTTTGTACGTATTTCGCGTAAAACCACCTTGTCATTAGTAATATCATTACCCTTTAAAGTAACCTTGTTAATTGTATAAAGCGGCCCTTCGTAAATACGCACTTCTAAATCAATGGTATCGCCATGAACCCGCGTTTGAACAGGATCGGCGTTAAATGTTAAGTAGCCATTATTCAAATACAAAGAGGATACGTCGGCTCCGTTAGCACTTCCGTTAATCTTTTTCTGCAATTTTTCCTCACTAAAAACATCGCCTTTATTTATGGCAAGAATTTGATTTAAGGTACTTGAAGAGTAAACTGCATTTCCTGCAAATGAAACATTTCCAAAGTAGTATTTTGGCCCTTCATGGAGCTTCAATTGCAGTTTTACCGTTCTATTAGGGTTTAGAATTAAGGTATCAGAAATAATTTCCGCATCACGATAACCCTTTTCCTGCATTTTAGCAATAAGGCGAAGCTTATCCTCATCGTATTTTGCTTCGATAAATTTTGCAGACCTCAAAACGTTAAGCGTAGATTTTTCCTTAGTCTTTTTGAAAAGCTTTTTAAGTTCCTTATCCTTAAACTTAGAATTGCCCGAAAAATCAATATCGCTTATTTTGGTTTTTTCGTTTTTATCAACCGTAATGGTTAACACCACATCATTTGTAAGGGTTGTATCACGTTTTTGATCGTACTTTATGTCCGTGTATAAGTACCCTTTATCACTAAAATATTTTTTGATTATAGCGGTACTTGTGCTTAACAAGCCTTCGTTAACAACTTTACCTTTTCGATCGTTTAACTTTTCGGAGATATCATCCCTCTGACCCTTTTTCATTCCCTTTAGTTCTATTCGGGCTAAACGCGGGCGCTCTTTAACGTTAATATTAAAAAAGATACTGTCTTCACGGATATTGGTAATGCTAAGCTGGATATCATCAAGCAATCCCTGGGCCCATAAAAACTTAACAGCGTTGGCTGTAGCTTCGCCTGGAACTTCAATTCGTTCGCCTTTTGTTAACTTAGATATTTGAACCAATATATCTTTATCAAGGTATTCTGTACCTGTAACTGTTGTCCCCCCAATAACATATTCTTTTGGATTAAGGTAACTAACTTCATCAGAGCTGGTTGGTGCCGGACGGCGTTGTCCCGGAGATGCCGGGCGACCTATTTGAGCCATGGCAACAGTTCCAAATACAAGGAAATATAATGTAATAAAAAGCTTGTTCATTTAATTTTTATGTGGTGCTAAATTAGCGCAATGACTTGTTAATTTTTGTTAAAAGGTAAATTTTTAACCTGCTCGCTGGTCATTCCGAAACGGCGCTCGCGGTTTTGGAAGTCCAGTATGGCTGCGAATAAATCTTCCCTGCGGAAATCTGGCCAAAGCTTATCTGTGAAATATAGTTCAGCATAGGCAAGCTGATATAGAAGGTAATTACTTATCCTGTGCTCCCCGCTGGTACGAATCATCAACTCGGGATCAGGAATACCAACGGTTGTAAGCTGACTCGCAAAAAGAGTTTCATCAATATCTTCAGGATTTAATAACCCTTGTTTAACCTGCTCTCCTATTTTACGTGCTGCCTCCACTATCTCCCAACGCGAACTATAACTTAATGCCAGTGTTAAAGTGCAATTTGTATTACCTGAAGTTTTTTGAATAGCCTCTTGCAATTCTTTATAACACTTTGCCGGCAAGGCTTTTAGATTACCGATAGCATTTAAACGTACACCGTTTTCCATTAGTGTTTTGGTCTCCTTATTTATTGTGGACACCAAAAGCTCCATTAATGCGGTTACTTCAAATTTCGGTCTGTTCCAATTTTCGGTAGAGAATGCGTATAAAGTAAGATATGGGATACCAGCTTCAACTGCTCCTTCAACGGTATCTCTTACTGATTTGACCCCGTTCTGGTGACCAAAAACACGTAGTTTACCTTTCTCTTTCGCCCAACGGCCGTTGCCATCCATAATCACAGCGATATGCTGTGGCAACTTAGTTTTATCAATCTGCTGAAGTAAACTCATCTTTATCAAGCCCAATAGGCTTTTGCGTTGGGGCTCAAAGGTAAGAAAATTAGCTAATTTGTATTAAGAGATAATTTATCGCAAAGGGCAGCCTGAATACCGATTAATTATCCACAACCGGACATTTGTAGGTAAAGAAAGTATAGGATATGGTAAAGCCTAAAAATAGGTAGGTATCGTGTTTTCTAAAATCACCTCTTTGAGTACCGTTTGAATGCTCATTGATGGATCTGTCGGCAAGTGCTTGTCGTATTGACTTCGCAAATGTGTCTTTTTCAATTTCATCAGGCTGATACGTTCTGCTAACATCATCCAGGTAGTCGGTATAGGCAGTTCTATAGCCAAGTTCGGCCCCTAGCGTCCATTTACCGGAGAAATTATATTTAACGCCTGCTCCATATGGAATAGTAAGAACAAGCTGCTTGTATGCACTTGCCTGACCTTCAGTTCTGAGCTCGGGCAGTTCGTATACTTTGTTGTTGTATCTTGCCTTTGGATTGAAAGATACCACGCCTACACCAGCAAATAGATAAGGAGAATATCGCCGTTTACTAACTGAGGGAATATAATTGAAGAAATTAAATTCCGTTTGGAGACTCAACTCAGTAATTGGCGAAAAGAAACTTAGATTGCGTGACTTGTAATATTCGTTGTTTGAATCAGCATCATCTCCTTGAATCTCACCATGCATCCCGTTTAATTTAATCGACCAATATCCATCAAGGTGTTTTTTGACATGACCGCCGAATGCAACTTTATTAATAAGAAAGGGATTAAGAGGATTTAAATCGCCCATATATCCAGCAGTGCCAACAAAGCCACCCAATTCTAAGGATTGCGATTTTGACTGGCTCGGTATTATGAAGCTTAAAGCAAGTAGAAATACAGAAAGATGTTGATTCAAATATTTTTGACGCTTGGCGCTCACAGATTCACTTAAATTTATACAAATGAAGCTTTATCAAAAATTACGCGTATCTATCCCCCAAAGCAACTTGTTCCTTAACGTAGATAAATAGCTTTCATTATTAAGACGGATAAGATTAAATTGAAAGCTCGCCTTCTTTACGCTGAACTTCAAAGAAGAATCAATCACTTCAGTCCTCGAATCACAGGAAAGTAGGTATTTTGCACTTCGGCCCTCTAGTTGAAAAGACAGGGTATTTGAGTCTGAAATGATTACCGGGCGAACATTTAAATTATGAGG
>DASVRX010000042.1:0-19438 GCA_036388375.1 Pedobacter sp. | reverse complement strand
TAAACCAAATATATCTTGGCTTTGATGAGACTTTTCCCAGGACTTTAGTTAAAAATTTGGGGTTATTTTGGCAGCCATTACGATTAAGCCTTTCAAACGGACTTCATTTATACTTAATAATTGACTTCAATATGTTGGGGGCTAAAAACCACCTTTGGTTTAAGGGCCTTAAAAAAATGCTTGCTGACTAAAAGCACGAACCGCTTACAACAGCTTCGGGCAATGCCGGTTTAGGTGGTTAATTAAAGCTTGAATATTATAATATCTAATATATAGCTCATAGCGCTAGGTGTCGGACCTATGGGGCAGTTAATTTTCGGCACAATAAGGTTTCATCGACATTCGATTTAATTAAAATTTTACCTCAAAAATTCTATCTTTGCGGCTTCAAACACACCTCACGATGAGTCATCCCGTTAAGATAAAAAATGCTCTAATTTCTGTTTATTACAAAGACAATTTAGAACCGCTAATAAGGCAATTAAATGATTTTGGAGTAACCTTATATTCTACCGGTGGAACTGAAAAGTTTATAAACGATTTAGGCATAGAAGTAGTGAAGGTGGAAGACCTTACCGGCTATCCGTCTATTTTGGGAGGGCGAGTAAAAACGTTACATCCCAAAGTTTTTGGAGGGATTTTATCCAGACGGGATTTACAGGAAGATATCGCACAAGCAGAGCAGTTTGAAATACCTGAAATTGATTTAGTAATTGTTGATCTATACCCCTTCGAAGAAACTGTTAAAGCGGGCCTGGCTGAAGAAGAAATCATTGAAAAGATTGATATCGGTGGGATCTCATTAATAAGAGCTGCTGCTAAGAATTTTAACGATGTAGTAATCCTTGCCTCAAAAACCGATTACAGCACACTTTATGATATTCTGAGCGAAAATAACGGAAGCACGCTTCTTGCTCATCGTCGCGAATTTGCGATGAAAGCTTTCAATATCTCATCTCATTACGATACCGCAATATTCAATTACTTTAATAAAGATAATGCGCTAAACGTCTTCAAAAAAAGCGAGCAAAAAGCATCAGAATTACGTTATGGCGAAAACCCACACCAAAAAGGTTTTTTCTATGGTGATCTTGATGAGATGTTTACCAAATTGAATGGCAAGGAATTATCTTACAATAATTTAGTTGACGTAGATGCGGCTGTTTCCTTAATTGATGAATTTGAAGAGCCAACCTTCGCCATTTTAAAACATACAAACGCTTGCGGCGTAGCATCACGGCCAAGCCTTTTTGATGCCTGGCAGCTTGCCTTAGCATGCGATCCGGTTTCTGCTTTTGGAGGCGTAATTATCTGCAACGGAGAAGTAGATGAGAAAACCGCTTCAGAGATAAACAAATTATTTTTTGAAGTGCTTATTGCCCCTGCATTTAGCGATGCTGCCTTAAAAATCCTGACTGAAAAGAAAAACCGAATTCTGCTGTTGCGCAAAGAAGTTCCGTTGCCTTCAAGACAATTCAAGACGCTTTTGAATGGCGTTATTGAACAAGATAAAGATCTCTCGATCGAAGGAGTTGATTTAATGAAACCGGTTACTGAGAAAATGCCCACTCAACAAGAACTTAAGGATTTATACTTTGCCATCAAACTTGTAAAACACACCAAATCAAATACAATCGTGCTAGCAAAAGATGGTCAGTTATTGGCCAGCGGTGTTGGTCAAACTTCCAGGGTTGATGCGCTTAAACAAGCTTTGGAGAAGGCAAAATCATTCAACTTTGACGTAAATGGTGCTGTTATGACATCCGATGCATTCTTCCCTTTCCCTGATTGCGTTGAAATTGCCGCCGATGCAGGCATATCAGTAGTTTTGCAGCCAGGAGGTTCTATAAAAGACCAACTTTCAATCGACATGGCCAATCAGAAAGGTGTTGGGATGGTTATTACTGGTGTGAGGCACTTTAAACATTAACAGCCTTTTTTCCTTTTTTTAAAAGTTTAGAAACTTATAAGAAGTTTTCACGTACTTCGACTTCTAAGTATAACACTCTTTTAAAAAAAGACGTTAACTTAGTTTAACTTTAACATCTAAAACGTTTCTTTAATGGGTTTATTTAATTGGTTTACACAAGAGATTGCAATCGATCTTGGTACTGCAAATACTTTAATTATACATAACGATAAAGTAGTTGTTGATGAGCCCTCCATAGTGGCGTTTGATCGCACGACTAATAAGGTAATTGCGATTGGCCGCCAAGCCATGCAAATGGAAGGTAAAACCCATGATAATATTCGCACTGTGCGTCCTCTTAAAGATGGTGTAATAGCAGACTTTAATGCTGCAGAACACATGATTAGGGGGATGATCAAGATGATTAATAACGGAAAGGGCTGGTTTTTCCCTTCTTTAAGAATGGTTATTTGTATTCCATCCGGCATTACCGAAGTTGAAAAGCGTGCGGTTAGAGACTCGGCGGAAATTGCCGGAGCTAAAGAGGTTTATCTAATACATGAGCCAATGGCTGCGGCAGTAGGTATTGGTATTGATGTTGAAGAACCGATGGGTAATATGATTATCGACATTGGTGGTGGAACTACCGAGATTGCGGTTATTGCTTTATCGGGAATTGTTTGTGATCAGTCTATCCGTGTAGCCGGAGATAATTTTGATAGTGACATTGTGCAATATATCCGGAGACAACACAATATCATGATTGGTGAACGTACTGCAGAAAAGATTAAAATTGAAGTTGGTGCAGCTTTGCCTGAATTAAGTGATCCACCTGCTGACTTTGCAGTACAAGGTCGTGATTTGATGACCGGTGTGCCAAAACAAATTACCGTATCATACACAGAAATCGCACATTGCCTTGATAAGTCCATTTCAAAAATTGAGGAAGCTATCCTTAAAGCCCTGGAAATTACACCACCCGAACTTTCTGCAGATATTTATCAAACCGGAATTTATTTAACTGGTGGAGGAGCTTTATTGAGAGGCCTTGACAAACGTGTTGCGGCAAAAACAAAACTACCGGTGCATGTAGCAGAAGATCCGCTGCGCGCTGTAGTTCGCGGAACCGGTATCTCATTGAAGAATATCAATAACTTTAAATTCCTAATGCAATAAAAATGAATGATAGAATGAGAGAATGATAGAGTTCTTCATTCTTCAAAAAATCAATCATTCATTTATTCAACATTAACCTATGCGTAACCTTTTGATATTTATCAGCAAGTACAACGCATTCTTTTTTTTCGTCATTTTTTTTATCATTTCGATTGCCCTGGTCCTCCAAAAAAACTCTTATCAAAGAGCCAGCGCTTTCAATTCCTCTAATATTGTGATAGGCCAAGCCTTTGAACGATACAATACTCTTGAAAAATACCTTCGGCTGGCACAAATAAATGATAGTTTGGTTCAAGAAAATGCCAGACTTCGACAAAATTCAAAAAGCTCTTTTTACAAAGACACTGTAGAACAAAGAACATTTAAGGACACTACCACATTGCAACAATACACCTACCTGGTGGCCGAAGTTGTAAATAATTCTATTCATCAAAAGAACAATACCATTACTGTCAATAAGGGAGACAGACATGGCATTAAAAAAGGAATGGGCGTTATTTGTTCTTCTGGGATTGTAGGAATTGTTGATAATGTCTCTTCCCATTACGCTACGATAAAATCCTTATTACATCAGGATACTAGAATAAGTGCCCGAATAACTGAAAATCAGGCGTTCGGTTCACTGGTTTGGGGTCAGGAAAATTACAATCCTCAAATAGCAACATTAAAAGATATTCCGAATCATGTGGATGTGAAACGAGGCCACCATGTCGTCACATCAGGTTATTCATCTTTGTTTCCAGCCGGAATTCCTATCGGGAGAGTTTTGGTATCGCGTAAAAGAAATGGTGAAATTTCATCTGATATTAAGATAAAACTTAGTACCGATTTTTCTACCCTTGCCTATGTTTACATTATTAAAAGTTCGTTAGCGGCTGAAAAGCAAAGCTTAGAAGCGCAAACTCTGGTGCCCAATGATTAGAATTATAACAAGTAATTTAATCCGTTTTGTACTTCTGGTTTTTATCCAGGTATTTCTGCTTAAAAATATCGGGTATTACAATTTATCTGTTCCCTTTTTTTATATCCTTTTTATTCTGCTTTTACCCTTCGAAACCCCAAACTGGCTGTTGTTCTTACTGTCATTCCTCATTGGTTTAACTATAGATAGTTTCTACAATACACTAGGCGTAAATGCTGCTGCCTGTACCTTATTAGCGTTAGTACGAGTTATTTTCATCGCTCTTACGGTTCAACGTTTAAGTTTTGAGATAGAGCCAGAACCGAAATTGGGTATAATGGGCTTTAGATGGTTTTTCTTTTACGCTGCTATTTTAACACTGACACACCACAGCATGCTATTCCTGATTGAGGATTTCAGCTTTAAAGACTTAAATTATACACTAATTCGAATAATTTTGAGTTCTCTTTTTACTGTATTTTTAATGCTGGTAGCCGAGTTCATCTTCTACAGGAAGAAAGAGCGTTAACAAAATGAATAGTTTTTTCCCTCGTAAGTATGTGGTTCAGGGTATTTTTATCGCAATAGCGATGGTATTACTGCTGAGACTTTTTTACATACAGGTAATTGATAAAAGCTATTTCCTTTCGGCAAATAACAATGTACTTAGAAAAATAATAATTTACCCTGCCAGGGGATTGATTATGGACCGTAAGGGGAAAGTCCTGGTTCAAAACGAACCCGTTTACGACGTTATGGTGATACCAAACGAAGTAAAGCCTTTTGATACTCTTGAATTTTGCAGTCTTATCGGCATTGATAAAGCAGGTTTTGATAAACGCTTTAAAAAAGCAGTAAGATATTCGCGATACACTTCTTCGATATTTGAAAAGCAACTTTCAGCTCTTACCTACGCGGCATTCCAGGAGAAGCTGTATGAATTTCCCGGATTTTATGTCCTGAACCGTTCGGTAAGGCATTATCCTGATAGTATTGCAGGACAATTTCTGGGTTATATTGGTGAAGTAAATGAACGTGATATAGAACGTTCTGGCGGTTTCTACAGAAGAGGAGATTACATTGGCCGAACCGGAGTCGAAAAATCCTATGAAGAACTTTTAAGAGGTCAGCGCGGGGTACATAACCTCATGGTGGATGCTTTCAACAGACCAAAAGGTCATTTTGCTGAAGGACGTTATGATACAACAGCTGTATCAGGAGATCAATTAATCAGTTCCCTGGATAAAAATCTCCAGAAATTCGGCGAACAGTTGATGAATAATAAAATTGGCAGCATTGTAGCTATCGAGCCTTCCAGCGGCGAAGTATTGGCTTTTGTGAGCAGCCCGACCTATAATCCGAACTTAATGGTTGGAAGACAAAGAGGAAAGAACTATGGCTTACTGGATGAAAATCCCTACAAGCCGATGTTCATCCGCCCAATGCAAGCCGAATATCCTCCGGGCTCTATTTTCAAAGTCATTAATGCGCTCCTGGCACAGCAATTCGGACTTATTAAACCAAATACCCGCTTCCATTGTAGTGGCGGATATTGGTACAGTAGTCGGAGACAGCAAAAATGTACTCACGTGCATGGATCGTCAGACCTGCCGCGATCTATACAAGTTTCCTGCAATGTTTATTACGCGAATACTTATGCTGCTATGATCGATCGTTCGGGCATGCGATCGGTAAACGGATTCAAACGATGGAGACAGGGAGTTGCATCCTTCGGAGTAGGATCTAAACTCGATATTGATTTACCGAACGAGAGGAAAGGGTTATTACCAACCGACGAACTTTATACAAAAAGATTTAAGAGTGACAGATGGCGTTCAAGTTATACAATTTCTCTTGCAATTGGTCAGGGGGAATTAGGAATAACGCCGTTGCAAATGGCCAATGTTGCAGCAGCAGTTGCTAATCGTGGGTTTTATTATAAACCACATTTGGTCAAAGCAATAGGTGAGAAAAAAGTAATAAAGGCCGAATACACCAAGAAGAATTATGTAGCGGTAGATCCGAAGCACTTTGAGCCAGTGATTCAAGGCATGAGTATGGTAGTAAACCAAGGCGGAGGAACGGCCTCATATTCCGCAATTCACAATATAGAGATTTGTGGAAAGACAGGAACTGTTCAAAATCCCCATGGAGAAGATCATTCGGTTTTCTTTGCATTTGCACCGAGAAACAATCCCAAAATAGCAATTGCTGTAGTTGTCGAAAATGGCGGGCATGGGTCTACCTGGGCGGCACCTATTGCCAGCTTAATGATCGAAAAATATATAACTGATTCTATCAGAAGAGATAAACACTATTTGGAACGTATTCTCAAAGGCAATCTGCTCCCACGCCCTAAAGTGGCTCCTAAACCTGTGATACTTACCAAGGCCGATACTGCGTTGAGAAAGGAGAAGCCTAAAGGAGGTGCCCTCAAGAAAGCTGACAGCGTAACCACTAAAGAAAAGCCTAAACCTGTTGGTATAAATACAAAACCTCTTAAAAATGATCAACCAGCGAAGCCTGTTCTTTAATATCGATTGGATAATCATTTTTATCTATCTGAGTCTTTGTGTTATCGGGTGGTTTAATATTCACGCTGCGGTATTTGATCCCCTGCATCCAAGTATTTTAGATCTCAATACAAATTATGGAAAGCAATTTCTGTTTATAATTGTAGCAGCAATTTTAGGGGCGGTTATCCTTCTGTTAGACAACAAGTTTTTTAACGCTTTCTCCCCTATTTTTTATGGGATAACATTAATCTTATTAGTGGTGGTGCTAATTGTGGGACGTAATGTAGGTGGTAATCAGGCATGGATTCCAATCGGAAGTTTTAGGTTACAACCTTCAGAATTCGCCAAGTTCTCAACCTGCCTGCTTTTGGCTAAATACCTGAGTTCGACCAATCTCAAAATGCAGGACATTCAAACAATTATTGTCAGTGGTCTTATCTTACTGATACCAATGGGTTTGATTATGCTTCAACCCGATACTGGTTCAGCACTTACCTTTACCTCACTAATATTTGTTTTATATCGAGAAGGCCTTTCAGGGTATTTTTTGATTATTGGTGCGTTATTTATCGCACTGTTTGTACTTACAGTTTTATTTAATGAGTTTATTCTGATTGGTATTTTAATTCTCGTAGCGGGGCTGATCATTTACTTCAACAAGAAAAATCGATCTTTTATAACAGTTATCGGTATCGGAACGATTATGTCGGTTGTTTTCATTCTTAGTGTTGATTTTGCTTATGAGAATATTCTTCAATCGCACCAGCGAAACCGAATTGATGTAATACTTGGAAAGATTAATGACCCAAGGGGACAAGGCTATAATTTAAATCAGTCAAAAATTGCGATTGGATCCGGTGGATTATGGGGTAAAGGCTATTTGCAGGGAACTCAAACAAAGTATGATTTTGTTCCGGAACAAAGTACCGATTTCATTTTTTGCACTGTTGGCGAAGAATGGGGTTTTGCAGGCAGCTTCGTAGTAATTGCTCTATATGTTACATTGCTTATCAGGATCATAAATCTTGCCGAGCGACAGCGATCTTCATTTACTCGTATCTACGGTTATGGAGTTGCCTCCATTCTCTTTTTCCACTTCTTTATAAATATCGGCATGACCATAGGGTTGGTTCCTGTGATTGGAATACCGCTGCCATTTATTAGTTATGGAGGGTCGTCCCTTATCAGCTTTACAATCTTACTTTTTATTCTTTTGCGATTGGATTCAAATCGGATGGGTGTTATTTAGAAAAACGTCGGTTTAATAGCTCATAAAACTTTTCGGCTGTTGCCTGCTTAGCTGCCCAATTGTTTTTGGCTGAATAATTTGTTTTAAGAAAGTTATCAGCGGCATCAAACGAATCGAAGCGATTTATAATTTCGATTGCTTCACTGTAAGCCAGACTATATCCATTAAATAAGTCTTTGATGAAAAGAAGCTTATCGTTAAGATTGATTATTGACTTTAAATCGGTAACCGGTTGCCTATTAAATTGAGTAGTTGGGATTGGTGCTCGTTGGGCAGATATTATTTCATTTAAAGTAGGGGCTTTTTTCTGTTCATCTTCAAAGGAATTATTGACAGACGGCTCGACTTTAACGGAATGTACTTCTTCGTTAATTTTAGGTTTATCTTCAGGAGCAAAATAACTTACCGGCTCTTCAATAACTTCAGGCCTTGCCGCTACAGGTTCAGGAGTAAAGAATGAAGTAAATGGCGACAATTCCGGTTGCTTAATAGGATCGGCTTGCGTTTCCGATTCTATAGTTTCCTTTTCAACTTCTGTTTTCTCTTCACCTTGGGCATATGCAACAACATCCTCATCTCTAACCTTAGCAACCATAGGAACCATTCCGCTTTCTACTGGCCGGTTAAATGATGAATATGATTCCGGAAATTCCTGTTTCATTAGATGACTAGAATTGAATTGCTCCTGGGCTGCAGGGCTTATACTTTGCTTATTGTCATTTAAATCAGAAAATTTTTCAACCAGCGACTCAGGCTCCGCCTGAGAAGAACTTACAACTGTTAAATTTAATTTTTTAAGCACTTTTACATGTTCGGCAAGAAAATCAGCATTGGCAGAGAGTAGTTCAAGCTCTAGCTCGTTTAAATTTTCAGGCGCATCAGAAAGGTATTGATATTGCTCATTAATCTCAGCTAAAATGCCTCCTATCTTCCTGAAGATGATGTCTGTTTTCATGTTAGAATAACGTTTTGAAACTATATATGTTGGTACTACTGAGGGTAAAATTAGTATTAAATTTTTATATTGAATTTTAGTTAAGATTAATGTCAGATAAATCCGGGAGCATTGAGGTTATTTGCGGCTGCATGTTTTCGGGTAAAACCGAAGAGTTAATCAATCGTGTAAAGATTGCTGAAGATGCCGGGCTTTCTATAGCTGTTTTTAAACATTCAGCAGATAAGCGATATAATGAGACCTCGGTTGTATCTCACAATTTAAACGCCATCAGTGCCTTCCCGATTGAAACTTCTGCTGCCCTTCTATCCCTCGACCTAAACTGCCAGGTAGTGGCCATTGATGAGGCACAGTTTTTCGATAGTGAGCTACCCGGCACCTGCACAAAACTTGTTTCCAGAGGGATACGCGTTATCATTGCCGGCTTAGATATGGATTATAAAGGACAACCATTTGGACCAATACCTGCCTTAGTCGCGATAGCAGATAATGTTACAAAGTTAGAAGCAGTCTGCTTTCAATGTGGCTCGCCGGCTACTTACTCCTATCGTACTTCATTCAGCGAAAGCCAAATTTTAATAGGTGAGAAGGAAAGTTACGAGCCAAGGTGTCGGGGGTGTTTTATTAATGGAGACTTAGCGTAAGACTGTAATCTTACGTGTTTTGATTTTATTATTAAAGGTTAGTTTATAGAAATAAACTCCGGTATAAACATCAATTAAATTTCCCGACATGAAATTTTCATTTATCGAGTAAGATCCTTGTCCGTAAAATTGATTTGAAATAATAGATTTTACTCTTTGTCCTAAAATATTGTATAGATCTAAGGAAACCTGGCCATCTTCAGGCAGATTAAACCGGATCGTGTTGGTCATGTTTAAAGATGTAACTAGTGGGTTGGGATAAACTAAAAATTCGACTTCTGTAAATTGCCTGTTTTGCTCGAGAATTCTGTTGTACTTCTGCTGTGCAGCCTGTGCTGAAGCCTTAAGATCTGCAAGATTATCCCCGGCTATCAAAGCGAAAGCTACTTTTATAGAACCCTTGGCAGGAATACGGTATGGCCCACTTCCGGAAACAGAAGAAACATCAACTCCTGAAGCCGTGCCTGTAGCCAGCCCTGGAGATTTTATGCCACTTGTTAACGTCTCCCATTTTTCTGCAATTGTAAAATCATCATCACTTAACGGATTTCCCGACAGTTGATATGATAATGGGTAATAGGATGATGGTGCATTCTTACTTAAAAGTTTAACCCCCGCAAACGTACCGCCGGGTCCCTTTTCATAAGTATAAGCCAAACGGTCAGCACTATCGTATTCGGTTGCATTTGTTGAGCCTCCGCCAATATCCCAATCAGTAAACAAACCAATATAAACGTTTGTAAGCTCGGCAGCCGTTGTATTCCTCACTTCATATTCAGAAATCACATACTTATCGTTAGGTGCAGTCTTATATCCGATCATTTGCTGCTTTACGTCTATATTCAGGCGCTTGGGATTTTCACTGTCATCAAACTCCGCCTCTGCGAGCGTAGAGTCGGCATTGTTTACTACTTCATGTGCCCGAACTTTTTTAACAAAATGTTCGTCATAATTTCCATCTTCAGCGCGTGTATTATTTGAAACCCGATCTGCTGCGTTTCCAATCATCAAAGATGCCTCGAACAAAAGATCGTTTCCTTTATATTGAAACCCAGAACCTCCGGTTTGATCCGGAGCACTATAACCAATGCGTCCGTTACTGGTGAGTGTAGTAGTTATTGACTGGGTAATAATATCAACGTAATCTTTGGCAACAATAAGAGAAAAATTTTCGTAATCCGCGTAACCAGGAGTAGTGGAATTAAAATTAAGACGAAAATCGACAAGGGAATTACTTGGAGTTAGCGGATTAACAGCTACTTTAAAAGGGCCAATTTGAGATTTTGTTTCAAGTGTCCCAATCGAAGTTATTGTTACCTCGGGATTAATAACTGTAATATTAGGATTAGTGCTACTTAAAGTAAGCTTCAAATTACTTACCGGGAATAAAAAGTTCTTTACATCAAAATACAGGTATATAGTATCAGGATTAATGACGTTTAATGCAGGCTTTTCTACCTGTGTGATATTTAGTATCCTCACTGAGGGCGGAACTTCTGTTAAGGCCCTATTAACGTTCAACCTCCCTTTGCCAAGCTGACCGGCAAATGGGGAATTTATATTATCAATGTTGTCTGCAGTAGCACGCAATAATTCTCCAACCTGTTGCATGTTGAACATGTTGCCATAATAGGACTTAACTAAAGCAGCCGCACTAGAAACAACGGGTGCAGACATAGATGAACCTGTTAGATTACCGTATGTGTTATTGAATGTTGTGCTTCTAATTGAAACACCAGGAGCAGAAATAGTTATATGTCCACCATAACTGGAAGACGGATGCTTAACATCGTTATTATCTGTGTTGGCGACTGCAATTACCCCCTGATATGCGGCAGGATACTCAACCTCGTCATTACTGCCGTTGCCGGCTGCGGCTACGACCAGACAACCTTTACTAATAGCATAATTTACAATATCACGGCCAAAGTTACCTCCCCCAGGACTTCCCCATGAACAGTTAATAATATTAGCCCCCATATCGGCAGCATATTTTACACCCTCATAGCCCTGGTAAATATCTTCTCCATTATTATCGGCGGCAGCTTTTACAATAAGCAATTGAGCAGAATTAAAAGCAACACTCGCCACGCCTTTCCCGTTATCAGTAACTGCAGACGCAATTCCACTCACATGAACTCCGTGGTTGTTTAAGGCACTGGTAACATTGGGATTGTTGTCCGGTACAAAGTTGCTTCCGGAAGCACCAACAAAATCCCAGCCTCTATAATCATCCACTTTCCCATTATTGTCATCATCCTGATTATTATTAGGGATCTCTGCCGGATTGTAATAGATATTTGCAGCCAAATCTTCATGCGTTAATTCTGATCCGCTATCAACTATTCCAATTATTACGCGAGGTCCATTTCGAAATATTCCCCAGGCTTCTGGTGCCCTGACACGCTGCAAATAGGGTTGTTGAGAATATAAAGGATCGTTCGGATTATAAGGAGCAAACGTAGTATGATGAATATATTTAGGCTCTGCGTATTCAACCCTTGGATCTTCACTTACTTCTTTAATTACAGCATCCAAATTCACGTCAGTTGGAATTTTTAACTGATAAATTCTTTCTAGTCCAGGATCTTTTGTTTGGCCTCTGGCCTTAACCTTATCGGTGTGTTTGGCCTCAGGAAACTTCTTTTCCATAGACATAATGGATGCCGACTTTAATTTGAATTTAGGATTGATTGAAAGTGATTTCGCAGATACTTCGCTTTCCTTGAGCTTCACAATTATAACACCCGGAACATAGTCTTTTAACCTAGCCTCTTTCGACAACTTAAAAGTTTTATCTTTTTTGGTTGCCTGATTTTGAGCTTGCGAAGCCAGGGTATTCAATAGGAAGAAAAGCGCAATTAAAAATCTTGGCATTAATGTGTGGTGCGAGCGTAAAGATATTATTTAACATACGAGATTTCGTGAATAAGGTTTTATTTCAACTCATTCAAAACTTTAAACATCTTTTGCTTAATAGCCGATGTGCTTCCATTATAATTATTGATTATGAAGCTAAAAGCAAGCGAATTACCCCCTGAGATTTTTTGATATCCTGCATAAGCCAATACATTACGGATACTCCCGCTTTTCATTTTTATTTCATTATTAAGTGGCAAACTCTCGTAAAAAGAATTATACCACGTTTCTTTAATTGCAGATCTTAAAATAGCAGCCATCGAAACCGTTGTTATTCGACTTTCGGGAGACAAACCGCTTCCGTCCAAAACACCAAGGGAGTTCAAATCAAGGTTTAGTTTTTTAGCCCAAAACTTCTGGATTTCTGCTACTCCATTTTCGGTAGTGGCTTTTCTGCCTTGCTTTAAGGCTATGGTCTTCAATAGATTTTCAGCATATAAATTCAAGCTTTTTTGATTCAGCCAATACACAACCTGTCCTAATGGAGGCGATAAATAACGATCGAGAATAACTTCAGTTGATGAATAAACTTGCTTTTCGGTATCTAATAGCCTGGTTGAAATTATTTTGCCTGAAACAGCGATATCTGCAGATTTTAGACTTACTGCCAGATCGTTCATCAAATTTAACGCCGGATCGGGCATTGAAATCATAATCGTTTTGTTCAAATCAATTCCATAACTCCCGCGTAGATAAACAATGTCGGTATATGGCGCCGAGTAAGCATAAACATTATCGCCGCTTCCGGCCGCTCCTGTAACTACCTCGTTGATTAAATTTAGAGCAGGAAATACCTTTGTTACAAGTTCTGTTTTATCGCCAACTTTACTGCCCGGTCGGAACTTCACGCCCAACTCATTTTCTTTCCAGCTTAGTGATGTTGCCCCGGCTCCATAATAATTCCCGATGTCCTGCCAGATCCAGCCTAGCGGGATAATTTGTGTGCCGAACAACTTATCGTCGCCAATTAAACGACCGTTGATTCTCTTGATACCTGCCTTTTTGATGGCAGCAACCCAACGGTTTAACAATACTGCAGGCTTAGAGTGCTCATACCTGTTGCTGCCAAGAGTGGGATCACCGCCTCCTGTTATTATTAAATCACCATTTAAAATTCCGTTCTCTATTTTGCCTGTAAATCCTAAAGTTGTTTCCCATTTAAAATCTTTACCAAGGATGTTATAAGCCGTAATCGTCGTAACTGTTTTTAATGTAGATGCAGGCGCCATGCCGATATTTCCATTCTTAGAAAATAAAACTTCACCAGTTTGAGCATCCAGGATGGATAATGAACTTAAACCATATTTAAGTTGGGGATCATTTTCAAATCTTGAGTAAGCGGACTCTATATCGGGAATCCGAGTTTGAGCACATGCGGCTTGGGTAATAATGAGCAAAAGGACTAAAAGAGATTGCTTCATTTTATGAAGTTAAGAGATCTAGATAATAGGATGACTTGAAAGAATTGCATCGAGTGAAGTTAAGTCATCGAATGACTTTGTACAAATCCATTTGGTCATCCTATGACCATCAATTAATAATAGGCTACTTTTCTATTACTTACTATAACTAATTTTGAAATTATAGATACCCGAGCCTATAGCAAACTTTACTTTTTTCTCTGCGATTTGAGATTGATAGGCATCATTTGATTTACTTAATACAAAGCCATCTTTGATAATGCTTTTACCAGATTCGGTAATGGTGTACTTAAGTTTAGGATTGATTGGTAATGTCACATTCGCACTTGTGTTTGCTGGAATTTCCATCTTTATTGATAGCGTATTATTTTCAATAAGCCAGTTACTAACTATTTTTCCTTGTATAGAGTTATAACTAGCGTTTACAAACTTTATCTCTTTATCGATTTGAGGTTCGATTGAAATTTTTCGAAAGCCAGGCTCCAAGGGCTTAATTCCACCCATTCCGCTATACATCCACTCGCCCACAGCACCAAAATTGAAGTGATTTAAAGAATGATCCTGCCAGCCGACACCCGGTTTCCATGTATCCCAGGCCTCCCAAATGGTATTTGCTCCTTTAGAAACGTTGTAAAGCCACCCTGGATAAGTGTCTTGCTTTAACAATCGGTAGGCCACATCACTTCTATCGAATTCTGTTAAAACTTCAAAAAGATGTTTTACACCCAGAAAACCTGTAGAAACATGATAGTCTCGTTCTTGTATTCTTTCTATTAACTTTTGAAAACTTACTGCTCTGTCTTTCTGGTCGACCAAATCAAACGCCAGTGAAAGGATATAAGATGTTTGTGTATTTCCTTCGATAGTGTTATTCTCGTCTATGTACTTTTTGATATATGCTGATTTGATATTTTGAAATAACACTTCATATTTTAAGGAATCTGCCTTCTTACCTAGAATGCCAGCAATTTCAGACATCAAATGAGCGCTGTAAGCGAAATACATGTTAGTGATAATACCTTCCGACAAAGGCGCATTCACACTTAGCCAATCACCCGGCCAACACGAAGGTTTGCGTATAAACCCTGAACTTTGAGCTACGGTATAATCAATATAACGGCTCATATTTATATACCACTTCTCCAGAATTGCCTTATCTCCATACATCTTATATTGAGTTATAGGAGAGATAAGGCCGGCATCTGCCCAGCCTGCGGTACCGTACAAATCATGCAAAGGGGCAAAATCGGCATATCCTCCCTCCTTACTTTGCCCGTCGTTTAAAGCAAGTAACCAGCGGGAGGTGAACGCACCAATATCCATCTTATAAGAAGCTGTTTTTTGAAATACCTGCATATCGCCCGTCCAACCCATACGTTCATCGCGTTGAGGGCAATCTGTTGGAACGTCGAAAAAGTTTGAGCGTTGGCTCCAAAGAATACCGTTGTATAATTTATTAATTCTTTGGTCTCCGCATTCAAAAAAACCTGTTCGTTTTAAATCGCTGTGCATTACAATGCCGCTTAACGCGATATCATCCTTATTGCAACCCTTAACTTCTATATATTGAAAACCACGGTAGGTAAACATCGGTTCCCATTCTTCACCTGCAACGCCTTTTGGACTATAAATATCTTTGTTCTGCGCCGTGCGTAGATTTTCAGTATATAAACTTCCGTCGGGATTCATCGCCTCGGCATACTTGAGTTCAATCTTATTGTTTATTTGCTTCTTTAACTTAAAACGCGCCCAACCCGAAAAATTCTGACCGAAATTAAAGATCAGACTGCCCGATTTCGTTTCGGTGATTGATACCGGTTCAATTTTCATTATTTTCCGGATAGGCCCACCATAATAAGATGTTTTAATTACAGTACTCTTATCTACCTCAATTGCATTGGCCCAGGTAGCATCGTTAAAGTCGGAGTTCTTCCATCCTGGTATTTCTTTTTTTGATTCATAAGCTTCCCCATTAAAAATATCACTCATTCTGAGCGGGGTGTCGTTAGTTACTTTCCAGCTCTTATCTGTCCCGAAGGATTGCGAAGTGCCATCGTTATAAGTTATATTCAATTGCATTAAAAACCCGATAGATTCTCCGCCATGCCGTTGAACATACCAACCGTCGCCCACGGTTGCTGCTAAAGTATTCTTGCCTTCCGTTATCAAGTTCGTTACATCATAGCTGTTATAATAAACTCGCTTATCGTATTGCGACCAGCCGGGAGTGAAATTGTCATTTCCGCATCGACGACCGTTGATGCTTGCCTCATAAAGCCCGAAAGCAGAAATATAAGCTACAGCTTTGGTTATCTTCTTTTCGATTTTAATGTCTTTCCTCATATAAGAAACTGGCAAATAGTTTCTGCGCAGACTCTTTACTACTTTATCCCCTTTGTTTGTATTCACTAAAGTGTTGCGTTCAACTCCGTCGGTAATCCATTTTGCCGTCCATTCCTTTTGGTCTAATATTCCCATTGTCCAATGAGACCCCGCACTCCAATTGGATTCATTTCCATGATTGTCGGATACTTTTACTTTCCAAAAAAATTTCTGGTGAGATTTTAGCGGCTTTCCTTTGTAAGCAAGGAAGGTATTTTCACTGGATACAGAGATAGCGTCCCACATATCTCCTTTATTTTTATCAAGCAAATTTTTTGAGCTGGCTACAAGTATTCGATAAGATTTTTGAATTGCATTTCGCTTATCAGATTGAATCTTCCACGAAAATTGTGGCGTTTTGGTCTCCAAGCCGGTAGGATTGCTTTGGTATTCACATATCAAGTCGGTAACCCGTAAGACCGGCTTATTATTCTGACAATAAACGCCAATATGAATGGCTGTTAAAAGCAGGAGTAGGAAACACTTTTTCATTTGCGAATGGTAAAAGGATACTGAATTTTGGCTTTAATCTAAAGTATAAAAGAAATTTCTGAATGTCCATTTCTCCTAAAGACGTTACAAGTGACAACAAAAAAGGCGGCTAATTAATTCAGCCGCCTTCCAAAAATTTGAATGTTGTTTAATTATTCAACATGCCTTGCTTAAGCAAATATTCTGCAATTTGAACCGCGTTGGTAGCAGCGCCTTTTCTTAGATTATCTGCAACAACCCAAAGATTCAGAGTATTAGCCTGAGATTCGTCGCGACGAATACGGCCCACTAATACCTCATCTTTTTCATGAGCATCCATCGGCATAGGATATTTTGCATTTGCCGGATCATCAACTACAATCACACCTTCTTGCTGCTCTAACAAACTGCGCACTTCAGCAAGATCAAAATCATTTTCAAATTCAATGTTAACTGATTCTGAGTGGCCTCCCATAACCGGGATACGTACTGTTGTTGCTGTAACACGAATCGAGTCATCGCCCATGATTTTATTGGTTTCCTTAATCATCTTCATCTCCTCTTTGGTGTATCCGTTGTCAGTAAAAACATCAATTTGAGGAATTACATTAAGATCGATCGGGTAAGCATAAGCCATAGGGCCTTCAATACCGTTACGCTCGTTCATTAATTGTTCAACAGCCTTAACACCGGTGCCGGTAACCGACTGGTAGGTTGATACTACGACGCGTTTGATTTTATATTTATCATGAAGCGGTTTTAAAACCACTACCATTTGTATGGTTGAACAATTCGGATTGGCGATAATTTTATCCTGGGCTGTTAATACATCCGCATTCACTTCGGGTACCACAAGTTTTTTGCTTGGGTCCATTCTCCATGCAGAAGAATTATCAATGACAGTAATGCCTGCTGCCGCAAATAATGGCGCCTGCTCTAATGATGTGCTTCCCCCTGCAGAAAACAAGGCCACTTCTGGCTTCATCTTAATTGCATCTTCCACTGTTACTACGGTGTAACTCTTACCCTTAAACTCCACTTGCTTACCAGCACTTTTGGCCGATGCGACAGGAATTAATTCAGTAACCGGAAAATTGCGCTCTGCTAAAACTTTTAACATCACCGAACCTACAAGGCCGGTAGCGCCTACAACTGCGACTTTCATTTTGTTTTCTAAAATTTTTATTAGTTTCGAATTATCTATCTACCGCCAAAGATGAAAAACTTTCTACTTTTAATTGCCATTATTTATGGGAATTTTGCGTTTTCACAGCTAAACGAAACGTTTAATGACGATGATTTTACAAGTTCGCCCACCTGGGCGGGAAGCAATTCGAACAATGACTTTATCGTTTTTGCAAAACAGCTTCGATCAAACTCTACCAGTGCCAACTCCAATTTATACCTCAGCACACCTAATACGCTAGCCACAAACTGTCAATGGGAGTTTTGGGTCAACCTGCAATTTAATCCCTCAAGTGCTAACTATGTGGATGTCTACCTCACATCCGATCAGGCGAATTTACAATCGGCTAATATTAACGGATACTTCGTTAAAATCGGAAATACAAACGACGAAGTGGCTTTATACAAAAGATCGGGAGCAACAGTTACTAAATTGATAGATGGTATTGATGGCATTTTAAACACCTCGAATAATCGGATTAAAATTCGAGTTACGCGCACAGCCACAAACCAGTTTACACTTGAACGAGATTTAATGGGCTTGGGAGCAGCATACGTAACTGAAGGTAGTGTAACAGATGCAACCTTTTTAACATCGGCTTACTTCGGGACGTTTATCCAACAGTCTACATCAGGTTTTTTCCAAAAGCATTTCTTTGATGATATCAGCATAAACCCGATCATCACCGATACTTCTGCACCAAGTCTTTCATCGGCGAAAGCCGTAGATTCTACACATATAGAACTCAGTTTTGACGAAGCAATCGACAGCATTTCGGCTAAAACAACTGCCAATTATACTTTCAATAATGGATACGGAAATCCGGTACTTGTGAAGACCACATCGGATGCTTCAAAATATATCCTCACTGTTTCCAAAGGTTTAAATACTGCATCCTATGCTATAACGGTCTTGAATGTTAAAGATAAATCCGGGAATATCATTGCCGCAAACAATACAGCCTCGTTTGCTTATACCAAACCTTTTAGAGCAAAAAAACTTGACCTGGTAATCAATGAAATTTTTGCAGATCCTTCGCCACAAATCGATTTACCATCGGTTGAGTTTGTAGAACTTTTTAACCCTACAAGCCAAACGATTAAACTTAAAGACTGGAAGTACTCAGATCCAACATCAACCGCCATTTTACCAGCAGACAGTTTAACAGCGGGCCAATACCTAATTCTTTGCGCTAAGGCGGATACAAACGAATACAAGGCTTTCGGCAAAACACTTGGAATTTCTCCTTGGCCATCTCTTAATAATACGTCGGATCTCATCAAATTAATAAGCCCGGAGAACATCTTGATTGACTCTATCGCTTACGCGGATAGCTGGCATTCATCCGTCACAAAGAAAGCAGGCGGGTGGTCGCTTGAGCGGATAAACCCAAACTCCGTTTGTAGCGGCTTATTTAATTGGACGAGTTCCATAGATGTTTCGGGCGGAACGCCGGGTCGGAAAAACTCTGTTTACATTGAGAATTATGATCTGCTTGCGTTTAAGGCCGACAGCATGCGCAAAATATCCGACAGCACAATAATCGTTTATTTTAACAAACCTGCCGATGCAACTACTGCCACAAATGCTTTTAGTTTAAGTCCGTTACCGGGATTTATAAAGTCAATAAACTTCGATACAGGTGCAAAGCAAACAACACTTCTTTTCAGCAATAAGTTCGCCTCCAACACCATATACCAGCTGAACAT
>DASVRX010000041.1:0-15971 GCA_036388375.1 Pedobacter sp. | reverse complement strand
GATTATTGCTAATGGCCAAAACGATAATAGACCTAACAGAAGCGATAGCATAAATTCCCAGCCACTTATCAGTGATCTTCCCACCTTATAGAAAAAATCTTTGCCGGTTTCTTCGGCAATGCTTTTTGAATAGAATGTAAGATCCAGTGAGCTATATGTAACCTGGTTTTGCATTTGTATGAACTGGCTCTCGACGGATTCTATATCACTGCGTATCTCTGATAACTTATCTTCGATAGCGAGCATATCTGAGATTTTCGATGCCTTTTTAAGTAGCTCCAGATAACGTATTTCAAGCAATTTTTTGTTTTGAAGCCGTGTTTTGGTGTCGATGTACGTTGTTGTGATATCCTTTATCTCTATATTTTTGCTATCTACTTTATCTGCCGAATTTGAGATTTCCTGAAGTAATGAATCGAAATTTTTCGCTGGAACCTTAAGATTAATTGTATAGTTCTTACGGCCATTTTCATAACCTGATTCGTTCTCGCCAGCAATATAGCCGCCATATTTTTTTGTAATGCCGAAAATGGCTTGTCGGGTTGATTTTACATCGACAGTTTCAAAGCTGATGTTGCCGGTCTTAACAATTTTCTTAGAAGTGTCTATAGGCGAATCGGGGACGGAAGCCTTGGAAACAATATTATCTTCCATCGGAGGGGCTTTTAGCTCCAGCATTGCTTCGCTGGATGTTTCTTCTTCGGGAATAGATTTATTACCATTACATCCAGCTAATAGTAACGTGCTGAATATTAAAACTTGCAGGGTGGTTTTCATGTGACTTAGGTTTCTTTTATGATGCTTTATTTCACCTGATTCCATAATTCGTTTTATAAGCCTCGTAGGTAATTGTCAACCTTGAAAGTCGGGAGAGGCTCACAGGTATTTAATGTTAAAGCAATCATCGGAAACCTCGCTGAATCCGGGTTAGCGCCTTTTACCGATGCAGGAAGATATGGTGTAATTAAGGGTTTGGTTAATTATAATATAATAGCTTGGCTCAGACGGTTAGGTTGACTAGAGGTAATACTTTATCTAAACCTAATTTTTATTCTGATCTCTTTGGTCATTCCGTCTTGGTCGCCAACCCATCTTGGTCCTTCTGTGATTAAGCGAATTGCTTTTTCGTCGGCTTCAATATTTAAGCTCTTCTCGATTTTGGTGTCACTTATTACGCCTGTTGCGGAGACGGCAAATGAAACAATAACTATTCCCTTTTCTGAAGTATTTGTTCTTGCATTTTCCTTCAGATAGCTTCGGAAAGCCGCCCATCCGGTTACCGGATGCGCTTCAACAATTCGGTTCGTTTGTTTATGAACAGTTCCATAACCTACTACTACAACTTCACTAAGTGCTTGCGAAGGCTGAAGGTTTATAGTAACATTGGAATTATTGCGGGCTTTTATTTCTTCGCTATTATAACCTATATACGCTATTTCTAAAATAGCATTATTAGGTGCCTCAAGTTCAAATTTGCCCTCTTTATCAGTAATTGTCTCTGTATTAGTTCCCTTTACTCGTACAATCGCGCCTGGCAATACCTCTTCCGTATCCTTAGCAGTAACAACACCTTTCACCACCTTAGATCTGGCTGCCTTCTTAGGTTTGCTATCTACGCCGGCAACTTTGCCAGATAATTTATTTTGGATACTGTCAGAAAATTCGGCCTGACCCACGCTGCTCGAAGACCCCGTAAGATCTCTTTTGCGTTGAACACCGTAACCCACAACCACTACCTCTTCAAGGTTTTGTGTCGGAATTTCTTTTTTAGTCAAAACCGCAAGAGTATTTTCCCTTGCTATAATTTTAGACCTGTGTTTTCCGGCGTCCACTTTTTTCTTTACAGGATTACTTACCTGAAGATCCGGAAGTTTAGCAGATAGTTCGGGTGATTTCTTTTCTTTTCCTGGTCGTTGCTTTAATACTTCCGATTTTGGAGATTTTGGCCTGCTCGCCAAGTCGGGCTGCGAATTTTGATTAATTGCCAAAAATACGGCAATTGCGCATGCTAATAATATAGATGCTGCAATGCCATACTTAAGAACTGGGTAAATTTTGGGTGTTTCGTTTTGCTGGATCCTTTTATCAATAAGAGCATCTACTTCTGATAAATTTTGTCGATGCTCTTCTTCATACCCACTTTCCATTCCAAGCATTAAATCTGCCAGCAATGGATCTTCCTGCGCCTTTCGTTCGAGTTCGTACATAGCACGTGCGTCAAGTTCCCCATTGAGGTACTTGCGAATTAATGATATGTTATACCTGTTACTCTTCACGATTCTTTTCCATGCAAATTTTTAAATTCCTCTTTCCGTTTTGTATATAACTTTTAACGTCATTTAAGCTATAGCCTGTCATGTCGACTATTTCTTTATACGCTTTTTCTTTTATAAAAAAGAGGTCAATGCTCTGTTGCTGTTTTTCAGGAAGCTTTTCAATACACCTCTCCAGGTCAGTCAGGTCTTTCTCCTTATTTTCATGATCATCCTGATGCCCGGATAATGGAAATTCCACAAACTCTTCGAAAGGAACATGCTGCATTTTTTTTTCCGATCGCAACTGCATAAGGCAATGATTTCTGCTTAGAACATATAACCAGCTTGAAAATTGTCTGATTTCTTGCCTGGCTACTTTATTAATGAGTTCTTCGAAAATTTGCATTACTGCATCTTTACTTTTTTCCGCATCCTGTAAATAGCGGTAACAAACGTAATAGACCATAGACGAATGACCCCGGAATAGCTCCCCAAGTACCTTTAAGTCTCCTGATTTCAGGAAACGTTTAAGTAGCTCGTCGTCACTTTCAGTAGACTTTGGAGAATTATTGAATAGGTTCATTAAATAGGGGAAAATAAATTTTATTTATCGTTTATGGAAATTTTATGGAGGATGCATCCTCAGCCAAAATTCAATAATTATGAAAAAAAATTTTTATCTAATCATGTTATTTTTAGGTCTGATAGGATTTAAAAATGGCGACACCAGAACCATTACAGGATTTGTCTACAATAAACAGGATGGGATGCCATTACCTGGCGCCTCTGTAAAGGCAGCAGGCGCTAAAGCGGGTGTCTTTGCTGATGCTAAGGGCCATTACTCCATAACCCTGAAAAAGGCTGAAACAATCCTAACGGTTAGCATGCTGGGATTTGAAAACTACCAGGCCAAAATCGGGAAAGCGGATAAGATTGATGTATATCTCTTGCCTTCTTCCAAACAACTTGAGGAAGTGGTAGTTGTCGGCTACGGTGTCCAGCGAAAGCGAGATATTACAGGTTCAATTTCTACTGTACCCCAAGGCAGAGTAGCAGGTGTTCAAACCACAAAGCATAGAAGAAGACATGAACTTTATACTTCCCCGAGGGAAAACAATTCGGAATCGTACAAACAGATATCTGAGAATAAATTTCAGAATCCAAAAAAATCCCCTCTTTCCACTTTTGCAATAGATGTAGATGCAGCTTCTTACAGTAATATTCGCCGTTTTATAAACAGCGGCCAGATTCCACCAAAGGATGCCGTACGTATTGAGGAGATGATAAATTATTTTCAATATGATCTAAAAGGACCTGCTAAAGATGAACCTGTTGCTATACATACCGAGTTATCTTATGCCCCATGGAATCAAAAGCATCAGTTATTAAGAATTGGATTGAAAGCAAGGGAAATTGAAAAAGCGAAGTTACCATCCTCAAACCTCGTATTTTTAATAGACGTTTCCGGCTCAATGTCGTCTGACAACAGGCTGCCTTTAGTGAAAACTTCTTTAAAAATGCTGGTAGATGAATTGAGGGAAAACGATCATGTTGCCATAGTTACTTATGCAGGCGCTGCAGGTTTAGAGCTTGAGTCTACTTCCGGAGATCAAAAAGCGAAGATCAAGAACGCTATCGAATCATTGGGAGCCGGAGGCTCCACAGCAGGCGGCGCCGGTATCAAATTGGCTTACGCTACCGCAAGGGATAACTTTATAAAAGGTGGAAACAATAGAATAATACTCGCTACCGATGGTGATTTTAATGTAGGTGCTTCAAGCGATAGCGATATGGAGACATTGATAGAAAAAGAAAGAGATAGTGGCATAAATATATCGGTTTTGGGGTTTGGGATGGGAAATCTGAAAGATAGTAAGATGGAAACCATTGCTGATAAAGGCCGCGGAAATTATGCATACATTGATAACATTAGTGAAGCGAGGAAAGCAATGATAACTGAGTTTGGCAGCACCTTATTTACTATTGCTAAGGATGTGAAAGTTCAGATTGAATTCAACCCGGCTACAGTTCAGGCGTACCGATTGGTGGGTTATGAAAATAGATTATTAGAAAGCGAGGATTTTAATAATGATAAAAAAGTTGGCGGAGATATGGGCGTTGGACATACAGTTACCGCCCTCTACGAAATAATTCCTGAAGGGGTAAAGAGCACTTTTAGCGACCAGGTTGATCCTTTAAAATATCAAAAGCCTACAGAAAGACTTACTGTGCACAACTCTTCAGAAATTGCTACAATTAAGTTTCGGTATAAACACCCGGAATCTAACAAAAGTAAATTACAGCAGGTAGTTTTGCAAAATGGTCCGATTTCTTTAGCTAATTCCAGTGAAGACTTTAGGTTTGCCAGTGCTGTTGCAGAATTAGGTTTTTTACTTAGAGATTCTGATTTTAAAGAGCAGTCAGACTATGACAATTTGATTTCAAGAGCAAAGGGCGCTAGAGGAAAAGATGAACACGGTTATAGGGCAGAGTTTATACGAATGGCAGAAAGCGCAAAATTGCTTTCTAAAAATGCTGATCTTGCACTAACTAAATAATGAGTGCTTAAGTATCCATGGAATTTCTATGGATACTTAAGCACTCATAACCAATCGGCTTAAACGAATAGTTATTAGACATCTCAGCCGAGCAGGCAGTTAATCCCACCAGCAAATCCATTTTTGCTTCAATAATTATATAATCTCCGGCCTTGCTTTTTGGTGGAAGAACCGAAACTTTACCGGTATATTCATCAACCCTGACGTGCATAAAAATATTAAAGCTGACGGGGATGCTATCCGGCAAAATGCCGTGTTCCTCTAAAGCATTACAAAGGTTCCCGAAGCATCCGCAATGCGGTTCGGTATGGCCGTAAATAATTCGAAACGTATCAGCGCTGCAAGGTGTAAGTAAAAAATCATGCCTGCCAACGGTATCTTCAATAATTTCAAACATGATATTGCTGCGGTTGGAATAGAATGGATGGCCCGTTGTCAGGAATATCGTTTCAGCGTAATCGATTGTTCGGCCTGATGAAACGTATTCGGCTTTATCATTTAGATTAAAACAAACCAAATCGGAAACCTGCTCACCTTCCAGATCAACAACCTTCAGGCGTTCACCTTTTTTAAGTATAAAAGCCACCCCGCTACGCGGCGGTATCTGGTTTAGATCTTGCATCATTTATATTTAAAGGGCATTGCCATTCATCGTCATATTGCTTTCCGCTGTACTGATGAGCTTCCGAACTGGTTCCGTAGTTTTCAAGCATCGGGTTAATTGATCCGGAAAAGGCAAAATCGCGTTTTCTAACCACACGCTGCATGTTTTCAAACTTATTTAAATCTCTTAGTTCTTCAAACTGCGCGTGAGGGTTAAATGTCAAAACCGGATAGTTAAATCTTCGGGTAAGGCGGCTGTTTGCCGGATGTAATCCGATGATAAAAAATGCTTCTTCCTTTAAGCTAAAGCTGAATTTGCCTGAATCAGGATTGCTGTCTACTCGTTTATCATAGTCATGACGCTTACAGTCCAAATCTGTGAGAGATTGCAGACGCATCCACAAAAGATTTTCAAAAAGCTCTTCATTAATCTCTTCCGGACCTTTAAAGATGACCGCCGCACTATGATAAAGCGCATCCGAATCCCGATAGGAATCTACAAAATCGTATATGAATTGGAGAATTTCTTCATCATTGTGCGGACAGGCAAGATGATCGGCAACTATGCATTGCACCTGCTGCTTTGCTACAGCCGCTTTGGCGGCAATACACGGAAAGCCATCGCTGGCGATGTATTCGATGTATTCCTGTATGATTTCTGAGTCAGCTCTATGGTTGGACATTTGCTTTATCGGGCGGCTAATCCCTTATGTGTTTAAACTTATATTTGCCGTAAATGTTTGATTAGCCCCGCTAAAGACAGGAAGCGCCCTATCTGCTTTTCTTAGTTCGGAGAAATGTTTCCTGCATTCTTTCATTTTTCTCCATCCGCTTTTAAAGTCCAAGTAGTTAAATCCACGGTTTTTATTGCATTTCGAGATTTCATAAAGCACATTCCAGTGTTGCGCTAGAATTTTACAGGCTTGAAATAACGTATATCCGTTTCCATAAACATGATGTGGTTCTGCGCCGCACCCGTTATACTCCAGAATTGAAAAATTTTTCCCTTTTTTAAGGTCATCCACAGAAGTGCATTTTAGATCGAAACGGCCATAATAAAGCGTGTCTGAATGATTGCTTAAGTCATCAAATACTTTCAAAAGTCGCGCATCTTTTTCGTGTTCTATATTAACGAGCTTACCACCACGACTTAGGTTAAGTGCATAACTTAGAACGAAGTGTTTTCCTTTTTGAAGTACAAGGTCAAGGTTTTCTAGGTGTTTGGCTTTCATCTCATCCAGCCGGAATCGAATTCGCGGATAAGCGGTCATCAACTCCAATAACGTTGATTTTCCGTCGCCACAAACTTCTAAAAATTCTTTACTGATAAACCCGGTAATGGTGCCGCTTTTTGAGTTTGGAAACCTAATATAAAAAACGCTTACTTCTAGAGGATATTCGACCAAATCCTGCACAATGTAATCGTATGGCATGGATTTATGATAAAGTTGAAGTTCTACGCTGTTGCTGATGATGCGAAACATCAGTCCCATTCTTCCAATATTGGGTTTAACCACGAATGGGTATTCAAAATCCTGGCGTACTAATGTCTCCACTTCATCATAAGATAATTTCGAAGAAATTAAGACGCTTTTGGGATAGCTGCCTCGGGGGAGATGTTTATAAATCGCCGTTTTCGTTTCTCCCTCGAAACCTCCAAAAAGTAACCTTGGATTTGATGGAGTAAAAAACCAAAACGAACGTGCACGCAGGCAATGCCAAATCCAAAATGGAATAATGGGGATGTATTTTATACGCCAGTCCCAGGTTTCCCAATGGGTTAATTTGTAGACCAGGTTGCTTACAGACATATACTTATGCAAAGCAACGAATAATCGCGGTGCTCGCAAATCTTGTAAACCATCTCGAATGCTTTTGTAGCTGGTCAACTTAAAATCATAAACTTTTCCTAATAATATAATGTTGATTATGAAGATTACCTGAGAATCAGCTGCCAGGCAATTTGTTAAACATAAATACATCTTTATGAGCCTCGAAAAATACGTCGAAAAGCGCGATTTTACTAAGACCGCCGAACCTAAATCCGGAAAAAGTAAGGATAAGGATAAACTTCTTTTCGTAATCCAAAAACACGATGCCTCAAGGCTTCATTACGATTTTCGTTTGGAGATGGAAGGTGTATTAAAAAGCTGGGCGGTTCCTAAAGGCCCGTCAACAGATCCTAAAACTAAGCGACTGGCAATGATGGTAGAAGATCATCCCTTTGATTACCGCACGTTTGAAGGCATTATCCCGGAAGGAGAATATGGCGGGGGAACAGTGATTGTATGGGATCAGGGCACTTACGAGCCTTTGGAAGAAATAAAAGGGAAGAAGGCGCAGGAAAAACATCTGCTTCAGCAATTGAAATCAGGCTCAGTGAAAGTTAAGCTTAATGGAGAAAAGTTAAAGGGAGAATATGCTTTAGTAAAAACTCAGGGCATGGGCGAAAATGGCTGGTTACTTATTAAACATAAAGACGATTACGCTTCCGCGGATGATATCACAAAGCTTGACAAATCAGTTGTGTCAGGTAAAACTATTGACACTATGGCGACCAGTAGTGACAAAGTTTGGCAAAACGGCCATGAAGAGAATTTAAAAAAGCCTTCTAAGAAGAGTTCCAAAAAGGCAACAAAGGAAGTTAAAGATCAGCTTGACGAAGCAGTAGAAACCACCAAAATAAAAGACTTCGACCTGGAAGCCTTGCTTAAGAAAGCACCAAAATCTGTTGCGCCGAAAGATATTAAGCCAATGAAGGCAACCCTGGTTGATGGTCCTTTTGATGATCCGGATTGGTTGTATGAGGTAAAATGGGATGGTTATCGTGCTATTGCTGTGATCGATCAGAAAGGAGCAGAGCTTATTTCTCGCAACAACATTCCTTTCACAAAATACTATCCTATTAATAAATTATTAAAAGACTGGAAAATTAATGCTGTTATTGATGGCGAGATCTTAGTTTTAAACGATAAAGGCATTTCTGATTTTGGCGCTTTACAAAATTGGCGAAGCGAGGCAGACGGCAACCTGGTTTATTATGTTTTTGATATTTTATGGTACGAAGGAAGAAACCTGATGGGGCTACCTCTGATCCAACGCCTTGCGATATTAAAAGAAATTTTGCCAACCGACGATGACAGAATTCGCCAAAGCAAGGTATTTGCGGCCAATGGAATTGAGTTTTTCCAGGCCGCAGAAAAGATTGGGTTGGAAGGAATTATCGCTAAAAAAGCGGATAGTGCTTATACGTCCGACCTTCGGTCAAAAGAGTGGTTAAAGATAAAAGTGCAGCGGAGACAGGAAGTGATCATTGCAGGGTTTACCAAAAATGAAGGGACGGGAAAATCATTCAGTGCCCTGGTTCTTGCCATTAACGACAGCGAAGGTTTACGGTATGTGGGGAAAGTAGGAACGGGTTTTTCTGAAAGCTTACAAAAGGAAATGATGGCTCAGTTTAAGCCGCTGATCACAGATAAAAGTCCTTTTGAAGTTGAGCCAGATGTTGATAAACCTTCCCGATTCAGACCGAAACGTTTGGGCGCAAAACCAACCTGGCTAAAACCAGAACTGGTTTGCGAAGTTGCTTTTGCAGAAGTTACCACTGAGGGAATATTTAGGCAAGCTTCATTTAAAGGAATGCGGACTGATAAGAAAGCATCTGAAATAATTCTGGAAACACCTAAAGACACAGCAGAAGTGGTTGGAGAGGCGGAAACCCAGGAGCATGAAACGGCAAAGAAGCCGGTTAAACCGCCAAAAGATAAAGACCGCAAAACACTTCTGAATCCTACCGATGAAACCCAGGTACGCAAAATATGCGGTCATGATTTGAAGTTCACAAATCTCAGCAAGGTTTACTGGCCAGATGAAGGCATTACCAAAAGGGATATGTTTAATTACTATTACCGGGTTGCGGAGTACATTTTACCCTATTTAAAAGACAGGCCCATGTCGCTGAATCGTTTTCCGAACGGTATTAACGGTAAAAGTTTTTATCAAAAAGACGTTAAAGGAAAAGCACCTGAGTGGGTAACCAAAACATTTCCGTACACTACAAGTGATGGTGAGCATAAGGAATACCTGGTTGGTTCAGACGAGTCGTATCTGCTATGGATGGCCTCCCTCGGCTGTATTGAAATGAATCCATGGTTTAGTCGGGTACAGTCGCCGGATAATCCTGATTACTGCGTAATTGATCTGGATCCTGATAAGAACACGTTCGAGCAGGTTATAGAAGCAGCGTTAGAAGTAAAAAAAGTTCTCGATGCAATAGGTGTGCCTTGTTACCCCAAAACATCCGGTTCTACCGGGATACATATTTACATCCCCTTAGGTGCACAATACAGTTACGATCAATCCCAAATGTTTGCCAGGCTGATTGTGAATTTAGTTCACAAGCAAATTCCCGAATACACCAGTCTTGAACGAATGATCGCAAACCGAAAAGGAAAAATGTACCTGGACTTTTTGCAAAATCGACCGGGCGCTACTATTGCGGGGCCTTATTCCTTAAGACCGAAGCCGGGCGCAACTGTGTCTATGCCTTTGCATTGGGATGAAGTGAAGCCGGGATTAACTATGCGGGATTTTACTATTCATAATTCGGTAGATCGCGTAAAAGTTGAAGGCGATCTTTTTACGGGTGTATTGGGAAAAGGCATTGATCTTGAAGCTGTGATTAAAAAAGCAAAAAGTATTTTTGGCTAGACGATCCGTCCACTCAGGCTATTTAAAAGAAAACAAATCTGATGATTAGAGGTTGTATTTTTAAACGATCTAATTATGGCAACCAAAGGAAAAAAACAAACAGGCTTAACCGGTAAAATGGAAAATTCAGAATTTCATGAATTTTTTGTAGACGAGCTAAAAGATATTTATTGGGCAGAAAAAGCTTTATCAAAGGCTTTGCCTAAAATGAAAAAGAAGGCCACCAGTACCCAATTAGCTGCTGCTTTCGAAAATCATGCAGAAGAAACTTTAGTTCATATCCAAACCCTTGAACAAGTTTTTGCGCTCTTGGATGAAAAACCTCAAGCAAAAAAATGCGACGCAATGGACGGCTTATTAGAAGAAGCTCAAGGAATTATGGAGGATACCGAATCGGGCTCTATGATACGTGATGCAGGTTTAATTCTTGCAGCTCAAAAAGTTGAGCATTACGAGATTGCAACTTACGGTACATTAAGAACCTTAGCCCAAACGATGGGTCATACCGCTGTTGCAGACTTATTACAGCAAACGCTTGATAACGAAAAAGCTACAGACGTTTTACTTACGCAAATAGCAGAAAGCTTTGTGAATGAGCAGGCTGTTGCCGAATAATCAGAAAAAAAATATCGTAAAAAAAGCTGCTTTATGGCAGCTTTTTTTTTGAGAGGAAGGGTCTTATTCTAAACCAAATTATAATAACATTTGTTACGTAATGTCTTTTAAGCTGTAAAACTCAAAATTAATGCTCTCTTCCATATTTGAACAGGAATCCATCAGTGACTTTATAGATAATGCAACAATTGGAATCCACTCGGTAGATGCGAGTGGAAAAATTATTTATGCAAATAAGGCTGAGTTGGAATTATTGGGGTATACAGAAGAGGAATATCTGGGAAGGAACATATATGATTTTCACGCCGAAAAAACCGTATTGGATGATATTTTCTTTAGGCTGCAACAAGAGGCAAAGGTTTGCGAGTACCCTGCAAGGTTAATCTGTAAAGACGGGTCTATTCGGGATGTACTCATAAACTCCAGTGCGTTTTACCGTGACGATAAGCTGGTTCATACCAGGTGTTTTACGCGGGATATAACTGACTATAAAAAAGCTCAGGCCATTATTAGGCAATCTGAAATCAATCTTCACTTTATGGCCGATCTAATGCCTCAACAGGTTTGGACGGCCAAATCTGACGGTACTTTGGATTACGTAAACCGGCGGGTTGTGGACAATTTTCAAACAACTGCCGAAGCTGTTATTGGAGAAGGGTGGATACAGTTTGTACATCCCGACGACAGGCAGGTTTGTATCGAAAAATGGCGAAATGCTTTGCAATCTGGTGAACTTTATCAGGTTGAGTTCCGATTAAAAGTTAATAATAAATATAAGTGGCACCTTGGCCGGGCTATTCCGCTGGTTACAGATGGTAAAATCATCAAGTGGTTCGGAACAAATACCGATATAGACGATCACAAACGCATTGAGGCAAAAAAAGATGAGTTTATAAGTATTGCCAGCCATGAACTTAAAACGCCTCTTACTAATATAAAGTCGTTTATACAGCTGGCAGAGCGGCAATTAAACACGCCCGATGTAGCGTTAAACTTCTTGAAAAAAGCCGATCATCATGTTGGGAATCTACAAGTTTTGATATCGGATTTGCTTGATGTATCAAAAATTAACGCCGGCATGATTACTTACAATTATACCGATTTCAATTTCAGCCATTTAATTAAGGAAAGCGTTGAGGCCATTAGAGCTAGTTCAAAAAAGCATCAGATCATAATTGAGAGTAATGTTGATGTTCAACTTTCAGGGGACCGTTTCAGAATTGAACAGGTAATTAATAACTTTTTAACTAATGCAATTAAATACTCTCCCGAGGCAGATAAGGTAATTTTGAGAGCAGGTATTCAGCAGGGAAATTTAATTGTAAGTGTTGAAGATTTCGGTATTGGCATAAAAGAGGAACATCTTAATAAAATTTTTGATCGGTTTTACAGAGTGGATAACACCGCAATGAAATATCAGGGTTTAGGTTTGGGGCTGTTTATATCATCAGAAATTATTAAAAGGCACAAGGGAAGCTTCTGGATAGAGAGTGTGCCTGGTAAAGGATCAATATTTTACTTCCTGCTTCCGCTTGATAACGCTAAGTCATCAGATGTAGAAACCGACGAAAAAACTTATTTCAAATCAAGCTTCATCGAAATATTTTATGATCCGCAGCTTAAACATTTGGAAGCCAACTGGATCGGGTTCCAAAACGTAGATACAGTGAAGGCAGGAGGGGCGGAAATGCTCAAAATTTTGAAAAGCAATAATTGTCAAAAAGTATTAAATGATAATTCTGAAGTAAAGGGTAACTGGTCTGAAGCTGCGGATTGGGCCGGAGAAGTCTGGTTTCCAATGATGGAAGCGGCAGGGTTGAAGTTCCTGGCCTGGATTTATTCCCCAAGTACGTTTAGCGCGCTTTCCGCCAAGCGTAGTGTTGATGTTAAAATTGGAAATGTAGTCACTCAGTTTTTTACCCGTAAAAAAGATGCTTTAGCTTGGCTTAGATCTGCAGGTGACTAGTTGTCATCGGCTTTTCCTCAAAATAACCTCATAGAACTAAATCCATTTTTGCTTGTAAAGCTTTCGGTGACCGGATTCTAACTGGTTTTGTTGATTAGCTTGATGCTTACAATCTTTCCCTCTTCGAAATATTCGTTTTGTAATAAGCGAGTCTTCAATATAAACCCTGAATTTTTAATCCACCTCAAAAAAGGTTTTTCTAGGATATTTGAACAAACTTTTTACACGGAGACACCACTTTTTTATACACCAATTGATAACTTAGAGCTTAATCTATAAGCCTGATTTACTGCAATTTGTTATAATTAATTATTTGGTTAAATACGGCTATTGCGACGCTGTTTAATGACTTATCCTTACATAGGTTACAGCATTTGAATCCGTATTATACCAATATATGCAGATATCTCCAATTTATCTGTGGGAGACTAAAGTAAAGCAAGTGGTATCGAATATTGAGAAAGTTTCAGTGATAAAATTGAAATCAGTTATGAGAGAGGATATTAGATTGCTTAATTCTTTTAAGCCCTTGCATTTGTCTATTGCATTTTGCTTGTTTCTCGTCATAACAATTGGTGCATGTTCTTCAGATCCTGATCTTCCTAAAGATGTGGAAGCAGCCATTGTTAACGTGCCGGATAAGCTGGACTATAATCTTCATGTAAAGCCCATTTTGTCTGACAGGTGTTTTGCATGCCATGGCCCCGATAAAAACAAACAGAAAGGCGGACTCCGCCTGGACTTGGCAGTTGCTTATGATAAAAAAACAGAAAGTGGTCGTAAGGCCATTGTTTCCGGAAATTTAGCTAAGAGCGATATGTTTCACCGGATCATAAGTAATGATCCGGAGTTTATGATGCCAACGCCGGAATCTCATCTTAGCTTAACGGCCGAAGAGAAGGCAGTATTAGTTAAGTGGATAAAAGAAGGCGCAGAATACAAAGAGCATTGGTCATTGGTTCCACCAGGTGAAGTAAAAATTCCTGAAGTGAGGAATTCACAATGGGTTAAGAACCCGATAGATAATTTTGCATTAGCCAAGTTGGAAGCAAAAGGGTTAGTTCCGAATAAGGAAGCATCCAAAGAAGCCCTTATCCGCCGCCTCAGCTTTGATCTTACAGGCCTGCCGCCTACCATCGAAGAGATTGATGCATTTCTTGCAGATAAGTCACAGGATGCATACGAAAGAGTGGTCAACCGCCTGTTAACATCGCCGCACTTCGGCGAGCGGATGGCAGTAGACTGGCTGGACGCTTCGCGCTATGCCGATACTCACGGCTATCAGGATGATGGAATGCGCAACGTGTCTCCCTGGAGAGATTGGGTGATCTCATCATTCAACAGAAATTTACCTTACAATAAATTTATAACCTGGCAGCTTGCAGGTGATTTACTGTCAAAGCCAACACGAGACCAGATTTTGGCGACTTGTTTCCTGCGTAATCATCCTCAAAGCCAGGAAGGTGGAATTATTGACGAAGAGTACCGCATAGAATATGTTGCCGATCGGGTTAACACATTTGGAAAAGCCTTTCTTGGTTTAAGTGTTGAATGTGCCCGTTGTCACGATCATAAATATGACCCGATTACCCAAAAGAATTTTTACCAGCTATTTGCATTCTTTAATAACAACAATGAGTCGGGTGAAATTCCTTACTCAGGAGAGGCTAGTCCTTCAATGATTCTTACTAAACCCGAGACAGATAAAATCCTGAACTATATCAACCGCCTACAGATACCTCAACTTAAAAAGCAGATTGATAAAAGGTTATATCGCAAGAAATTTGAAAGCTGGCTGGCTAGTGCTCAAAAACAACGTGAAACCTATTCGGCAATCACAAGTGGTATAACGGGCCATTTCACTTTTGATGAAAAAGATATAAAGAACCTTGCAAAGGACTCGCTCACCTGCATAACAAAAGTAGAAGATGGAAAAGGTCCTATTCCAACTCAAGGGAAATTCGGAAAGGGATTGAAGCTGCCCGGCGATATGAGCATTAGTTTTAGTAAGCACCTTAACTTCGAACGAAACGAGCCTTTCAGTTTAAGCTTCTGGGTAAATGTGTTAAACAAAGGCGAAGTAGGGCCCCTTTTCAGCAGAACAAATGGACACTTGGATAACTGGAGAGGTTATTTATGTGAGCTAAACAAAGATGGTACTATGACTATTGGCCTCAACCATGTTACTCCCGATAACTGTATAACCTTAAGAACTAAAGAAAAATTACCTTATCAAAAATGGGCCAATCTAACATTAACATACAACGGTAGTAGTAAAGCGGCTGGCGTTAAGCTCTTTATTAATGGAACGGAAGCCCATTTTGACATTATAAACGATAATCTGACACAAAGTATTTTCACGTCCAAAGAAAATAATCTTTGGTTCGTTCAGGATTTTAAGTTCGGCGCAGCATGGGGGAATTCGATGTCCAATGTATCTTTCGACGAGTTCAAAGCATATAAACGACAACTATCTACTTTAGAAGTAAGACAATTAGCCGGAAGTGCCAACTTGATTCCACGCTTATTAAAAGTGCCCACAGCTAGGTTGAAACCTGTTCATAAAGACCAATTGTTCCAATACTATTTATCTTCTATAGATAAAACGTACGATTCCCTGCTTACAAAGCTTTCGCAGGTGAGAGGAAAAGAGAATGAGATCCTTACTGAACAGGAAGCGATAATGGTGTACAAAGAGCTTAAAACTCCTCGTCAAACTTTTATCCTTGACCGCGGAGCTTATGATGCCCCCACAATTAAAGTACAGCCGGGCACGCCGGAAAGTGTTTTGCCCTTCGATGAAAGTTTTCCAAAGAATCGGCTGGGATTAGCCAGGTGGCTTACAAGCGAAAAGCAGCCTTTGTTCAGTCGGGTTGCTGTAAACCGTTTCTGGCAACAATGTTTTGGACAGGGAATTGTGAAAACTTCTGACGACTTCGGCAATCAGGGTGAGCTCCCAACGCACCTGGAACTTTTAGATTGGTTGGCTTACAGTTTCAGAACAGAAGGTTGGATGTGAAGAGTTTGATTAAAAAAATGGTGATGTCGGCAACTTATCGCCAGTCTTCTATACCTGAACGTGAAACGTTGGATGCAGATCCCGATAATAAATTGTTTTCCAGAGCACCATCTTACCGGATGTCGTCTGAAATGATTCGGGACCAGGCTTTAGCTGCAAGTGGGCTTTTAGTAAAAAAAGTAGGAGGTAAGAGTGTATATCCCTACCAACCCGCCGGACTATGGGAAGCACTGGCTACAAGAAAT
>DASVRX010000040.1:0-18438 GCA_036388375.1 Pedobacter sp. | reverse complement strand
GTTGCGGGAGCTTACTGGCGCGGAGATGAAACCAGAAAGCAGTTAACCCGTATTTACGGGGTCACTTTTCCAAAGCAAAGCGAACTGGCCGACTATCTTAAAATGATAGAGGAAGCAAAGAAACGCGATCACCGTAAACTCGGCAAGGAATTGGAGCTGTTTACTTTCTCCGAAAAGGTTGGAATGGGTTTGCCATTATGGTTGCCAAAAGGAACTGCTTTGCGCGAAAAGCTGGTTAACTTTCTGCAACGTGCCCAAGTGAAAGCAGGCTACGAACAAGTAATTACGCCGCATATCGGTCATAAGAATCTATATATTACTTCAGGCCATTATGAGAAGTACGGCGCTGATTCTTTTCAGCCTATTAAAACCCCACAAGAAGGGGAGGAGTTCTTCTTGAAACCGATGAACTGTCCGCATCACTGCGAGATCTACAAAACTAAACCTCGTTCATATAAAGATCTTCCGGTTCGGTATGCTGAATTTGGAACAGTTTATCGCTACGAACAAAGTGGAGAATTGCATGGTTTAACCCGTGTAAGAGGATTTACTCAGGATGACGCGCATTTATTCTGTCGCCCTGATCAAGTAAAAGACGAGTTTAAAAAGGTTATCGACTTGGTTTTATATGTCTTTAACGCTTTAGGTTTTACTGATTACACCGCGCAGGTTTCGTTGCGTGATCCCAACAATAAAACAAAATACATTGGCTCTGATGAAAACTGGCAACTGGCAGAGTCTGCTATCATTGAAGCAGCAGATGAAAAAGGATTGCGTACTGTCGTGGAGTTAGGTGAAGCTGCTTTTTACGGTCCGAAACTAGATTTCATGGTGAAAGATGCTCTCGGCCGGAAATGGCAACTGGGTACTATTCAGGTTGATTATAATTTGCCCGAGCGTTTTGAACTGGAGTATACCGGAAGCGATAACGCAAAACATCGCCCGGTGATGATTCACCGTGCACCCTTTGGGTCACTTGAGCGTTTTGTGGCTGTACTCATTGAGCATTGCGCTGGGAACTTCCCTTTGTGGCTAACGCCCGAGCAATTTATTGTACTTCCTATCTCTGAAAAGTATGAAGATTATGCAAAAAAAGTTTTAGAATCGTTGAATAATTCCGATATTCGCGGCTTGATTGACTTGCGCGACGAGAAGATTGGAAGAAAGATCAGAGATGCAGAAGTCAAAAAAATCCCCTATATGCTTATCATAGGTGAAAAGGAAATGGCAGACGGACTGGTATCAGTTCGGAAACATGGAGAAGGAGATATGGGCAGCATGGAAGCGGAAGAATTTAAAAATCAATTAATTACACAAATAACCGTTTAACAAAATTTTAATTTGGCATTAGGAAGACCGGGTTTTAACAAAGGGCCCCGCGGCCCCAGACCTCCCTTTAAGAAGAAAGAGGCAGAGCATAAAATTAACGAGTTAATTACTGCTCAGCAGATACGCCTTGTTGGAGATAATGTTGAACAGGGGGTAATGTCTCTGAGAGATGCTTTGGCTATTGCCGAAGAGCAGGAGCTGGACTTGGTTGAAATATCTCCAAATGCGGTTCCGCCGGTTTGTAAAGTTGTTGATTATAATAAATTCATTTACGAGCAAAAGAAAAAGCTTAAAGAGATAAAGTCAAATGCCAAGCAAACGGTAATCAAAGAGATCCGTTTCGGGCCTAATACTAATGACCACGATTTTCAATTTAAACTAAAGCATGCTATTAGTTTTCTTGAAGCCGGAGAAAAAGTTAGAGCATACGTTCACTTTAAAGGAAGAGCCATTGTTTATAAAGAACAGGGTGAGATTTTGCTTTTAAAGTTTGCTCAAGCCTTAGAAGAGGTTGGAAAAGTAGAACAGCTGCCTAAATTGGAAGGTAAGCGGATGTTTTTAGTGGTAGCTCCTAAGGGAGGGAAAAAATAAAATAGATGTGCAGATTATTTGATTTGCAGGTGTGCAGATTGGATGATTTGATTTAATAATATTGCCGAGCAGACTCCCTCTCCTTTGGAGAGGGTTGGGGTGAGGCCCTAATAAATCGTAAAATAAATAGATCATGCCAAAAATGAAAACCAATTCCAGTGCTAAAAAGCGCTTTAAGCTTACTGGAACAGGTAAAATCAAAAGGAAAAATGCTTTCATGAGTCACATCTTAACCAAGATGTCTACTAAACGCAAGCGTAACTTAAGTCAAACTAGTCTGGTTTCAGATGCTGACATGGGTAACGTTAAGCGTATGCTTTGCATTGGTAAGTAACAATTAAGTTTAACCAGGCTTCCGGTATTAAGTTTCCTTAAATGGAGCGCCGCCAGTCAAAAATCACAACAACATGCCACGTTCGGTTAACGCAGTAGCGTCAAGAAGAAGAAGAAAGAAGATCTTAAAACTAGCCAGAGGCTATTACGGATCAAGAAGCAAGGTATTTACCATTGCTAAAAACACGGTTGAAAAAGGTTTGCAGTATGCTTACCGCGACCGTAAGAATAAGAAAAGAGAATTTAGAGCTTTGTGGATTCAGCGGATTAACGCAGGTGCTCGTCACCACGGATTGTCTTACTCACAGTTTATGGGCAAATTAACTGCAAGCGGAATCGGTTTAAACCGTAAAGTTTTAGCAGATCTTGCGATGAACGAGCCGGCAGCTTTTAAAGCAATCGTTGAAGCTGTAAAATAGTTAGAGCTTAAGTAAAACAAAAGAGGCCGAATCATATGATTCGGCCTCTTTTGTTTTAGCAATTTATTGTTTTGTTGTCTAGCCTTCTACTTTTTTCTTTGTTTTCTTCAACTGTACGTATGAAGAATTCAAGATATCTTCCATAGCCTCCTGTGTAAAAGGCTTGGAATAAAAACCTTTAACCGATTCATAATGGGCAATTCTTTCTTTATCTCTTGGATCGATCGAAGAAGTTAATATGACTATCGAAATTTTCTTTGCATAATATTGTTTAAAAATCTCAAAGATATCGAGGAAATCCCAGCCTGAAATACCAGGCATATCTAAGTCGAGTAATATTAAATCAGGTAAAGCCGTAAAATTTTTATGATGCTTTATTAGATAGCTTAAAACGTCTTTAGCTTCTAAAAATGAATCGTATTTTATCGATAGGTCTAATCTTTTAATGATTAGCTCTACGATTTTATGCTGTATATGATCGTCATCAACAAGCAATAAGGATGTACTCATAGTGAGATAAGAGAATTTTGATATGAGCCTCTTATACTGAAAAACGTTGCGATTAGTTCCAATAAAATTGATTTTTACGTCGCAGCGTTAGACTGCTTCAAGCATCATTCCGGCCTCTGATATCTTGATTTATTATATTCCTGAATCCTTTAATTAAATCTCTTTATTTTGACGTGTTTTTTTTGTTACAATGCCTTTTTAAAGCTTCATCTTTTTAGTTTTAAACATTATAAGCTTATTCGAGCGCAGTATCAGATCGTCATAGAATCATGAGGAAAGTCTTTTTATTTATTCTAATCTTTTTTGTAGGGATTTGCAGGGCACAGCAGTCAAGTCCTGATAAATTATCTGAAAATTTTAAGAACCCGCCGTTGGAATCAAGGCCAATGGGGTTATGGGATTGGACAAATGGCAACGTCTCTTTGTCTCAAATTACTTTAGAGATGGAAGAAGCAAAGTCAAAGGGAATGGGAGGGTTTGATATCTGGGATGTAGGAACATTTGTAGACGAAAAGAAAGTAGTTCCTGCGGGCCCGCCCTTCATGGGCGATAAGTCTCTACAGGCTATTGGCCATGCGGTTAGAGAGGCAGAACGTATTGGTTTACGCTTGGGATTAATTTCCGCAAGCAGTTGGAATTCAGGAGGAACCTGGGTTAAGCCCGAGCATGGTGCCATGGGTCTTTTTAAGTCATATTTAAGCGTTCAGGGTCCAAGGTTATTTAAAGGGAAACTCCCATTTCCTAAGCAGAAAAAAAACACTAAAACACTAATAGAATACGGTAAAGATAGCATTCCAACATTTTACCGCGAAGTAGCTCTGCTTGCCATTCGCGAAGGCAAAATGGAGCTTGGCAGCAGCGATATTATTGTTGTTGAAAGCAAGATCGCTAAAGACGGAAAGGTCTCATGGAAGGTTCCAGAAGGTAAATGGCAACTTCTTCGATATGTTTGTGTACCAACCGGACAGGCATTGGAGGTGCCAAGCCCAAATTCAAACGGAAGGGTTTTAGATCATTTTAGTGCAGAAGCTACCGAAATGCATCTTAATTACTTCGTAGAAAAACTACAAAAAGAACTGGGCAGCCTCCAAAATCGTGCTTTACAATATCTATATGCTGATAGTTATGAAGTGAATACCGCAGTATGGACACCTTTACTTGTAGAGGAATTTGAAAAGCGAATGGGATATAGCATGATTCCGTATTTACCGGTTTTGGATGGAAAACTAGTTAAGAGCAAAAGTACCAGCGACCGATTTTTATTCGATTACAAGAAATTGCTTTCCGAATTGATCATAAGCAATCACTATCAAAAATCTACTGATATATTAAAGAAGTACGGCCTTCAGTTTTTCGCAGAAGCAGGTGGTCCCGGACCTCCGGTTCACAATGTTCCTTTCGAAGATTTAAAAGCTTTAGGTTCTTTGAGCGTGCCCCGCGGCGAGTTTTGGAACGATAAGTCGATGGATAAAAAACATATAGAAGAGCTTCAAATTGTAAAAGGGATTGCCAGCGCAGCTCATTTATACAATCAAAAATATGTAGAGGCAGAATCGTTTACCAGCGTAAGAGTATGGCAGGAGGGTCCGCAAGAATTGAAACCCTTGGCCGATAGAGCTTTTTGCGAGGGTCTGAATCGCATCGTTTATCACACATTTCCGCACACCCCACCAGAAGCCGGTTCACCCGGATGGGTTTATAATTTCGGAACTTTAATTCATGTGAATAACTCCTGGTGGCCAAAGTCAAAATCATTTCATGAGTATTTAGCCAGAACCAGTTACTTATTGCAGCAAGGCAACTTTGTGGGGGATGTTGCTTTTTATTATGGTGATAAAGCCCCAAATTTTGTACAGCCCAAAAGAGTTCAGGCCACCCTGGGTTTTGGATTCGATTATGATGTTGTGAATTCTGAATCCATTTTGAGATTTTTGACTGTTAAGGATAATAAGCTTTATCTGCCACATGGCCAGTCGTATGAAGTACTGGTATTACCCTCCGAAAGGAAAGTAAACCTGGAAGTTCTGAAGAAGCTTGAACAGATGGTGCTTTCGGGTGCTACAGTGATTGGTCCAAAACCAATAGTGACTTACGGACTGCACCAATTTGAACGCATCGAAGCAGAGATAAAAACCATTGCAGACCGCTTGTGGGGAAAAGTTGACAGCGTGAATGTGCAAGAGCAGAATTACGGTAAAGGAAAGGTGGTTTGGGGTAAATCAGTTAAACAAGTACTAAATGAACGGAAAGTAGAACCGGATTTTCTTTTTACATCTAAAACCGATACTGCATTATTAGATTACATCCATCGTTCTACAGTGAAAGAAGATATTTATTTTATCCGGAACACTAGGAATTCGTCTTTGGATTATGAGCTTAGCTTCAGAGGAAACCTGAAAAATGTACAGCTTTGGAATGCTGTAGACGGTAGTATGAAAGATGTATCGGCCTCTCAGGCAAAAAATCGCACCGTAATAAAACTTCGATTCGAACCCTTTGAATCGTTCTTTATTATTTTCAATACGGATTCTAAGCCGGAATCCTCGACCGAAAAGGAGATGAAAATGGTGAAAGAAAAACCAATAACGGGAAGTTGGGAGCTGCGGTTCCCTCATGGTTGGGGTGCTCCGGCTAAAACAGAATTTGACAATCTAAAATCCTGGACTGCATCTGCAGATAGCAATATTCAGCGTTTCTCCGGAGTGGCCTCTTATTATAAAACATTGGATGTGTCGGAAGCTGAAATTAAGTCGGGTAAGAAAATTTTCCTTGATCTAGGCGATGTACGTGAGATAGCAGACGTTTGGGTAAATGGCCGTCATTTAGGCGAGCGTTGTTTTATCCCGTACAGGTATGAAGTTACAGGGGTACTGAAGCCTGGAAAAAACAATCTGGTAATCGAAGTGGCTAATGCCTTAAATAATAGAATGGTTGGAAACGCGCACCTGCCTCAAAAATATCAAACAAGCAGTTCAAATATTTTGAAAGGCCCAACTCCCTGGAGTACACCTTGGGCTCAACATAGCTTACTCTCCTCCGGATTATTAGGGCCTGTCAGGTTGTTGATGTATTAATATAATTCTATTCGCGCTTTGGACGCCTTGTCATCTACGTTGGATAATAGTTTTTTACATTATTGAAGCGAATAAATTTATTCTGATTTATGTGATTATCTCTTTACGAAAGAGTAAAATTGCAACATGAACATAGAAACAAGAAAGCTCACTTTAGAAGATTATAATGATCTTAAAGAATCTATGGAACAGGCGTATGATACGCTCGGTGGACAGATTTGGAGCAGAGAAACAATTGCAAAGCTTTTAAAGCTATTTCCAGAGGGGCAATTATGCATTGCGGTTGATAATAAAGTCGTGGCTTGTTCATTGTCGATCATTGTCGAGTATGACGAGTATGGAGATAAGCATACTTACAAAATGATTACAGGTGAGTATACTTTTTCTACACATAATCCTAACGGGGATACCCTATATGGAATTGAAATATTCGTATCGCCTGAGTATAGGGGCTTGCGTTTAGGACGCAGGTTATACGAAGCGAGAAAAGAGCTGTGTGAAACGCTCAATTTGAAGAGCATTGTTGCGGGAGGCCGCATTCCGGGATATCATTCACATGCAGAAACGTTAACGCCGAGGGAATATATAGATAAAGTAAAAGCAAAAGAACTTTATGACCCTACTTTAACATTTCAAATTTCTAATGATTTTCACGTTAGAAAGGTGCTTAAAAATTACCTTCCGGGAGATCATGAATCAAAGGATTTCGCAACGCTGATCGAGTGGAATAACATTTACTATCAAGGCATAGATGCTTCGGCTAGATCCGCAAAAACCATACGAATTGGATTGGTGCAATGGCAAATGCGATTGTTCCCAGATATGGAAACCTTTTACGAACAGGTAGAGTTTTTTGTCGATGCGGTGAGTGGTTACAAATCAGACTTTATTCTTTTTCCCGAGCTTTTTAACACGCCTTTATTGCAGCCATACAATCACTTGCCAGAAATGGAAGCAATGCGTAAGCTGGCAGAATTAACCGAAGAGATTGTTGAAAAATGTCATGAATATGCAGTTTCCTATAATGTGAATATTATCACGGGAAGCATGCCTATTCTAGATAATAACAAACTTTACAACGCCACATACCTGTGCCACCGAACCGGTAAAACCGACGAGTATAGAAAAATTCATATCACCCCCAATGAACAAAAATACTATGGTATGGTTGGGGGGGATAAAATCCAGGTTTTTGATACCGATTGCGGAAAAATTGGAATTTTGATTTGTTACGATGTGGAGTTCCCGGAACTAAGCAGAATCTACGCCGACCAGGGCATGCAGATACTGTTTGTTCCATTCTTAACAGATACGCAAAACGGATATACCCGGGTACGGCATTGCGCGCAGGCGAGAGCGATAGAAAACGAGTGCTATGTGGCTATAGCAGGATGTGTGGGAAATTTACCAAAAGTGAACAATATGGATATTCAATTCGCTCAGTCTGCAGTATTCACACCATCCGACTTTGCATTTCCGACAAATGCAGTTAAGGCCGAAACGACACCTAATACGGAAATGATGCTGGTTGTAGATGTGGATTTGCATTTGCTGGATGAGTTACATCACTTTGGGACTGTTAAGATATTGAAAGACAGGAGGAAGGATTTATATGAAGTGAGGCTGCTTAAATAGCGTTCTCCCACAAGGCAGCATAGATTAGACTATTGAAAAATGAATTATACCATTGAGCTAATTGACCGGAATAACCTTGATATCATTATCCCTTTATTGAAAATTCTAAATCCTTCTACTGATGAGACAGTGTTGCAAGGGAGATTAGAAGAAATGAAACTTCATCCTTACCATTGTATCGGAGTTTACGACGGTGAAAAGTTGATCGGGATTTGCGGTTTCTGGCTGCTTGTAAAACATTATGTTGGTAAGCATATTGAGCCAGATAACGTCCTGATCATACCTGGATATCAGGGAAAGAAAATCGGTGAATTAATGCTGCAATGGATTTATGAATACGGCAGACAAAACGGCTGTGTTGCATCAGAAATAAACTGTTATGTGGGGAATAGTGCAGGTGTTAAGTTTTGGATTAATCAAGGTTTCAAAATTATAGGATATCACTTTCAAAAGCACCTATAATCGTTTACTCAATAACCGTTACATCATTCTTGCCAGCGGAATTTATAAAATCTAACAATTCGATTAAGGCTTGAACTTCAAAAATTCAATATTTCGTTTTAAACCTGAATACTTCGTTCGTCTAACAGGAGATTTCTGAAATACTTTCTGAAATACTTCTTCTGTAATCTCCTCCCACTCTTTGGATGATTTATTTAAAAGGTCATTTGTAGGTTGAAAGGCAGGCTCAGTATGAAGTGTAGAGAATCGGTTCCAGGGGCATACATCCTGACAAACATCACACCCAAACATCCAGTTATCCATCTTGCCTTTAAATTCAGAAGGAATTTCATTTTTTAGCTCGATGGTTAGATATGAGATACATTTGCTTCCATCAACCATATACGGTCCAACTATCGCTTCAGTTGGGCAGGCGTCAATACAGCGGGTGCAGGTGCCGCAATGATCCTTTGAAGAAGCAACATCGTATTCAAGATCAAGGTCAATAATCAGTTCAGCTAAAAAAAAGAAAGAACCAGCATCTTTGTTAATAAGATTGGTGCTTTTTCCAACCCAGCCTAATCCCGCTTTTTTAGCCCAGGCTTTGTCGAGTACTGGTGCCGAATCTACAAATGCCCGGCCGTGAACTTCGCCAATATTCTCATTAATCACGTGTAAGAGTTCTTTGAACTTCTCCTTGATAACGGTGTGGTAGTCAGTTCCGTAAGCATATTTGGAAATTTTTGGCACTCCGGCTTCTGTTTGAACAGCATCTGTATAATAATTCAATCCTACAGATATAATTGATTTTGATCCTTCTACCAGTTTCCTTGGATCAAGCCGCTTGTCAAAATGATTTTCCATGTATGACATTTCGCCGTTGAAGCCTTGTTTCAACCAGGCTTCCAGTCTCGGTGCTTCTTCCTCCAAAAAGTCTGCTTTGGCAATACCACAAAATAAAAAGCCCAGGCGCTTTGCCTCTTCTTTTATTATTCTACTGTATTCATGCTTATTGGAAATCATGGTGTAAGATGGGAAGTGTACTACAAGCTGTTATTCTTAATGGCATAAGCAGTGGAATCTTTCAATTTGTGCATTCATTCTTATTCAAAAGCACTTATACCAGTAATGTCTTGTCCTGTAATCAATAAATGGATATCATGAGTACCCTCGTATGTAACGACCGACTCGAGATTCATCATATGTCGCATAATAGAATATTCTCCGGTTATTCCCATGGCGCCCAATATTTGCCTGGCATCCCGAGCAACATTTAAAGCTGTTTCCACGCTATTTCGTTTAGCCATTGATATTTGAGCTGGAGTTGCCCGGTTTTCATTTTTGAGGACACCTAACCTCCAGACCAATAACTGCGCCTTGGTAATTTCAGTAATCATCTCGGCCAGCTTTTTTTGCTGCAGCTGAAAACTGGCTATGGGCTTGTTGAACTGAATACGCTCTTTCGCATAGCGGAGAGCCGTATCATAGCAATCCATTGCTGCACCTAAGGCGCCCCACGCTATCCCGTATCGCGCCTGGTTTAGGCAGCTTAGTGGACCTCTCATTCCAGTAACTCCGGGTAATATATTTTCCTTGGGTACTTTCACATTATTAAACACAAGTTCGCCGGTTGAAGATGCTCTTAAGCTCCATTTGTTGTGTGTTTCCGGTGTACTGAAGCCTTCCATTCCGCGCTCAACAATCAATCCAATAACTTCATCTTTCTCATTTTTAGCCCATACCACGGCAATATCAGCAAAAGGCGCATTAGAGATCCACATTTTGGAGCCGTTTAGTATAACAAAATCACCACCGTCTTTTATGTTCGTTTGCATGCCACCCGGATTCGACCCAAAATCGGGTTCGGTTAGTCCAAACGCCCCCATTAATTCACCTGATGCCAGTTTGGGGAGATAATTTTTCTTTTGCTCCTCAGATCCGAAAGTATAAATCGGATACATAACCAAAGAGCCTTGCACGGAAGCTGTGGACCGAATGCCCGAATCGCCACGTTCAATTTCCTGCATCATGATCCCATAGGATATGTAATCAAAACCGGTACCACCGTATTCTTGTGGAATGGTCGGTCCGAATGCCCCCAATTCCGATAAGCCCTTTAACAACTCCTTTGGGAATTCACTTCTTTGTGCATAGTCTTCAATAATCGGACTCAGCTCTTTTTTTACCCAAGCCCTAACTGTCTCGCGAATAAGCTTATGCTCATCACTAAGTAAATCATCAATCAAATAGTAATCCGGCGAGGCATACAGGTCTTTCTTCATGATAATAAAATTAGCACTGGTTTACTAAAGATAAGAAATACAAAGGTAATAAGTAAGGTGAGAGGGGCTTTAAGCGTGCTCCTTGTGCAGATGAAGCGATTCTTTATGAGGCTTTGGATATTTTCTAAACCAGCTATAAATTTTTAATTGTATAACGCCCAAAAACGCTTCCCTAAAAATACGGGTACTCATTTTTGAGGTGCCTTCAGTTCTGTCGGTAAAAATTATAGGAACTTCAATCACCTTGAAACCATGCTTTAAAGCAGTAAATTTCATCTCAATTTGAAAGGCATATCCGACAAATTTAATCTTATCTAACTCGATTGTATTCAGCACAATTCGGCGGTAACATTTAAAGCCCGCTGTTGCATCCTGAATGGGAATGCCTGTTACAAAGCGCACATACACAGAAGCGAAATAAGACATTAGAACGCGGCTCATTGGCCAGTTCACCACATTTACGCCTTTAATGTACCGGGAACCGATGGCCACATCTGCACCTTCAATACAAGCCTCTCTTAAAAGGATAAGGTCATGGGGGTTGTGCGAGAAATCAGCATCCATCTCAAAAATGAATTCGTACTCTTTTCTTAATCCCCACTTAAAACCATGGATGTAAGCGGTACCCAAGCCCTGCTTTCCTGGGCGCTCTTCAATATAAAGTTTACCAGCAAATTCTCCCTGAAGGTGTTTTACTATAGCTGCGGTGCCATCCGGCGATCCATCATCAATAACAAGAATGTGAAAAACATGAGTTAAAGAAAATACCTTTCGGATGATCTTTTCAATGTTTTCCTTTTCGTTGTAAGTAGGGATAAGGACTAAGCTATCTGATAACACACAAGGCTGTTTGGGCCGTAAATATAAATATAATCTGATTTATTAGTTAGATAACTCTTATTGACCATGTGGTGCGTTTGTTGCTACTAAAAGATCTACCTCTGGATCTGTGATATAGCTTCGTTCCTTAAGCCGTGGAGATACAAATAAATAAATAAGGATAAACACAGAAATCAATCCGACGAAGAACCAGTAATAGGATGCACCTTCAAGATGAGCAAAAAATCCCTTATTAGCGATGCTGTTATTAACCAACGCTACGAATACGTTTCCCACAGCAACGGTTAACAAAAATATAGCAGTCATGGTACTTTTCATTGATTTAGGTGCCTGTGTGTATGCATATTCCAAACCCGTAATGGATACTAATACTTCACCTGCTGACAAAATTGCGTAGGCCAAAATTTGCCACCACACTGAGGGATTTCCTCCATTATCAATGCTTGTTTGGATCAGCGCTATTACAACGAAAGATAATGCCGTTAACACTAAACCAGTGCCTATACGACGAAGAGGAGTTGTCTTTATTCCCATATTTTCAAAGAAAGGATAAATACCATAGGTGAAGATTGGAATAAACAAGAGCAAGAAGATTGGATTCACCGTTTGGACCTGCTCAGGCAAGAGGTTGAAACCGAAAATATTCCGGTCCAATTTGGTTGCCTGCAAAACCCATTCAGATAAACTTTGATCCCACATGGCCCAGAAAATCGGGATGAAGGCGAACACTGCCATTACACGCCATACAGCCTTAATGCCGTCTACTTTCTCTGGATTGAATTTAAGCTTGGCCACATCTAAAAGCGGTTGACCCTTTTGCTTCTTATTCATATTGAACAACGCGTAAAGAGAAATATTTACAAAGTTGTCTTTATTAATACCAGCTGGGGGCACCTTAACATAGAGTTTACGTCCGGAGAAGAATATGATAGTCGCTAAAGCCATTAATATTCCGGGAATTCCAAATGCCAATGCTGGTCCATAATTGGCATATACCCAGGGAATAAACATGGTTGCAACTACAGAACCTGCATTAATACTAAAATAAAACCAGCCATAAACCTTCGACAATAAGTGATCATTGGTTTTATTAAACTGGTCACCCACATTGGCCGATACACATGATTTTATACACCCGGCACCAATGGCTATTAATATCAGGCCATACCTAAACCATTCTAAATTATCTTCAAACATGGCCAAAAACAAGTGGCCAACACAATAAATGAAGGATATATAAAGAATCACTCTGTACTTTCCAAAGAACCAATCGGCTAGAAGCGCCCCGACAATGGGCATGGTATAGGCCAGCGATACAAAAAAGTGACTAGCTTCGTTTGCCCTCGCTTCGGCAACAGCTTGCAGAGCAGGATTTAGTGAAGGATTGAAGAACTGTGCAACCAGAAACGTTGGGAGAATAGACCGCATCCCATAAAAGCTGAAGCGTTCGGCGGCCTCATTACCGATAATATAAGGAACACTCTTAGGATAACCACCCTTTTTTTCAGGCTGACTTGCTTTGGACTCTATCATAGTACAATCTTATTCAATCATTAACGACTTAAATGTCAATATGTTTATTCAGCTTAAGAGCTATAAGTTTTCCAGCACAAAAGCCGTCATTTTACCATATAAATGGATGCTGGAGTTGCCGCCACTAATGCCGTGCGCCTTGTTTGGATAATACGCCTGTTCGAAAGGTTTATTTGCCTGGATAAGCGCTTCTGAGAACATGACGCTGTTTTGGAAATGAACATTGTCATCCCCTGTACCATGAACTAGTAAGAATTTTCCTTTCAAAAGATTGGCAAAATTGATAGGGGAGTTCTGGTCATATCCTTCAGGATTTTCTTGTGGCGTTCTTAGATAGCGTTCGGTGTATATAGTGTCGTAAAACCTCCAGGTGGTAACAGGGGCAACCGCAATTGCCAGCTTGAAAATATCTGCCCCTTTTGTAATACATAAGGAAGATAAATATCCGCCATAGCTCCATCCCCAAATGCCGATACGGGCAGGGTCTACATAATTTTGCTGAGCCAGCCATTTAGCCGTTTCGATTTGATCGATGGTTTCGTATTTTCCAAGCTGTAAGTAAGTGGTTTTCCTAAAATCTGCACCCCTGTATCCGGTGCCACGGTTATCTACACAAACAACAATATAACCTTTTTGAGCCAGCAATTGAGACCAGAGAGGCCTTGCTCCAAGTCCCCATGTATCTGCAACTTCCTGGTGACCCGGCCCACCATATACATACATCAAAATCGGGTATTTTCGTTTCGAATCGAAGTTCGCTGGCTTCAGCATATAGCCATTTAATTGTACGCCTTCGGAGGTTTTGAAATTAAAGAGTTCGGCATTGCTAAATCCATATTCTCTAATAGCCTGCCTGGTTTTGGAGTTCTCTTCAAGGACTTTAATAACTTTTCCCTTAGTATTTAAAGTGATTTGAGGAGGAGCATTTTTAGTAGAATGACTCAAAATGTAAAACTCAAAATTCTGACTAAACGTTGCATCGTTTGTGCCAGACTTTGCGCTGATTTTGAGTTTATTACTGCCGTTTATATCAATAGAAAATACATCTCTCTGCAAAGGCGATTCCTCGGTAGACTGGTAGTAAAGAACTCCGCTTTTTTCGTCCACACCATACACCTCGGTAACTTCCCAATTCCCCTTTGTAAGTTGTTTTAAGATCTTTCCATTTAAGTCGTAGAGGTATATATGATTGAACCCATCACGCTCACTTACATTAATAAATTGCTTTCCATTAGCTAAAAAGGTCAGTTTTTCTTTTTCAATTTCGATGTAAGCTTTGTCTTCTTCTGTAAGGATAACTTTAGAATCGCCGGTAGAGACATTTGCCAAAAGATATTCTAATTTGTTTTGTAGACGGTTCATCCTTAACACACATAAGGCATCCGCGGAAGCGGTCCATTTTATTCTTGGAATATACTGGTTGGTCTCTTTGCCAATGTTTACACTTCTTGATTGTGATTTGTCAATATCAAAAACATGAATACTCACCGTGGAGTTCCGTTCTCCCGCTTTAGGGTATTTGTATTTATATTCTGTTGGATATAGTTTATCGAATACTGTCATCGAGTACTCGGGAACCTGAGTTTCGTCGAACCGATAATAGGCGATTTTTTTACTGTCGGGACTCCAAAAGAACGCTCTTTCGAATTCAAACTCTTCTTCATATACCCAATCAAGGCGACCATTGATAATTGAATTATTCTTTCCGTCGGACGTAACCTGTGTTTCTGCCCCTGTTTTTAAATCCTTTAAATAAATATTATTCTCCCGCACAAACGCCACTCTACTGCCATCCGGTGAAAATGTGGCGAAAAGTTGTTTTCCCTTACGGGATACTGGCGTAATTTTTTTAGACGCAATATCGAAAACATAATAATTCGCTTTTACAGAATAACGATAAAGTGGTTCTTCATCCGCCGATAGCAAAACTTTACTTTCATCGTCACTAAAGTCAGGGCTTATTTCAAGTGTGTCGCCGTTATAAGCAAGATCAGATTCTTTAAATAGTACCTTAATTTCTTCACCTTTGCTATAACTGTTTTTAGCAAGGTATCTCACTCCATTACCATCACTTTTTACCGAAACATAGCTCTTACCATCTCGCATTGAAGGTAAAGATTGTATAGTTTTAGTTGTGAAAGTGCGGTTCTTAAAAATATCCTCGAGTGTAATTTGTTTTATTTGTGCATTGACAATGCTTATATAAAACAGCAAATAAAATGCAAAACAAAATTTATTTAACGTCCTGATAATCTGAGTCATAAAGACTTTTAGTAAAATAATCTGTTTATTAGTACTTCCGGGCAACCGGCTTAGTTGGTTTTTTGGGATCATTGTAATCCGCATCGCCTGCCGAAGGCGTATTTTTGAGTTGCAAATCCTCAATAAACTTCCACCTTCCATTTACAAGTTTGTAACCATCATACGACATGTCTGGTCCGTAAAGTTCTTTATTGTCTGTCATTTTTGGGTCGGGTGGTGCTAAATGGTCAAATACGATAGTGCCTTCTTTTGGTAAATAGTTAAGCATTAACGAAACCTGACGATTGTATTCAAAAACGATTCTGTTTTTTTTCAGGCGCTGTTTATCGCCATCAAAAACCGGCATACCGAAAGTTGCTTTACCGTCTTTAAACGAAAGAACTTCAATCACTTTTTTAGTCGATTTAACGTTGTTGCCTTTCCATCCTAACAATACATAATAAGGTACTGATACACCGTAAGTTACCGGAATTATTTTATAATACTGTGAACCATACCAGTTTGAATTGGAGGTAATAGTATCCTGGGGCTTTTTGTAAGTATGGCTATAGTCTATTAGTGGAAACATTTGTAGTTTTTGGGCATTGTTCATTTGAATAGTGCCATAATACCTGTAACTCCCGTCCTGATTCATCACATGCCAGGTAAATACTTTAAATCGCCTGTCCGGAGAAGTAAGTATGGAGACGGTTTTTAATGAATCGAAGCTAAAGTTAAAAGAGTTAGGAAGCTTCAAAGCCCTTACTAATGTTTTTGCCATGGCATAACTCGCATTATACCGCTCCAATTCATCGGGATTATTAATTGACTGATAACTAAGGTTTTTTAAACTGTCGAGATAAACTGCGAACTGTTCTTTTGATTTACCAATTGGTGCGTGTTGCGCTTGCAGATTGGCGTGAAGCGAGAAAATGAGTAATATCAGGAGAAAGTTTTTGATCATATAATGCTGTTTTCAATTACCATGGCACTTGCACCGCCACCGCCGTTACAAATTCCTGCAACACCAATTTTGCTATTATTTTGGATAAGCGTATGAATTAATGTTACCAAAATCCTTGCACCTGACGCACCCAATGGATGACCCAAAGATACTGCGCCGCCTTTTTTATTTACGAGAGATGGGTCGAGATTCAATAACTGATTATTAGCCAAAGATACAACCGAAAAAGCTTCGTTGATTTCAAAATAATCGACCTGATTTATATTTAACCCGGCTTTTTTCAATGCCAAAGGAATTGCCAGGGCAGGGGCGGTGGTGAATTCTTCTGGAGCTTGCTGAGCGTCGGCATAATTTATAATTTTCGCTAAAGGCGTTAATCCTAACTGGCGCATCTTTTCACCGCTTATTAATACGAGTGCCGCGGCACCATCATTAAGGGTTGAAGCATTGGCAGCTGTTACAGAACCATCTTTTTTGAAAACGGGTTTTAGTGTCGATATTTTGTCAAAGTTGACTGTGGCTGGTTCATCGTCAATCAAAACCATAGTTTTATCTCCCTTTTTGCCAGTTATTTCCACAGTGATTATCTCATCATCGAAAGATCCATCGCTTTGCGCCTGTTGAGAACGCTTATAAGATTCGATAGCAAATTTATCTTGATCTTCCCGGCTGATGTCATATTTGCAGGCACATTGTTCCGCTGCAGCGCCCATGTGAAAATCATTATAAATATCCCATAACCCATCTTTAAGCAAGCCATCAGTAAGCTGCCCATGCCCCAATTTAAATCCGTTTCGAACTTTATCCAAATAATAGGGCACATTACTCATGCTCTCCATTCCGCCGGCAACCGCAATATCAAGATCGCCTAAGGCTATTCCCTGGGCCGCAAACATTACAGCTTTCATACCTGAAGCACAAACCTTATTAATTGTGGTACTGGGAATGTCGGGCAAGCCAGCAAATTTCGAGGCTTGAGTAGCAGGAGCCTGACCTAGATTTGCCTGCAAAACATTTCCCATAAAAACCTCCTGAATGGAAGCTTTGTCGATACCAGATTGCTCTACCGCAGCCTGAATCGCCAGACCACCCAGTTGCGTAGCACTAAGAGATGAAAGACTGCCACCGAAGCTTCCTATAGGAGTACGCACTGCAGATAAAATGTAAACATCTCTCATATAATCAGGCTTCAGTTTGGAGTATAAACGTTGATATTTTTGGATGCGTATACGTTTATTTGTACTAAGTTAGCGAATTGTGAAAACTTATTTAATTTTGATAGCATAGAAATAGAGCGTGGCAAAATTCAGGAAGAATTCTCATTTAATACTATACCGGAAATATTCAGCATCATCTAAGTATGTGATGATGATTCTGTGTACTCTGGTGATTACAGCTATATTACCTAAACATGCCCGCTTTAGGTATGAGTACGAAAAGGGTAAGATCTGGCAAAACAAAGATCTGATTTCACCTTATAGTTTCGCCATAGCAAAAACGCAGGAAGAAATAATTCAGGATCGAGCTGATGTATTAAAAGCCGTTTTGCCTGTCTACCAAAACAACGAGCAAACAACACAAACAGAGCTGGAGGCTTATTCAACAGACTTCGATTTAAAATGGAATACAGCAGGTCAAAGCTCCAGATTGAAGGATGTCTATAAGGGTGTCGGCCAGGCTATATTAACAGATATCTATAACCGGGGGGTTATGAGTCTCAGTAAAAAGTATCAGCGACATGGCACTCATTATAATTTTCTTCTTCTTACCGGAAACGTATCCAGGCAACTAAGTTCTTTGGAAGTACTAAGTGCGGAAAAGGCACTTAAATATGCCGAAGAACAGATACAAGTTCATGACGAAATTAAAAACAAGGAATGGTTACTAAGCCTAATAAGCGATCATATTCAACAAAACTATGTTTATGATGAACAGCTAAGCCAAAAGATTGAAAACGAGGCTTTGAATAATATTTCGTTAACGCGAGGTATGGTTCAAAAAGGCGAGAGTGTCGTTACAGAAAATGCGGTAATTACATCAGAAATCTTCCAAAAGTTAGAATCGTTAAAGGAAACGTACGAAAAAGACTCGCGTATTAACGGAGATAAGACGCTGATCTTTTTAGGCCAGTTTTTGCTGGTTGGCCTTGTAGTTCTGCTCCTTATTGTGTTTTTATACTTGTTTAGGAAAGATATCTACAGCGACAATCGTCAGCTTTCATTGATATTGCTGGTTATAACGAGTAT